>JBKPQM010000234.1:0-9347 GCA_046734095.1 Actinomycetota bacterium | reverse complement strand
ACGTCGAGCAGACCCACGGCGGCTTCGTGGCCGGGGAAGCCCGCGCGCTGCGGCGCGCACTGGCCGGCGGCCCTCCGCTCCCACCCGGCCGCCGGGCCCACCTCGCCCCACACGGCACCCTGCTGTCCAACGTCGAAACCTTCGCCCAGCTCGCCGTAGCCCTGCGGCTGGGCCCGCACCGATTCCGCGACACCGGCAGCCACGCCGAGCCCGGCACGACGCTGCTCACGCTGAGCGGCGCGCTCGCCCGCCCGGGCGTCGTCGAGATCCCCATCGGCATCCCCCTCGACATCCTGCTCACCATCGCCGCCGCCCCCCCACCACAAGCCGTCATCATCGGCGGCTACCACGGCAGCTGGCACCCACCAGCCGCGCACACCCCGCTCACCCGGCAGACTGGGCTCGGCGCCGGGATCATCGCCGTGCTCGACCACAGCACCTGCGCGCTGGGCGAACTCATCCGGGTCAGCACCTGGCTGGCCGCCCAATCCGCCGGCCAGTGCGGACCGTGCCGATACGGCCTACCCGCCCTCGCCCACGACCTCGCCCGCGGCGACATACCTGCGGCACTTCGACACGCGACCGCGGTCGACGGACGCGGCGCCTGCCACCACCCCGACGGCGCAGTGCGGTTCATCACCTCCGCGCTGCACCTACTACGCGACGAGATCGAGCGCCACCGCATCGGCGGCTGCGGCCGCCCGGTGCGCGGACAACTGCCGGTGCCGGCATGACCAGCCTCGAGATCGACTGGACGCGTTGCGACGGGCACGGGCTTTGCGCGGCGCTGCTCCCCAGGCGCATCACCCGCGACGAATGGGGATACCCCATCCTGGCCGCCCATCCCATTCGCCACGGCGAAACCACCAACGCCCGCCGCGCCGTCGCCCTATGCCCCGCTCTCGCCCTACGCCTCGACAAACGATGACCGCGTCGGCTGACCTCGCACTTTGCCCTCCGAATGCTCGGTCGAAGAGCTCACCAGCGTGCATTGGAGGGGCAAAGTCGGGGTAAGGGCCGAGTTGGCTGCGGATCAGGCGAAGGCGCTACGGCGCAGGCGCTACTCCCGCAGGCGGTTCGCGAGCTCGGTACGGGACTTGACGTCGAGCTTGCGGAAGATCTTGCGTAGGTGGTACTCCACGGTGCTCGGGCTCAGGAAGAGCTGAGCGGCGATCTCTCTGTTCGTGTGTCCTTTGGCCGCGAGGCGCGAGATCTGGGATTCCTGCGGCGTGAGCTCGCCGAGCGTCTTCAGGGTCCGCGTGTGGGCGCGCTCGCCCGTCGCCTCAAGCTCGACGCGCGCACGTTCGGCGAATGCTTCCATTCCGAAGTCGGAGAAGAAGTCGTACGCCGTCCGTAGCTGCGTACGTGCGTCCGTCCGGCGCCGTTCGCGCCGAAGCCACTCGCCGTACAGCAGATGCGTGCGCGCGAGATCAACGCGAAGACGCGTCGGCCGAAGACGGTCGATCGCTGCACGGTAAAGGATCTCGGCCGCTTCACCTTCAGCTAGCAGAGCGCGCGAGCGCGTTTCGACACCCTGCGCCCATGGTGTGCCGCTCGCCTGTGTCGTCTCGCTCAACCGCTCGAGGGCATCCGTTGCGCGCTGCTGTTGGCCAATGCGCGCCGCCGCCTCGACCAACTCGACCATCGTCCACGGCGAGAACCACAGCTCACGCGGATCCTCGGCGGCCTGCTCAGCGGCGGCAAGTGCCATGTCGTAGCGCGCGAGCCCGTTGTGAAGGTAGGCACTCGCCCAGTGCGCAAGCGTGACCCCCATTCCCTCCCCTCGCGCGACGAAGTCCTCCGTGCTGGTTTGGATCAATCGTGAAGCGTCGGGCTCGAGACCGCGAAACGCGACGAGCGCGAGTGGCGCGTATGGAACATTGCGTCCGTCGGTCGCCTCTGTGACCACGTTCGCCTCTTCGACCAGGGCGCTCGCATCGGCGAGGTTGCCCGCATACAGCTCCACGCCGGCTCGGGTGCTGAGGGTGAGCGGCAGTACGGTCAGGGCACCCGACTCGCGCGCGATCCGGGCCTGCCTGCGGGTGAGCGAGTCCCAGTTCTCGTAGTCCCAGATGTAACCGGCAGCGCGGCCGGCAAGCCAGAGCCAGCGAAGTCCTTCTTGCGTTCCGATTTCCTTGTTACCGAACCCGATCAATGCGCTGCGTAGGACCGGTGTTCCTGCCGCGGCCCCTTCGGTGATGAGGAGTGCCAATCCGTCGAGGAGAAGATCCACAGCGCGCTCCGGAGGCGCCGGTTGTGGCGCTTCACGGGCCGCTTCAGCAACTTGTCGAGCATCGACCTCGCCGGCGAGGCGACCGGCGAACAGCGCCGCGGTGAGTGCGTCGAGATAGATCTCTCGCGCAGCTGCACGGTCGAGCGGCTCGAGGCGCTTGGCCGCAGTGAGCAACAACGGGGGTGCCTCGTTCCCGCGGTCCGCGGCGAACGAGATGCGAGCGCGAAGGACGTCTACTTGGGCCCGCTGCGCTTCGTCGAGGGGGCCCGCCTGCGCGCTCACGATAAGTGCGAGCGCGTCGTCGAGGGCGCCCGCCTGTTGCTTCGCCTCGGCCGCGGCGAGTGCCCGCGTGGCCCGCCGAGCTGGGTTGACCGTCAAGAGTGAGGAACGCTCGAGGAACGCCGCGGCGGCAGCGAAACCGCCGCGCGCCTGTGCGCGCTCTGCGGATCGCTCCAGCTCCGCGGCCACGTCCTCGTCGGGCTGCGATGCGGCCTGGGCGCGGTGCCATGCGCGACGGTCCGGGTCGATCGCCGGATCGGTCGCCTCCGCAAGGGCCCGGTGGGCGCCGCGCCGATCCTCCGGGTCGGCTGCCCGGTACACCGCCGAGCGGACAAGCGGATGACGAAACACCACGCGGGCATCGAACGCAACGAGTCCGTCCGCCTCGACGTCGCGCGCGGCCGCGTCGGTGATCCCGAGGATGGCGGCGGCCCTCCACTCGAGCGCGGCGTCGCCGGTGGGATCCGCAGCCGCCACCAGCAGCAAGCGGCGCGCATCACGCGGCAGTCGGGCCAGCCGGCGCGTGAAGCTCTCCTCGATCCGCGCTGACAGGGGCAGTGCGGTGGGCAACCCGAACCCACCCGCGAGCTGCGCGGGCGTCAGCCCGCGCGGCAGCTCGAGGAGCGCGAGCGGGTTGCCCCGCGTATCGGCCACGATCCGCTCCAAGACGAGCTCGTCGAACCTCGCCGGCAGGACCGATTCGAGCAGCGCCCGCGCGTCCCGGTGGCCGAGCGGCTCAACTCGAAGCTCGGCAACGCCGGCCAGAGCGCTGATCCGCTCGCGCGCTGCGAAGACCATCACGATCTGCTCGGCGAGCAGGCGGCGGGCCACGAACGAGAGCACACGCGCCGAGGAACCGTCGAGCCAGTGCGCGTCGTCGACTACGCAGAGCAGTGGCCGTTCCTGGGCAGCCTCGGAGAGGAGGTTGAGCACCGCGAGCGCGACGAGATAAGGATTCGGAGGCCGGCCCGAGGTAAGCCCGAGCGCGACTTCCAGGGCGTCGCGCTGAGGATCCGGCAAGTGCTCTATGAGATCTAGGCTCGGCGAGCACAGCTGCTGGAGCGCCGCAAACGCCAGCTCAATCTCGCCTTCAACTCCGACTGCGCGGGCGAGGCGGAAATCACTCGCGGCCTCTACCGCGTATTCGAGCACGGCCGTCTTGCCGACGCCCGGCTCGCCGTACACCGCCAGCACGCCGCCGTGTGCGCCGCGCGCAGAGTCCAGCATGCGGTCGAGGACGCCGCGCTCGCGCTGCCGGCCGAGCAGCCGCGCGGCGGGACCCCTCGTGACCATCCCAGGAGCATGCCACTGGGGTCGCGGACTACGGATTTCCAGGATTCGATTCCCCGGCCGCCGGCGCGACGATGCCAAGACCGACCTTGTAGAGGAGTCAGGTTGACAACCGCAATCATCGGCGTTGGCAATATCGGGAGCCCGCTTGCGCGGCACCTCGTAGGCGGTGGCGAGCCCGTCGTCTTGGCCGCGAGAGACAAACACGAGCGGAAACGCTCACGCAAGAACTCGGACAGCTCGCACGCGCGGGCTCGGTCGAAGACGCGATAGCCGGTGCTGACGTCGTCGTCTTCGCCGTCTGGCTCGACACGATCAAGGAACTGACCGCAACGTATGCGCGCCTGCTCGACAACAAGGTCGTTGTCGATCCGTCGAACCCGCTCGGGTTCGACGAGAAGGGACAGATGATGCGAACACTGCCTGATGGCCAATCGTCCGGCTCGGTGGTCGATGCGACGCTGCCCGCCGGGGCGCACTACGTGAAGGCATTCGGAACGCTCACCGCAGACGCGCTGTCAGCCGCCGCGAACCGCGAGCCTCGACGGGCCGTGCTGTTCTACGCCACCGACGACGACGCTGCTGCGACCACGATCGAGCGGCTGATCCGTGCCGCCGGCTTCACACCGTTGAAGGCGGGCGGCGTCGCCGATGCCGGACGCCTCGAGATGCCCGGCGGCGACCTGCACCAGTTCGGCTTGAACGGAGCACTTCTCGATCTCGATGAAGCGCGCGGGGCCCTAGCGCGAGGGGTGCCGGCATGAACGCAACCGACACAGCTGCAATGCCGGACTATGCGCCCGTTCCCCGGTCGGCGCTCGGACCCGCGCTCAACGATCAGGGTTACTACGTCGGCCGCGTCGAGCGGAATCTCTACTGGATTACCGACGGCACCTACCAGGCGGCGTTCTTGACGACGTCGGACGGCGTAGTGGTGCTCGACGCGCCGCCAACGATCGGTCACAACATCCAACGGGCCGTGGACGAGATCGCCGCTGCCAACGGCGTCAGCAACGCGGTCAACTACCTCATCTACTCGCACCACCACGCCGATCACGCCGGCGCGTCCTCACTGTTCGGCAAGAACGTCACCCGCATCGGCCACGAGGAGACGCGCCGGCTGCTGCTCCGCGACGACGATCCGGCCAGGCCGCCGAACGAGGAGACGTTTCAAGAACGCCGCACGCTCGAGATCGGCGGAGAGCGCATCGATCTGGCGTGGCACGGCCCCAACCACACGCCGGACAACATCGTCATCCATCTGCCGGATCACGACACGCTGATGCTGATCGACGTCGTCAACGCAGGTTGGGCGCCGATCTACCTGTCGAACCTGACCGAGGACATCCCCGGCTACATAGAGGCGCCGGCGAACGCGCTTGCCTACTCGTGGAGGCATTTCATCGGCGGTCACAACGGCCGGCTCGGGACCCGCGAGGACGTGACGTTGCACCAGCAGTACATGGCTGATATCGCGGACAACTCCCGGAAGGCGATCGACACCGTCGATCCGACTCGCTATTTCGAAAGGTACGGCGAGAACTCCTGGGCAGCCCTCAAGGGTTACCTGGACGAGATCGCCCGGGTAGCGGCCGCGCCGGTGATCGAGAAGTACACCAGCATGCTCGCCGCCGCCGACGTGTTCACCGAGAACACCACCTTCTGGGTAATGCAGTCGATCCGCCTCGACCTCGGCCACGGCTCACAGGTGCATCCCTGATGGCCAGCCTCCCGGTACGTGACCCGGTCGGCGATCACCTGCTGACGCAGCAGAACGCTGCGCTGCTCGTGATCGACTACCAGCCGTCCCAGTTCGCCGGAGTCCTGTCGATCGATCGCGACCTGCTGCTGGAGAACATCGTCTCGACCGTGAAGACCGCGAACGCCTTCCACCTGCCGATCGTCCATTCGACGATCAACGTCGCGACCGGACGCGGGCAACCGACCGTGCCCGAGCTCGCGGAGGTGCTCGAGGACCACCCGCCGATCGACCGGACGACGACAAACGCGTGGGAGGACGGCGACTTTCTCGCCGCCGTGCGCGCAACTGGCCGGCGCAAGTTGATCCTGTGTGCGCTGTGGACGGAAATCTGCATGGCCTTTCCCGCCCTCGACGCCCTCAGGGAGGGCTACGACGTCTACCCCGTCGTCGACGCCATCGGCGGTACCAGCGACGAGGCGCATCGCGCGGGCGTGGAGCGCGTCGTCCAGGCCGGCGCCCAGCCGGTCAGTTGGGTCGCCCTCGCCGTCGAGCTCCAGCGCGACTGGGCACGTGAAGAGACGGTGGCCGACGTCATCGATATCGTGCTCACCAAGCGACTGCTAAAAAGATGAGTGTGGACGCCGCACCGCACAAGCTGGCCGCGATTGCCGATCGTAAGGCGCGCCAGTTCCTCCGGAAGGCCGACCCGGTACTCGCCCGGGTGATCGACGCGCATCCCGACTTCCGACCGCGCGCGTGGATGGACGAGCTCCCGCCCCTCGATGGGTTCGGCACGCTCATCTTTCAGGTCGCGGGTCAACAGCTATCCGTCAGCTCGACCCGGGCGCTCATCTCCCATCTGCAGGAGCGATTCGGAGGGCACCTGCCTTCGCCGGCCGAGTTGCTCGCCGCCGATCCACAGGTGCTGCGCGCAAGCGGCTTCTCCGCTCGAAAGGGCGAGACGTTACGTGCGCTCGCGCAGCGATTCGTCGACGGACGCCTGAGCGATAAGGCGCTCTCGAAAATGACGGACGATGAGGTCGAGGCGACCCTGACCGAGGTGCCAGGAATCGGGCCGTGGACCGCGCGCGGGTTCCTGCTCGTGGCGCTCGATCGGCCCGACGTTTTTCTGTCGGGAGACCTCGCGCTTAGGCGTGCTATTCAACGAGCCTATGGCTTCGACCACCTGCCAACCGAAGACGAAGTCATTCAGGTGTCCAATCGCTGGCGGCCGTACCGGAGTCTCGCAGTCAGCTACCTGTTCGCGTCCGAATATGAGGAGCAAGTATGACCGATTCAGTGGGAATCATCGGCGCTGGGCGCCTCGGGCAGGCGATGGCGCGGACCGCGCTCCGCGCCGGGCGCTCCGTCCTGATCGCCAACAGCCGCGGTCCCGAATCGCTGGCGTCAGTGGTCTCCGAGCTCGGCGAGGGGGTCACGCCAGCGACGGCGGCCGATGCGGCGGCAACTGACATCGTCGTCGTTGCCGTCCCCTGGCCGCGGGTTCGAGAGGCCGTTCAGGGCATCGGCTGGGCTGGGCACACGGTAATCGACGCGACGAACGACTGGGCTGCCGACGACCTGAACGGGAGAACGTCGAGCGAGCTCGTCGCCGATCTCGTCGCCGGCGCGCGCGTGGTGAAAGCTGCCAACACTCTCGGCGCCGACGTGCTGGGCTCGGACCCGAACGAAGCCGGCGGCCGCCGCGTGATCTTCCTGTCCGGAGACGACGTCGACGCGAAAGCGAACGTTGTTGCGCTCTTCGAGGAAGCAGGGTTCGCTCCGATCGACCTCGGCGATCTGGCGACCGGCGGCGCGATGCAGCAGATCCACCACCCGCTCTCCGGCGTCAACCTGATCCGGCTTTAGACCGAGTTGAAGACCTGCGTCTGTCCGAACCGCGACGCGGCTAACCGTCCGCACCACGACGTGCTGACCGAGGTGCGGCGATGACACAGCCTGAGCCCAACGGGGCGCGGCGCAGCAGGCCGCCCGCAGTCCGTGTCGAGGGCGTGGTCAAGCGGTTCGGGTCGACGACGGCCCTGGCCGGCGTCGACCTGGAGGTTCCGGAGGGCATGGTCTTCGGCCTGCTCGGCCCGAACGGCGCCGGCAAGACGACGCTCGTCCGCATCCTGGCGACGCTGCTCCAGCCGGACGAGGGACAAGCCCAGCTGCTCGGCCACGACGTGGTCGCCGAGTCGTCGAAGGTGCGCGAGCTGCTCGCCCTGACCGGTCAGTTCGCCGCGGTCGACGAGCTACTGACGGGCCGCGAGAACCTCGAGATGTTCGGGCGCCTGTTCCGGCTCTCTCGCGATGAGGCCCGCCGCCGCGCTTCAGAGCTGCTCGAGCGCTTCGAGCTCGCCGACGCTGCCGACAGAACCGCGAAAACCTATTCGGGCGGCATGCGACGGCGGCTCGACTTGGCGTCCAGCCTGCTCACGCAGCCGCGGGTGCTCTTCCTCGACGAGCCGACGACTGGTCTGGATCCTCGCAGTCGCAATGAGATCTGGGAGATCGTGCGCGACCTGCGGCGCGAGGGGACAACGATCTTGTTGACGACGCAGTACCTCGAAGAGGCGGATCAGCTCGCGGACGAGATCGCCGTCATCGACCACGGCCTGGTGATCGCGGAAGGGACTGGCAGCGAGCTGAAAGACCGGGTAGGCGGCCAAATCCTCGAGGTCGAACTGACCGACGTACAGCAGCGTGACGAGGCCGAGGCGGCGCTGCTTCGCGTTGGCTGTGGCCCGCCAGAGGAGGATGCGCGGCCGAACCGGCTGACCTTGCCCGCGCCGCGGGAGGGTCTCCTCCTTGTCGAGGAGGCCGCCGCTGAGCTCCGCCGGGCCGGTGTCGGCGTCAGTGATATGGGCCTGCGCCGACCGACGCTCGACGACGTCTTCCTCCAGCTGACCGGCGAGGCGCCCAGCGAGAACGGCAAACCGCAGCACGCCGCCGTCCGCGACGAGACGGTCGTGCCCCGTCTCCGCGAGCTCCCCCGCCCGCACGCACCGTCGCTCGAAGGCATCGAAACGAGCGCCACCGACAGCGCCGTCGTCACGATGCGGAACCTCCGCCACTTCTGGCGCCAGCCCGATCTCCTCGTGTTCTCGACAATCCAGCCGATCATGTTCGTCGTCCTGTTCGTCTATGTGTTCGGCGGTGCCGTCGGCCTGGCGCTCCCGCCCGGAGTCACATACGTCGACTATCTCCTGCCCGGGATCTTCGTCCAGTCGGTCACGTTCCGCGCATCCAATACGGCGGTCGGCCTCTCCGAGGATTTACGCCGAGGGGTCATCGACCGCTTCCGCTCGATGCCGATGGCGCGCTCGGCGGTCCTGCTCGGCCGAACGATCGCGGACCTCGTGCGCAATGTCTTGATCATCGGCCTAATGATCGTCGTCGGCTACCTGGTCGGCTTCCGCTTTCAGGCAGGCGTCCTCCCCGCATTGGCCTGCGTGGTTCTCGTTGCCGCGTTCGGGTTTGCCCTCAGCTGGATCTTCGCCTTCGTCTCATTGGTCGTCCGCGGTGCCGAGACGGCGCAGACGGCCGGGTTCGTGCTGCTGTTTCCGCTCGTGTTCGCGAGCTCGGTCTTCGTCCCGGTCGCGAGCATGCCGAACTGGCTGCAACCGATCGCCAAAGCCTCGCCGGTGACGCTGACCGCGGACGCGGCCCGCACCCTCGCGCTCACCGGCGGCGTGCCTGATTCGCTCGCCGGCGCGCTCGCCTGGATCGTGGGAATCGTGGCGGTCTTCGTTCCGCTCTCCGTCTGGCGCTACCGGCGGATGAGTTAACAACGCGCCTGAACAGTGTGGCCGTAGCCGTCTTCGCGCGTCGTCACTGTTC
>JBKPQM010000233.1:0-19439 GCA_046734095.1 Actinomycetota bacterium | reverse complement strand
GGTCGGCTCGGAGGTAGCCAAAGCGGCTGCCGGCAACATCACCGGCGTGCTGCTCGAGCTCGGAGGCAAGTCGGCGCATCTCGTCTTCGACGACGCCGATCTCGACGCGGCCGCCAACGGGATCGTGGCCGGGGTCTTCGCCGCCACCGGTCAGACCTGCATGGCCGGCTCGCGGTTGCTCGTCCAGCGTGCGGTGCACGACGCTCTCGTCGAGCGGGTCGTCGCTCGGGCCAAGACGATCAAGCTCGGCGACCCGGCCGCAACCGACACGGAGATGGGGCCACTGGCCACGGGGCCGCAGTACGACAAGGTGCTGTCGTTTTTCAAGTCGGCCGAGGACGAAGGAGCCAGCGTCGCTACCGGTGCCCGGCCCGACCCCAACCTCGGCGGCTACTTCGTCCAGCCGACCGTGCTGACCGACGTCCGCGGCACGATGGCCGTTGCCCGCGAGGAGGTCTTCGGGCCGGTACTCTCCGTGATGCCCTTCGACACCGAGGACGAAGCGATCGCTATGGCCAATGACAGCCGCTACGGGCTGGCGGGCGCCGTCTGGACGAAGGACATCCATCGTGGCCACCGCGTCGCGCACGCCATACGCACCGGTACGGTTTGGATCAACGCCTATCGCGTCGTCGGCCCGGACGTGCCCTTCGGCGGCTTCGGGCTGTCCGGGCTCGGTCGGGAGAACGGCATCGAGGCCGTTCACGAATACACGGCCACCAAGGCGGTCTGGGTGGAACTCAGCGGCGGCACGCGAGATCCGTTCACGCTCGGCTAGCTCCGCTCCGGCAGGTACGAGGGGCAAATGTCTCCACTGCGGGACCTGGCCGCTTCGCTAGTGTGACCGCATGGCACCGCGGCTGATCACCGAGCGGCTCGTGCTGCGACCGTGGTCGGTGGACGATGCCCGGCCGGCGATGGAGGTCTACAGCGCGGCCCAGGTCGCCAGGTGGTTGGTTCCGGTGATGGACCGGGTCGCCGACGAGTCAGGGATGCGCTTGGTGCTCCAGCAGTGGGTGGCCGAAGACTCGCGGATGACCCCGCCGGCCGGGCGGTGGGCGATCGAGCGGGCGGACGATGGTTCCCTCGTGGGCGGGGCGACGTTGCTGCCCTTGCCGCCCGACGACGAGTTCGAAGTCGGCTGGCAACTACGACCTGACGCGTGGGGCCACGGCTACGCGACCGAAGCCGGCAAGGCGCTCGCCCGGTGGGCGTTCGACCAGGAGATCGAACAGGTCATCGCACTCGTCCGGCCGGCTAATGATCGGGCGGCCAGCACCGTCCGCCGAATCGGCATGCAATGGGTCGGCGAAACCGATAAGTATCACTCACTGCGGTTGCAAGTGTTCCGGCTGCGGCCCGCCGACCTCGACAACTAGGTACCTGACTTCGAATCGCGCAACCATTTGCAGTCAGGGGATGCCAAAGGTTGCGCAATTCGGGGAGTGGCTGGTCCTCAGTTGACGGCGATGACCGTCACCGTGAGCGTGCGGCGCGGTGCCGCCGCGTAGGAGACCGTCGTTCCGACGCTGGAACCCAGCAACGCTCGTCCGAGCGGGCTGTTGGGGGTGATCACGTCGAAGCTCTCGCCGGCTTCCTCAACCGTGCCGAGCAGCAATGATTCGGGTCCATCACCGAAGTCGAGTGTGACGGTGTCGCCGACGGCGACACCGTCCTCGGCGCCGGATGTGCTCAGCCGGTGGCGTGCGTCCAACTCGGCCTCGACACTGGCGATTCGCTCCTCGAGCATCGCCAGGCGAACGTGGCCGTCGACGTTCGTAGCGCGATCGGCAATATCGCCCTCGCCGGCCGGAATCGTCTCAGCCAGCGCCTGCTCGCGATCGGCCCGCAGTGTCGCGAGGCGAGCCGTCAACGCATCCTGCCGAGCAGCGCGGTCAATCGTGGCAGTCATGCTTGTCGTTCCTCCCGGGCAGTAGAACTCGGTTAAGCGGTTCAACGTCGTCGCGGCTCGGCGATATGCCCACCGGCTGCCGTTCTGAGCAGGCTCTTAGCGGCTTTGTTCGCTGAGGGCGCAATCGGCATTCTCGAGTCGGCGGCCAGGTGTGGGTTCGGCGTCAGTCAAGGCTTTGCTGAGTCGCTGGCTCATACTCGGACGAGTGGAGGGTGCGACGTTCTGCGAGCAGTACCGCGCCGGGATCCTCGGCCAGCCGGCCAGCGCGGTGACGAGTGTCGCATTCGTCCTGGCGGGCGCGGGAATTTTCGTCGCCCGGGCGCGCAGCGCAGCCGGCATTTCGGGCCGCGATCGCCAGGTGGTCTATTCGGTCCTGGTCGCCGGGATCGGCCTGGGGTCGTTCATTCAGCACGGCCCGCACCCCGACTGGCAGGCCTACGCCCACGATCTTCCGCTGGCCGCGGTCCTGGTCTTCGTTGCCACCGACGCGATCTGCGACCTCGCCGGGCGCGAACTGTCAGACATGTGGTGGCTGGTGCCGTCAGCGGCGATGGTGCCGGTGGTCGCGTGGGGATCGACGGCGTCCACCGTCGCCCAAGCAGCGATGGCGGCGGCGGCCATCGGGGTGAACCTGGTGCGAATTCGGTGGCGTCCTCAGCTGCGCAAGCCGGTGATCACGGCGCTGGTGACGGCTGCCGCCGGTGTGGTCATCAGCTGGCTGATGGATCGAACCTGGCTGGGGGGGCCGAACAGCGTCATGCAGGGTCACGCCGTCTGGCACGTGCTGGCTGCGGCGGCGCTATGGCGGCTGGCCCCGGCCATCGGTGCGCGCCGCCGGCCTGCCGTGGTGGCATCGATCGGGCCAGCGCGGTCCGCCCGCCGATGAACGAGTTGGACATTGTGTCGCGTGCAGCCGCTAAGCCGCATACTGGGTCCGACGAGAGGGGACCTCGACGATGAACACCGCTGCGATGACGGTCGTCGAACTGACCGAGGACGAGGTGCGCCTGCTGAAGAACGCCCTGTATTCCTTCCGCAGCGCGTTCGGGCATGACGAAGCCGACATGGTTCACGCGGTCCGGCGTCTGCTGAGCAAGCTCGAGGCCACCCAGAGCGGGGCCAACCGCGCACCGCAATGAGCTCGCCGCGGCAGGTGTCCTTGCCGCTACAACTGTGACCCTGACCAGTCGGCGCCGCTCACGTACACAGTCAGATCGGCGTGGATGTGGTAGGCGACCGTTCTCGTCGAGCCGGATCACGTCTGTTTTGGCTGCCGGATGTGCTCGGAGCGCCCGGGACTCACGATGCCCGGGCAACCTTTTCATTGCAGCCGGTGTCGTCACGGGTGTGCTGATCGACATGAAGGAGAACGATCATGCGTACTGACGACGACATCACCGCGTTGCTGCGCCGCAGTTTCGCACAGGCCACCGCAGAGCTCGACCCCGAGCCGGACCTCGTCCACGTCGTCCGCCGCCGGAACGTCAGCGCCCGTCGGCGCCGCCTCGCGGTCGGGGTGGCGGTGCCGGTCGCCGCACTCGCGGCCGGCTCCGGCCTCGCCTTGGCTGGACGGGACGCCCCGAACCACTCTCCGAGCCACGCCGCTGTGGCCGGCCCGCCGCCGTCCGCGCCCGCGACGAGCGCCTCGACACCGAGGACGGCTCCGGTCACGAGGAAGCCCGCCAGCTACCGGGTTGTGGCACTCACCAACCGCAGTGCCCCACCGAGCTGCCCGGCCAACGCGACGTCCCCGGTCGGCAAGTCGGAGAATCCGGCCGGCGTCTGGTTCTGGACGAACGGAACCTGCGTCTTTATCGGCGTCGACTGGGCGGACACCAAGCCCGCGGGCGCGGCCCCGGTACACGTGAACGGCTACCCCGGCCTCTACGGCACGCTCGAAAACGGGGTGCGCGCCATCTACGCCCCGGTCGCGCCCGGCACGAACAGCTACCACCCGAAGGGCGGATGGGTCGTGCTGACGATGTCCGCGAACGCTCCGCAGGAAGCGGCCGTGCGCTTGATCATCGTCCCCGCCAACTAACCCCATGGCCGAAGCCAGCGCGGGTGACGCGACGGCCGCGCGCGTCCGTTCCACTCGGTTGCCGGCGGTTCACCCGCGCGGCGCTCCTCATTGACCTACGCGCCCGTCGATGCACTCTCGCAGCAGGTCAGCGTGCCCGCAATGTCGGGCGTATTCCTCGATCATGTGCACCAACAGTTCCCGGACGGCGATGCCGTTCTTCCCCACTCGTTCGCCGAGATCCGGGTGCTCGGCCAGCGCGGCGTCAGTGGCGGCCTGTTCGCGGGCCAGATCGGCATACGCGGCGTCGACCACCGCCTGTTCGGCGACGGCTCCTTCGAAATCCGCGTCGCCGCCGTACAGGGCCGGCGCTGCGGCGGGCCGGATCCAGCTGTGCCAGTCTCGTTCCACCTCAGCGAGATGGCGGAGCAGGCCGAGCAACGACATGGTCGACGGCGGCACCGACCGACGGGCCAATTGCTCCGCGTCCAGCCCCTCGCATTTCATCCGCAGGGTCAATCGGTAGTTGGTCAGATAGTCCAGCAGCGTCGCGAGCTCACCGTCGGGACTGACGCCGTCGCGCTCGCGGGGATCGTCGTCCGGGTCCGCCCACATATCGGGGTATACGCTGGCGCGGCTCCACCGGCGGGGTTGGTCGCTGCTCACCCGCCTCATGCTGGTCGGCGGAGCGGCAGTCCGGCCAGTGGATAAGCACTACCTTCTGGGGACCCGCGTTCACAGTACGTCCGGGCCCAGACGCAGACAGCGAATTGGCAAATCTGCACATGGCTATGTAACAGATATGGCTGGCACACTGACCTGCCTGTTGATGCTCCACATCCGGGGGGATGTCATGTGGGGACGTTCTGTACTCATCGCCGGGCTGACCATCGCGGGCACCGTGCTCGCTGCCACACCCGCAACCGCAAAACCGATCGACAAGGGCCACTTCCACGACGTCTTCACCAGCGACGTCTACGACTGCGGCGGCACCCCGGCCCAGGACGCCGGGGACGTCTCAGGCAACTTTGTCTTCAACCAGCGCGGGTCCTCCGCCTTCCCCTACTTACGGGAGAGCGTGCACGGCACCGTCGTGACCACCAACCTGGACACCGGCGGCACCTACACCAACGTCTTCACCGCCAACAGCAGGGATCACGTCATCACCGACAACGGCGACGGCACCATCACCATCACCGTGTACGCATCCGGCGGATCCCGCTTCTACGACACCAACGGCGAGCTAGTGCTCAAGGACCCCGGCCAGACCCGCTTCGCCTTCGACGTCGACTACAACGGCACTCCCGATGACCCCAGCGACGACGTCGAGGTCCCGGACTCATTCCGCGTGGTGCGCTCCTCTACAGGGAACAGCGACCTCTCAGGCCGCGACTTCTGTGCGGACCTGCTCGAGTTCACGAGTTAGGCCTAAGAAAACCGGTCGCTGCTCTTGCGCCGAGATCAACCTTCTTGCGATGACCGGCCGCTAGATGCTCGCTCGTGTGGCCGTCCGCAGGAGCTCCGGTTCAGAACACGGTGGCCCAGTCGTTCTTGACGCTGATGACGGTCCAGCCGTCGCGGGTGGCCTGGTCGAGTGCCTGTTCGGCTCCCGTGGTGTAGTCGAATTCGCGCTCGTCGTCGTCGTGCCGGACGAGCAGACGCAGCGACGGTTTGTCGGCGTGCTGGGTGAAGTGCAGCATCGGGACGTCACCGTTGGAGTTGCCGGCCGCGAGCAGCGGCCGGCGTCCGGTGCGACTCCAGATCCGGATCGGCTTCTGCGGGCCGTCGTCGAGGTAGTCGGCCTGCGGCTTGTGCGTGATCGTGCCGCCGCGCTCGTTGCTGGTGTACGCGAGCGCTGAGCTGCTGCCGATCACGCGCTGCCGTGGGATGCCGTAGACGTCCAGGCTGATGGGCCGCATGAAGTCGCGCCCCCCGCCGGAGGCGATGTAGTTGCTGAAGCTGTTCGCGGCGAGGTAGGCGAGCAACTCGACCATCGGCCGGTAGGCGGTTTCGAGGTAGCCGCGGCGGAGCGTCGGGTGCTGCGCGGTGCGCAGGAACGCGTCGGCTTGCGCCTCGAAGTCCTCGACGCTGATGCCGTCGTACGCGGCGAGGATGCCGGCGGCAAGGACCTTCACGTTGGTCTCCTCGCCCGCGTAGTGCTCGGCCATGACCGCGCTCAGCCATCCGTAGTCGCGCGCGTACGCGGCCTTCCAGGGCTGGCGCTCGCGCAATGCCGTGTCCGTCTCGGCCATCTCGACGAGTCGCCGCAGGATGAAGTCGAGCTGGATCGGCATCGGCTTTTCGCACCACAGTGTGCCGTCGTTGTCGAACACGGCCAGGCGATCCTCGACCGGCACCGGCTGGGAGTCGCCCGCGCCGCAGACCCGAGCGACGAACTCGACGATGGCCTGCTTCGCCGGGCCATCGCGCCAGCTGGTCAGGCCGCCCGCGCGCGCAGCGGACGCGTCGTCGGTCTTGGCCATGAGCCCCCCTATTCGCGGGACATCATGGCGACGGCTTCGCGTTCGAGGTCGACGTAGGGCTCTCCGCTGACGTCGATCGCGACGCGGTTGATCGTGCCGCCGGTGAAGGCCCATGGCGCGCTGCCTGGGTAGTCGTCGGTGACGGGGTCGCTGCTGTCGCGTCCGACGCAGAGTCCTTCGCCGCCAATCGAGAATTTGCCCGGCTGGGTCTTGATGCGGCCTTCGCCGACCTTCACGTCGCCGTGGAAGAGCGACAGCGTGCCCACGGCCACGGCGGGCGGGTCCTGGCCTTCCTTCTCGAACGCGGCGGAGAGGATCAGCTGCTTTCCGGTCGGTAGCTCTTGGTCGGCGACGATCTTCTGGTCGACCCTGCCGACGAAGCTGTAGACGTAGTGCAGCCGGTTGTCCTTGACGTAGAGGGCGTGCCCGCCGAAGCGCGAGCCGTGCGCGAACAGGACGCCTTCGGCGCCGGGCGCGGGGATGTCGACGAGCGCGCCGATGGCGTAGGAGCGGTTGCGGATGTTGACCGCCTGGGACTCGGGCACGTCGGCGACGCCGGGGTAGTAGACATAGCGGTCGCGCGCCGGCGAGAGAACCGGGCGCGGTGTGGTGAGGAGCTCCAGCGCGCCGCGGTCGTCGAGCGGGAACGCGCCGTTGGCGCCGGCCTCGGCGTACCAGAGGTTGATCAGCTCCTGCAGGCGCTCGGGCTCCAACTCGGAGAGGTCGTGCAGCTCGGAGCGGTCGACGTCGACGTGGTAGAGCTCCCAGGTGTCCTTTGCGAACTGGCTCCAGCCGCTGAGGGTGGGGTGGGTGGTGACGGCCTTGTAGCCGTCGTGCCAGATGCTGCGTGAGCCGAGCATCGAGTAGAACTGCGTCTCGCGGGCGCTGGGCAGCGTCGCGGCGTCGAAGCTGTAGCGCATGCTGATGCCGTCGAAGTGGCTCTGGACATGCCCGGCGATCGTCTCGGGCGGCTCGACGCCGACCGCGTCCAGGATCGTCGGGACAATGTCGATCGCGTGGTGGTACTGCTCGCGGATCTCGCCCTTGGCCGCGATGCCCGCCGGCCAGGAGATGATGCACGGGTCCGTCGTGCCGCCGTTGAATTCGTAGCGCTTCCACATCTTGAACGGCGTGTTGAACGCCATCGCCCAGCCGTTGGGATAGTGGTTGTAAGTCTTCGGGCCGCCCAGCTGGTCGAGCATCGCCAGGTTCTCCGCGATGTCGTCGGGGATCCCGTTGGCGACCAGGCACTCGTTGACCGACCCGTTCGGGCCGCCCTCGCCGCTGGCGCCATTGTCGGAGACGAGGATGATCATTGTGTTCTCGCGCTGCCCGGTCTCGTCCAGGTAGTCCAGCAGCCGTCCGATCTGCTCGTCGGTGTGGCCCAGGAAGCCGGCGTAGACCTCGGCCATCCGGCTGAACAGCCGCTGCTCGTCGGCCGACAGCGAGTCCCAGGGTCGCGTGTAGTCCAGCGCCGGGAACGGCTCGCCGTTGGGCCCGCTGCGGGTCTCGGGCGTACCGATCGGGTTCAGCGGCGGCAGCTCGGTGTCCGCGGGGACGATCCCCAGCTGCTTTTGACGGGCCAGGGTCTGCTCGCGCAGTGCCTCATAGCCCATGTCGAATCGGCCCTTGAAGCGCTCGATCCACTCCCTGGGGGCATGGTGCGGGGCGTGGCACGCGCCCGGGGCGTAGTAGACGAAGAACGGCTTCTCGGGCGCCAGCACCTTGGCGTCCTTGATGAACTCCAGCGCCTTGTCAGTCAGGTCCACCGTCAGGTGGTAGCCCTCCTCCGGCGAGCGCGGCGGATCGACGGGATGGCTGTCATAGACCAGCTCGGGATACCACTGGTTGGTCTCTGCTCCGAGGAACCCGTAGAAGCGCTCAAAGCCCCGGCCTATAGGCCAGTTACGGCGCGTCGAGGCAAGATTCATCTCCGCCTCCGGACACAAATGCCACTTGCCGACCATGTACGTGTTCCAACCTCGCTCGCCGAGGATCTCCTGGATCTGCCCGTTCTCGGGCGGGATCACCCCATTGGCGTTCGGAAACCCGCTCGCGCACTCGGTGATGCACGCCATGCCGTTCCGCGTATGGTTGCGGCCGGTCAGCAGACACGAGCGCGTCGGCGAGCACAACGCCGTCGTATGCCACTGCGTGTAGCGGACACCGTCGCCGACGATCCGATCGATGTTCGGCGTCTCAATCGGCCCGCCGTAACACCGCATCGCGGAGAACCCCACGTCGTCGAGCACGGCATACACCACGTTCGGCGCCCCCTCGGGAGCCTTCAGCGCCTCAAACGGCGACCAATCCGGCACCGAGTCGCGGATATCGACGTTGATCTTGCCCTTGAACGGCTGGCTCATCACTCTCTCCCTGAGGTCCGCTACAGCCCCCGCGGCGCGACGGCACCGCCCGGCGGTCGACTAAACCCTCTCGCGGCGCTGCCGCCCGCGCATCACCCCGATCGGACGATCACCGCACAAGCGTGGTTCCCGCACAACCAAGCGCACCTACGCCTTCCGAGCACCCGGGGCCCCCCGGCGTCGGTCCGCGACGAAGCGCGGGGGGCTGGGCGATCTCCAAGCCTGCAGGCGCATCCAGGCCGTGGGGCAGCGAGCTTCTCCTCTTGATCACCGTGGTCGTCGCGCCGTCAGTCGTCGCGTCAGCGCCGTACGGATTCATTGGCGCGGCTCGCGCAGGCCGGTCGTCCACTCGATAACTCCGGCTCGCGCGGTGACAGCGCACGCTGTCCGGGGAAGGTCTTGTCGAGCCGCTGCGTGGGATGAGCGGCGGACCGAGGCTCTTGGGCTAGCGGCCGCCTGCTGCGCTTTTTGGCGCAGCCTTCCGGGCCGTCTTCTTGGTCGGCGTCTTCGCCACCTTCTTGGCGCTTCTGGCCACGGTCTTCCTGGTCGACCCGTCCTCGACGGGTCGACGCCCCTTGAGCCGCACCCACAGCTGCCCGCGCCCCCCGGGCGCGGTGACTGTCTTCGACTCGATGAACGGCTGTGCTTTCACCAGGTCGCTGAGCTTGCCGAACCCGTAGCTGCGTGCGTCGAAGGACGGATCGGTGCGGTTGAGGTGGTTTCCCAGTGCGCTGAGCGAGGCCCAGTCCTCGTCGTCGGTGTCGACCTTGTTCAGCGCCTGGGTTAGTACGCGCTGGACCGGCCGCGGTTGGCCGTCCTTCGCCGATTCGGTTGCCTGCTCGGTTGCCTCGCTGTCGCCGCCAAGTACCTCGAGGAACACGAATCTCTCGCACGCCTCGACGAAAGGCTTCGGCGTCGTGCGTCGCCCGACGCCGATCACCCGCCTTCCGGACTCACGCAGTCGGGTGGCCAGCGGTGTGAAGTCGCTATCGCTGGAGACGATGGCGAATCCTTCGACGTTGCCGGAGTACAGCAGGTCCATGGCGTCGATGATCAGCGCCGAGTCGGTGGCGTTCTTGCCGTAGGTGTAGGCGAACTGCTGCTGCGGAGAGATGGCGTTGCCCAGGAGAATGGAGCGCCATCCGTTCAGATGCGGGCTCGTCCAGTCGCCGTAGGCGCGCTTGACGGTGATGGTCCCGTAGCTGGCCAGCTCGTCGAACATCTCCTTGATCAGCTTCGGGGAGGTGTTGTCGGCATCGATCAGGACGGCGAGTCGGGTGCTGTCATCGCTCATACGCGGTCAGGCTCCTCCATCGGTGGACCGCCAGTCTCCTTCACAGGATCCCCAACCGGGCAAGGGCCTGCCGGCGGGAAGCTGGCTATCGGCTCGGGAGCGATCGCGGTAGCCCGAACCATGGGAGGACGCTGTTGTCGAAGCGGGTCATGGCGCAGATCCGCTCGCCGGCGAGGGTAAGCACGTAGAGGCCGGTCCCGTGGCGGATGCCGGCCGGGGCGCGCAGGTAGGCGCCGAACGCCGGCTGGCCGTTGGCTCGTGTGGGGACGAGGTCGAACCTTCGGCCCGCGCCGAATAGGCCGGCGCAGAAGCGGGCCACGACGTCTCGGCCTTCGTATCCGAACGGCATCGGCGGCATGGAGATGAAGGCGTCGTCGGTCAGGAGGGCGATCAGCGCGTCGAGGTCGGCGGACTCCCACGCGCTGGCGAACTTCGCGACGAGTGCATCCTCGGCGGGTGAGCCGGCCGCGGGAGGCGGTTCGCGGCCGGCGATCGGCGGCTGCCGGTGCTGCAAGCTGGCGCGCGCCCGTTTGAGCGCGCTGTTGACCGATTCGACGGTCGAGTCAAGCATGTCGGCCGCCTCGGCGGCGTGGTATCCGAGGACGTCGCGCAAGATCAGGACGGCGAGCTGGCGGGGCGGCAGGACCTGAAGGGCGGTCACGAACGCCAGGGAGATGGATTCGGTCTGCTCGTAGCGGGCCTCTGGGCCCAGCGGCATGTCGATCGCCCCATCCAGGAGGGCGTCGGGAAACGGCTGCAGCCAGACAATCTCGTCGAGGCGGGTCGGCTCGGGCGGTTCAACGTTGGGCACGTCCCACTCCTTGGCCGGGCGTCGGCTGGCTGCCCGGCGCGCGTCGAGGCATCGGTTGGTCGCGATCCGGTACAGCCAGGTGCGCAGCGAGGAGCGTCCCTCGAAGCCGCCGAGGCTCTGCCAGGCGGCCAGCAGCGTGTCCTGCAGGGCGTCCTCGGCATCCTGGAAGGATCCGAGCATCCGGTAGCAGTGCACCTGCAGCTCGCGGCGGTGCGGCTCGGTGAGCTCCCGGAACGCGTCGCCGTCCCCGGCCCGCGCCCTGGCGATCAGGTCGGCTCTCACCACCCGCGCGTCACCTTCTTCCCGCACGTCCGCGCACTTGCATCGTGTATAGGCGCCGGCCGGGGGGCGAACTGGGCGGCCGGCGGGCGCCCACTTTCCCGGCGGCGCGGCGCCTACATCAGTAGTACTGACAACACCAACGAAAAGGAAAACCGAAATGGGAAAGATCGTGATGAGCGGTCCGCAGAACGTCTCGCTCGATGGAGTGGTCCAGGACCCGGACGGTAAGGAGGGCTTCAGGCTCGGCGGCTGGTTCAACCAGTTTGGGGGCAAGGACCTCGAAGAGTGGGCCAAGGTCGCACTCGAGGAGGCGGTGGGCGCCGAGGCATGGCTGCTGGGTCGGCGCAGCTACGAGTTCTTCGGGGCGCGGTGGCGACCCCGCAGTGGCGCCCTGGCGGACAGGTTGAACAGTCTGCCGAAGTACGTCGTGTCCTCGACCCTCGAAGATCCCGACTGGAACAACTCGAGGGTCCTCAAGGGCAATGTGGTGAGCGAGGTCACGAAGCTGAAGCAGGAGCTAGACGGAGAGATCGTCGTCCCTGCCAGCTATCAGCTCGGGCGCACGCTAATCAAGCACGACCTGGTTGACGAGCTGCGGCTGGTCGTCTTTCCGGTCGTCCTCGGGGCGGGCGAGCGTCTCTTCGGCGAGACCGCCGACAAAAAGCCCATGCGCCTCGTCGATACCAAGACCATCGGTGATGGCCTCGCCTTCCTCACCTACCAGCTCGTCCGAGGCGTCTAGCTACCGCTGCGTCGACATCGGCCCGCGAGCGACTCCTTGGGGTCACCGCCCACCACCCTGCGCGCCTCACCACGGGCACACGGTGGCGGCGCTTGACCCGACGGTGGCCCGCCAGGTTCGGACAATGTGCGCGGGCGGCGTCTTGCCTGCCCGGCCGGTTCCGCTCCGTGTCGCGTTTACGGAACCTCAACCGGACTTCGCGGCATGATCGGGTCCCTGGCCCGGGCCCGGGTCGTGATCGGCGACTGGAAACAGGACTACAACCACCGCCGACGGCACAGCTCGCTCGGCTACGGGGCCCGAAGTCTACGCTGCTGCGTGCACCCACCGATGATCGACTCTCACGGACAGTGGATCAGTTCTCGGATCCGGTCAAGTGGTGTCCGGTTGGCCGCGCGGCACATCGTGCTGGATCACCTAAGCAACTCAACCGGGGAGATGCTCGTCGGCTGACTGTTCGTCCTGGTGGTCGGCGCGGACGGGATTCCAATTTGACAAGACTGCCAGCTTTTCGGCTGTGGGCGAGCCTGGCAAGGCGGTGTAGACCACCACGTACTGGTCGGGCTCCTGGGGGAGTATGAGCGACTGGTACTGGACCTCTAAGTCACCGACCAGACCGTGACGGAGGGTCTTGGGTCCGTGCGTGTGCCGAAAAAGTGCGTGGTCGGCCCACCAGCGTGCGAACTGCGGCGATGCGACGCTGAGCTCACCGATGAGCTCGTTGAGCGCAGGGCTGTCGCCACGGACACCGGCGGCTCGGCGCAGGATCGCCACCATCTGCGCGGCGACGACTTCCCACTTCACGTACACCTCGCGTGCGCGCGGATTCAGGAACGTCCAGCGGGCGAGGTTGCGTTCGCGACGAGGCATGGAATCGAAGTCGTCAAAGAGAATCGCGCCCATCCGGTTGATGGCGAGGATCTCCAACATGGGACCGTGTAGCAACGCCGGGGTTGGATCGAGCGCCTCGACCATCGCTCGCGTAGACGCGGACGCCTTCGGGGACGCTGCGGGCGCCGTACCGGAGGCCCGGAAGTTGTCCGTCGGTCGGGCCAGATCGCGGAAGTGCGCCCGTTCTAGGTCATCGAGCCTCAGCACGCCAGCCAGGGCATTGAGTACCTGATCGGAGACGTTCTTGGCCCGGCCTTGTTCAAGCCGCGTGTAGTAGTCAACGCTTACGCCTGCGGCCAGCGCTAGTTCCTCCCGGCGAAGCCCGGCGACCCGGCGACTGCCGATGCGCCATGGGAGGCCGACATCTGGTGGCTCCAACCGTGCGCGTCGGCTGCGGAGGAACTCGCGCAGCTCCGTTGACCGGTCCATGCGTTGCAGTATGAGGTGCCGGCAGGACCCGCCGGAAGGCCATGGTGGTTCCGCCAGAACCAGGTTCGCCAGACCTGGGGCCACCGGGGCCGCACAACCAATTCCACGCACGAACCGGGGGTCATTGAATCGGCTCATCGCCCGACGAGCACAACGAGCGACACAGCGTCCGCTGCCGTAGTCGAGGAGCCCATCATGCCCATGCCCGCCAATCCCGCCAAGAATCCCGCCAGCCCGTTCGCGTCGTTCGGCGGACACCACGTCGGCGTCCGCGTCCCCGACTACGAGGCGGCCAAGGCTTGGTACACAGAGAAGCTCGACTTCCGCGTCCTCCAGGAATGGCCGTTCGGCGACCTCCAACTGGCCTACCTGAGCCCAGCCGCCGACGACGA
This sequence comes from Actinomycetota bacterium, assembly GCA_046734095.1. Lineage (GTDB taxonomy): Bacteria > Actinomycetota > Actinomycetes > Mycobacteriales > Jatrophihabitantaceae > DASXRA01. The sequence goes on along the minus strand of JBKPQM010000233.1, from coordinate 5,817 downwards.
CTTCCACCTAGAACTGCTGGCCGGCCCCGTGCCGCACCCCAACCCCGTCTTGGACGATCTAGCTGTGAGCCTGGAGTACGGCGGCTATCAGCACTTCTGCTTGCACGTTGACAACGTTGATGCCGCACGGGCCGAGCTGATCCGTCGCGGCGTGGACGTTCTCGGTGAGCCGTTCGAGATCGAGGACATCAGCGGTCGGCTCGCGCTCTTCCGCGATCCGTGGGGCAACATGATCGAGCTCTCTGAGACTCTGCCCGGAGCGGGTGCGTAGCCAGAAGAGTCCGCTCGCCGCGGACGCGGGCTGGCGTTCGGCTTGCCACGAGTTGGAGTGAAAGTACGCGCTTGTGCCTCGCGCTCTCTTCATGCGCGACGCAGCGTCGTGGTCTTCCACGAGCGGCTTGGACGTTCGGACCTCTTGCTGGAGGAACGAGTACCGGGCGCCCCGCCGGGGCTGATGGAGCTCCCCGGCCACGGCAGCTGGAAGCGCGAGCTCAAACACTGCGAACCCGGCGGTCGGCGGGTGCGCGCGTAGCCCAAGTATGAGGCCGGCCACCGCCCCGGCCAGGCCAGCTGTCGCGGCGCCCACAAGCATCAATCGAGACAGGAGCGGTAGGGCACCTGCGTCGGGGCGTGCAAGACGTCGGTCTGACTCCGCTGGCTGCTGGGTATGCGCCAACACGCGGAATTGTGCTGGCGGCGGTCAGCACACTGGGCGGTATGGCTGGACTGCCAGCGGAGATCGTTGCCTACTACGAACGTGGTGGGGAGGATCAGCGGCTGCGCAGCGGCGCGGGTCGGCTCGAATTCTGGCGTACTCAAGACGTGCTGCGTCGCCTTGTGCCGGCGTCGTGTCGGGTGCTGGATGTCGGTGGCGGTAGCGGCGTGCACGCCGAATGGCTGGCCGAGGACGGTCATGACGTCGAGCTCCTCGACCCGGTGCCGTTTCATGTCGCGCAGGCTGAGCGCATCGCCGGCGTGACCGCGCGGGTCGGTGATGCCCTGGAGCTGCCCTGCCCCGACGACGCCTTCGACGTGGTCCTGCTTATGGGGCCGCTGTATCACCTCATCGACCACGCCGACCGGGTCCGCGCGTTGCGCGAGGCGGCGAGGGTGAGCCGGGGCCTGGTGGTGTGCGCCACCATCAACCGCTGGGCGCCGCTGTACGACACGCTGCGGGTGGGCCGCTTCTTTGACCCGGTGGTGCGGGCCCGGGTCGAGGCCAGCGTGGCCTCGGGAACGCACCGCCCGCGCGAGGCCGAGGCGCTGTTCACGACGGCCTACTTCCACACCTCAGAGGAGATCGCGACCGAATCTGGCGAATCCGGGTTGGATGTGATCGGGCAGTACGGCGTCGAGGGAGCGGCCTGGCTGATGGGCGGGATCGACTCCTGGCTCGATGACCCGGCGCAGCGCGCTGAGGTCCTGAACGCAATGCGGTTGACCGAGTCGGTGCCGAGTCTGCTCGGCGTCAGCGCCCACCTGCTGACCGCGATGCGACGCTGAGCATCGCCCTCGTGTCAGCAGGACATCGCGACGGCGCCAAGGCCGATTGCTGAGCGGACATCCGGAAATGCCGCTGCGAGCGTCCCGGGCTCCCCGTTGCTTGGGCACATGCGCAAGCGCGTCAACGAGTTGATCAACGCGAACCTGCGCTACACGAACGGGCAGTAGTCGAACATCCGCAGATGCCGCGATGAGTTCGCCTGGCTTGATCGAGTTGGTCGGCCCAGTAGCGTCTCGATCAAGTCGCCGAGCATGGCGGTAACCCGCTGCGCCTTGGCCGTGGCCTTACAGGAACGGCCAGCCGGCTCGGGAGGCTCGCCAGGCGGTTGCCACGATGACGGCGACGGGGCCGATCCCGAACGGCCAGCGCGCGCCTGATCTTCCTTCGTCCGGTGCCGTCGTCTGGTTGTCTCGACCGACGGGTGCGCGTCGGGGATCGACCAAGTAGAGATTCACGCCGCTCCAGTGTGTTGGTCCACTCGTCTGCCCGTTGCTCCTAACGTCGCACGCCTAGCGGACCGGGGCATTGCCGCCAGCGGCCGTTCCGGGGTGCCGGCTGGTACGACCCGCGGCGGGATACTGCGGATCCGCGCAGCGACGATCAAGGTTTGCCGCTATGATGCTGCGGTCGCTTCCCGGGCGGTAAGCGCGGCGTTGTCCGGTCCGTCCGGTCGGGGGCGGGGATGCGATTTCAGGGGATTAGTGGGATGACACGGTGGCGCGGGCCTCTGTGCGTGGGCCTGGTTGCGCTCACGGCTGTGGTGGCGGCAGTGACGTTGGCGGTGGTACTTCCCGCGCGGGGGGCCAGCGCTGATCGCGGCGGAACTCCGCACGCGAACGGGCACCGCGGCGGCGGCAACGCTCAAGGCAATGAATCGCCCACAGACTCCGGCGGGACGGGCGCCTCGCCCGCGCGCGGTGCGCAACCCGTCACGCGTTCGACGACTCCTCAGCCGCGTGCCCACGAGCCGAGTCCCTCGCCCACCCAGCCAACGCCGTCACAGACTTCGGTGCCAGCGGCGCGCACGGCGCTGACGGTCGGTCCCTCGGCGCGTTCCGCGGTCGCGGTCGGTCCGCCCCCTCCGCGACGCCGAGCGCCGTCGACCAACGGCGCCAGCACTCCGGCGAAACCAACTCGGTTGGTCGAGAACGTCGCCGCGTCGACGCGCCACAGCGACTCGGTCGCGCTGACGGGCACGCTTGCCGGCGTCATTTTGGGAGTCTTCGTCGTCATGATCGTGTCCGGTTACGTCCACGCCGGGGCGGCCGCCACGCGACGGGGACCGGCACACCGCCGCAACGCCCGGCACCGCAAGCCGGGGCCAGCTCGCTGAGGCATCTCCCGACCGGCCGGTCTTGATCACCGCCTGGGCCGGAGTTGATCAATGGGTGCTGCGCGCGTCCCGGAATGTCGGCGTTCCGGATTACCGTAAGCGCCGTGCGCGCATGGTCGAGCGAGGTACCGGACGTCGATGATCCGGCTGCCCCTGTCGCCGCGCAGCCAGCCCGCGAACCGGCGCCGCAACGTCAGCGGGACGAGGAGGCCGCCGCCAGGCGCGCGGCGCGCCGCCGCGAACGGGTGGCGGCTGGACTCGGCGAGCTTGACCTGTGGCTGTGCGACCAGGTACGCAACGGCCTCTCGGCGGTGTCCGGCACGTACTGGCACGCCGAGCCACTCGCCGCCCGGATGGTGGACGCACAAGCTCCCGGCGTGGCCGCCGCGCTTCGACGACTCAGCGCGGTACCCGCATCCGGCGAGGGCTGGCCGGAACGCCTGCTCGCCGGCTATGCCCGCCTTCACCTGCTCGCTCGCGCGCACGCGCAACTCGACACGCTGCCGCCGGACCTGGCGGCGACCGTCCGCGGCTACGTCGGCTATTCCGTGAGCCGGCACCGCGTCCTGGCCGAACCGGCGGTGCCGGACACCTGGCTGGTCGTGAGTGTTCGAGACATCGCGGACGCGGCCATCCCGGCCCGCCGCACGTACCTGCGCGGGAACCGGACCGGCCGATGGGCGCTCGTCTTGGCGTTCGATCCGCAGGGCCGGTTCAGCGGCCATCCCGACGCTGCGTTCACGGCCGGCACCAGTCTGGACGCCGACCTGCACTACTACCCTGGGCGCGCCCCGTTGCGAGTAGTGGTCGGTGACCGGCGCGGCGAACTGGTCATCGGTCCGGCGCCGCCCCCGCGGCGCGACCTCGCGGAACAGCGTGACGAGTGGGCGTTGCTGCTCGCGCTCGACCCGTGGCTGCCCGAGTGGCCCGCGGTGCTCCACGGGGTGCCGGTGCCCGAGCCGACCTGGCGCTTAGCCGACGCAAGCGGGGCGTCCGTCCCGCTGCTCATCGGTGGTGTCGACCCGTGGGTGCTCGCGGCCGTCTCGGGTGGTACCGCCGTCACCGTGGCCGGTGAGTGGTCGGCGGCGGGCTTTCGGCCGTTGACCGTGTGGCACGGCGAGATCGCGGTGCCGCTATGACTGGCTACCGAGAGCTGGTGGCCGCCGCGACCGTCGGCCTCGCCCAGCGGCCGCGTCAGGTCACCGACTTGCCGGAGCCCGCGGCCGAGCACGTCACCGTCGTGGACGCCGACCCCGCAGCCGGGCTGCTCGACGCGATCGCGCTGCTCGACGCTGCGCAGCGCGCCAGTGCGCCGTCCGCGAGCCGGATGCCGCTGCCGGCTCCGGCGGCCGACGATCGCCGGCCCGAGCTGCGGCCCGGCGGCGCCAGCATCGTCGCCGAGCTGCTGGCGAGCGGCCCGGCCGACGTCCTGGGCGATCTGCTCGAAGTCGCCGGGCGAGCCGGATTCCGGGCGCCCGCCCCGTTGTTGCCGAGCTTGCTATCAGCGGCCGCCGTCAACTCCACGCTTCGCAATGCCGTCGTGGCCACTCTGGGTGAGCGCGGCCGGTGGCTGGCCGCGAAGCAGCCGGAGTGGCGGCGCCTGCTCGGCGCGGTTAGCGACGACGCGTGGCAGGTCGGGTCGCTTGCGGAGCGACGCGTTTGGCTCGGCCAACTGCGACGACGTGACCCGGACGCAGCGCGCACACTGCTCGCCGAGGGCTGGGCGCACGAGACGGGTGAGGGCCGCGTCGAGCTGATCGCGGTACTCGCCGACGCGCTGACCACCGCGGACGAGTCATTCCTGGAGGCGGCTCTGGACGACCGCAAGGCGGACGTGCGCCGGCGGGCTGCTTACTTGCTCCAGGGCCTGAGCGGCTCGGCGTACCAAGCCCGGGCCCGGGCCCGAGCCGCAAAGGTCCTGCACATCGAACACGGTCGACTAGTCGCGGTCCCGCCGGACGAGCCGGATGAGCAGGCGCGCCGCGATGGCCTCGATGCGCATCCCCGCGGGCCACGAGCCGGCGCGAAGGCTTGGCTGCTGACGCAGCTCATCGCCGCAGCGCCGTTGGAGGCGTGGGCGGAGATCCTCGGCGGCGACCCGTATCGCCTCGTCGCCCTCCCGGTCGCAGACGACCGTGGCCCGGAGGTGCACGGCGGGTGGCGGCGGGCCGCCGCGCGTCAGCGCAATCTCGAATGGGCCCGGGCGCTGCTGGACGTGAGTGAGGAGGTGCCGCGGCCGGCCGGGCCGCCGTCCGACGAGGAGCTCGCCGCGGTGCTGCCCCACGTCGAGCGCCAGACCCGCGCGGCCGCTCTGCTCCGGCGGCGGGCGAGCGCCGCGCGGCTAGTGGCGCAGGTGCACTCCTGCCCGCCGCCGTGGGACCGGCCGCTCGGCGAGGCCGTCCTGGACTATCTCGAGGCCGAAATACGTCGCGCGCGGTCCGTACCGGTCAGTCCGCTGCTGGCGACGGCTGCGCGGGCGGTCCCGACGCACGGGACCACCGATTACGCCGCGTTCCTTCGCGGGCTCGCGGACGACGCGCCGGTCACGACGGCCTGGCCGCATCTGCTACGCCGCACCGCGAGCATCGTCGAGCTTCGCCGCCGATTCCACGAGGAGCTGCAGTGACCGCCGTCGACTCCGCGCTGCTTCGTCCGCACGCCGAGCAGGCGTACGCGGACGAGCTGGCCGCTCTCACCGCCTCCGACGACCGGCCCCGTCCGCCGTCCTGGCGGCTCTCACCGCATGCGGTCGTCGACTACGTGCTGGGCACGACCGAGCCGGACGGAACGGTGGTCAGCCCGAAGTACGTCGGGCCCCGACGGCTCATCGAGATCGCCGTCGCCACGATCGCCACTGATCGCGCGCTGCTGCTGCTCGGCGTGCCGGGAACCGCGAAGACGTGGGTTTCCGAGCACCTCGCGGCCGCCATCTCCGGCGATTCGACGCTGCTCGTGCAGGGCACGTCGGGCACGGCCGAGG
>JBKPQM010000232.1:0-17799 GCA_046734095.1 Actinomycetota bacterium | reverse complement strand
GGCGGAGTGATCCAGGCGCTGATCATCTCGAACCTGGTCCTCTGGGCCACGGTCGTGGTGCTCGCCTGCGTCGTCGTGGCGCTCACGCGCCAGATCGGGGTGCTCTACGAGCGGGTCGCGCCCGCCGGCGCGCTGCTCCAGCGACACGGGCCGACGGTCGGCGCGGCGGCGCCCGCCGTCGAGGTGGAAGACCTGCGCGGGCGCGCCCGCACCGTCGGCGGCGAGCGCGACGACGGACGGAGCACGTTGCTCTTCTTCCTCTCGCCCACCTGTCCGGTCTGCAAAACGCTGCTGCCAGTCCTGCGATCCATCGCGCGTCGCGAGGGAGATCGGCTCGAGATCGTGCTCGCCAGCGACGGCCCCCGTCCCGAGCACGAGGCCTTCGTGCAGGCCGAGCGCCTGGACGGGTTCGCGTACGTGCTGTCGCCGTCGCTCGGGATGACCTGGCAGGTGGGCAAGCTGCCGTACGCCGCGCTTCTGGACGCGGGCGGCATCGTGCGCGCGAAAGGGCTCGTCAACACGCGCGAGCATCTGGAGAGCCTGTTCGAGGCCATGGAGCGCGGCGTGGCGTCGATCCAGGACTACTTCGAGTCGCAGGCGACGCGCAGGGAGGTTGCCCAACGATGAGGATCCAGCGAGCCTGGGTGGATCGACGGATCGACCACCTCGTCGAGAGCGGCGCGCGCACGCTCGCGCGACGCACGTCGCGGCGCAGCTTGCTGGCGCGCCTCGGCGCCGCGATCGTTGGGACCGCCGCGGGGACCGCCGCGTTCCCGCTCCTCCCCGTCGCGCGCGCGGCGGAGAACGATTCCCGCCTGCCGGCTCCGAGCGACGCGGGCCTCGCGCCGGAGGTGGGCGATCCGACCCACTGCACCTACTGGCGGCACTGCGCGATCGACGGCTTCCTGTGCGCGTGCTGCGGCGGATCGCCGAGCGCATGCCCGCCCGGGACCGAGATGTCGCCGGTCACCTGGATCGGCACCTGCCGCCATCCCGGAGACGGCAAGGACTACGTGATCTCCTACAACGACTGCTGCGGGCAGACGCTCTGCCTGCGCTGCAGGTGCACGCGCACCGAGGGCGAGAAGCCGGTCTACTACACGTCGAAGAACAACGATCTGCTGTGGTGCTTCGGCACCAGGAGCCGGGCGGTGCACTGCTCGGTGGCGGTCGTGCTCGGGGTGGCGACGAAGTCGTGAGAGCGCTCGTGTCCGGCGGCGCGCTGCTGCTGGCGCTCGCCACGGCCCCGGCGAGCGCCGTCAGCGGACCGGAGCTCGACTACACGCTCGAGTGCGCCGGCTGCCACCGCGCCGACGGCTCGGGCACGCCGGGCAGCGTGCCGGCGCTGCGCGACTCGGTCGCACGCTTCCTCGCCGTTCCGGAAGGCCGCGACTACCTGGCCCGCGTGCCGGGCGCGGCGCAGGCGCCGCTCGACGATGCAGCCCTCGCTGCGGTCCTCAACTGGATGCTCGAGCACTTCGACACCGCCCACGTGCCGGCCGGCTTCAGGCCATACACCGCTCGGGAGGTCGGCCAGCGGCGCGCGCATCCGCTGTTCGACGTCGAGGGCACGCGGAAGCAGCTGCTCGAGCGCGCCGCGCAAGCGACCCCCCGGTGACGTCTCAGCGCGCCGCGGCGTGCTCCGCGACGCCCTCGTGCGAGAGCAGCCAGCGCTTGCGGGCGAGTCCGCCGGCATATCCGGTGAGGCTGCCGTCGGACCCCACGACGCGGTGGCATGGCACGACGACGCTGACGGGATTGGCCCCGTTGGCCAGGCCGACCGCGCGCACGGCGTCCGGGCGACCGATCCGCCGCGCCAGCTGGCGGTACGACAGCGTCGTACCGGGGCGGATGCGACGGAGCTCACCCCAGACCCGGCGCTGGAACGCGGTCCCGCCGGTCTCGACCGGCACGGCATCGAGCGCCCCCAGCTCACCGGCCAGGTAGGCCCGAAGCGCGCCCACGATCGGCCCCGAGCCGTCGCCGTCGACGGGCTCGACGACCAGCTCGACGCCGTCGTCGCCGTAGTGCCGGCGCAGCAGCCTGTTCATCCGTGCCTCGTGATCCTCCCAGTCGAGGGCCCGCAGACGCCCGTGCTCGTCCTGGACGATCAGCGCGACTCCGATCGGGGTCGCGAGACGGTCGAGCCGGAATCGCTGCTTCTGCCGTCGTGTCATGAGTCACCTCCGTACGCGTCAAACGCCGCGACGGCGGCGGTGTGAAATCGAGCGGCGACGAGCGTCACCGGGTTGTTCAGCTCGAACACCCAGCGCAGGCCGATCCACGAGTAGACCGCGTCGACGTGCGTGCCCGCCTCCAGGAGGCGCGCGTGCAGGAGGTAGACCAGCAACACGGACGCGGCGACGAGCGCGAGGACGGCGATCCGCGCCAGCTTTCTCCAGAGGCGCCCCAACGACGCACCGTCTCGCGCCCAGATCAGGGTCGCCGGCACCAGCAGCATCCAGCCCGCCAGCGAGATCAGGGTCGCGCTTCTCGGGCTCTTCACCCGCGACAGGTCGGCGCAGAGAAGAGCGCCGTGGTCGCGATGCCCAGGAAGGCCACGCTCACGGGAAGACGTCCGCCAGGCTCTCGCCGGCGGAACGTGCCCGGACACCGAGCCGACGGAGGTCGCTCGCGGTCTCCACGGCACACATCCCCTGGAGCCCCAGGATGCTCTCCGAGCGCAGCGGGAACGGGAGCCGCATCTTCTCGATCGTCCGCACCGCCGCGAGCGCGGGTCCGGCGGGAAGCGGAAGAAACACGCACCGCGTCCGGGAGCGCGCCGCCATCGCTCCGAGGAACTCGCGAAACGTGAGCGGAACCGCCTCGGCGACGTTGAACGCGCCGTGCAGATCGCGCTCCAGCACGCGCCCGATCGCCTCGCACAGGTCGTCGAGATGCACCGTCTGCACCGGCTGCCGGCCGCCGCCGAACAGCGGCACCGCGTGCAGGCGTCGCATGTTGTCGAGCAGCTGCTGGAAGAGCCCGTGGCCGCCGCGACCGATGATCAGTCCCGGTCGCACGATCGCGTCGCGATCGAGATCGAGCAGACCCTCCAGCTCGAACTTGCTGCGCGCGTAGTAGCTCGGCGCATCCGCGTAGGCCGCCACCGTCGACACGAAGACGAAGGACGGAACACCGGCCCGGCGCGACGCGTCGAGCAACCGCCGCGTGCCATCCTCGTTGATGCGGCGGGCTCGCGCCTGGTCGGGCTCGCGGGTGGCGTAGGCACAGTGGACCACCGCATGGGCCCCGGCGAGGGACGACTCGTCGAGCACGTCGGGCAGATCGCAGCGCGCCGCGGGTGCCGCGCCTGCGAGCGAGAAGGCCGCCGGGTCGCGCACCAGCGGCCGGACCTGCATGCCGCGCGCCACGAGATGCGCGCACAGCGCGCGACCGAGGAAGCCCGACGCGCCCGTGACCGCGACGGCACGTGGCGCGGAGCTCATCGGAGCGTCCTCGCGAGCTGGAGGCCCACGCGGTCGGCATTCGCCATGATGTTGAACGTCAGCCCCTTCGGCGGGAGCCACGGGAACACCGAGCCGTCCGCGAGATACACGGCGCGGGTACCCCGCAGCCGCCCATCGCGATCGCACGTGAGCGGCGTGTCGTCCGGTGTGATCGGGAAGGTCCCCGCGTAGTGGATGCTCGACCCGTGTCCCGGACGGATCGCCTTCAGCGGGATGCAGCCGAGCGAGCGGAAGAAGCGCAGCAACATGCGCTCGTCCGCGCGCTGGACCGCCTGCTCCTCCGCGGTCGGCCGGTACGTGATCTCGAGCCGGTCGGGGGCGCCGTCCCGGCCCCGGCGCAGCACGCAGGTCTTCCCAGGTGTCGGGCGGTCCTCGTGGTGAATGCCGAGGATGGCGAAGTTCGGCATCAGGACGCGCAGGATGCGCAGCGACTGCCGGCCCGGCAGCGGCAGCTCCTTCATGAGCTTGAAGGTCAGGAGCGACCGGTACGAGAAGAGCTGCGCCTGGATGACGCGCCGGCGCGGCTGCTCGAGCTGCACCATGGCGGTGAGCTGCGCCAGGCTGGCACGACGATCGCGCGCAGGGTGCCCGAGCATGCCGAGGTTCAGCGTCGGGACGTAGGCGTACTCGTTGCAGACGAAGGGGATCGCGGTGTCGTACCGGTCGAGCGACCGGAGCACGATGCGCGCGGTCGCGAAGGTCCCCGCGGCGATCACCAGCGCGCGGGCCTCGTGCCGCTCGATGGCGCCCGAGTCCGCATGCTCGGCCTCGACCGTCACGCGCCCGTCGCCTTCCGTGAAGCATCGCACGAGACGCCGGTCGAGGTACGTGAAGGCCGTGGCCTGCAGCAGCTCGTCGAGCGTCCATTGCGGCCGGTAGACGGCCCGATCGGGATCCGCCCAATAGTCGAGATCGAGATAGCCGTAGGGCCCGCGTCCGCGATGCGCCCGCGTGCACACGGCGAGCCGCGTCTGGCCCAGAAAGAACCCGCGCGCGTTCAGCTTCGCACGCGCCCGCTGGTAGCGCCGCCAGACCACCTCGGCGTTCGAGTCGAGCTCGAGCGCCGGCATCATCGAGGGGCTCGGCGGCAGGAAGCGTTCGAGATCGTCGTGGTTGCCGGCGACCCCGATGCGCTCCGCGACCGTATCGTAGTGCGCCTGCAGATCGGCGACGCGAAACCCCATCCCGTCGAGCTCGTCGTCGCTGAACGGGAACACGCCGGCGCTCCAGCCCGCACCCAGCCCGCCGCGCGCGAGGCTCATGGAAGCCGCGAACGCGGGCGCGTCGACCGGCTGGCGCTCCGGCGCGTCGGCCAGGATGTGCAAGCGCGGCGGCGTGAGCTGCGCGCCCACGCGCACCGGCCCGAACGGGATTCCCTCGAAGCGATCGCCCAGCAGGTAGCGGTGCTGCGCCGGATCGGACCGCCGCAGCTCGGAGAACGGCCGGCGCGGGATCAGCGGCGCGTAGCGATCGTCCCGATTCCCGAAATCGAGCACTGCAACACGCAAGCCGGCCTCCACCAGCCGCGCCGCCGCGTGCAGGCCACCGGGCCCCGAGCCCACCACGATGACATCGGTCATGCCCGCGCGCGCCTGGCGATGGGAAGCAGCACGAGCCCGACGAGTGCCTGCACGGATGCCGCGGCGCCGCCGGCGACGAGCTGCCACGCGAGCGCGGGTCTCGACACGCTGTGCGGCAGGAAGTCGTCCGCGAACGCCGGGGACGCCTCGAGAACCGCCGCCATGGTCAGGATCTTCGACCGGAGCTGTCCGCCCGGGTGGAGCACGCTCGTGGCGGCGTCCAGTGGCCCGACAGCCCACGGGTGGCGGCGGACGAAGGCGACCAGCGCCTCCTCTCCCGGGGGCGCGGCGGCGCTCCAGATGGCGCGGCTCGCCTCGCGATAGCGCTCCACCAGGTCGGGCGGCGGCACGCGGCCGACGAGATAGCGCGCGAATATCTGCGCCTCGAGCGCCGCCGGATCGGCCTGCCCCTCCGGAGTCACGGCGGCCGAGGAAAGCACGAATCGGGCCCGTACGGCAAAAGTCGCCGCCGGGCATGCGACGCGATCGTTGACAACCCGAGGAGGGCCAGCATACGACCACGACGGCATGCCGTACCCTGCCGAGCAGCCCGGCCCGAGCCCGCCTCCGAACCCGTCTCCTCTCACGGGGAACGCCATCCGGCGCATCGTACTCGAGCAGTCGAAGCGTGCGAACGTGGGCCACATCGGCTCGGCGCTGTCGGTGGCGGACCTGGTCGCGACGCTCCACGGGCGGGTGCTTCGCATCTCCCGTCACGACGATCCCGAGCGCGATCGCTTCGTGGTGTCGAAGGGTCATGCGGTGCTCGCCGTCTACGCCGCGCTCGCACTGCGCGGCTGGTTGCCGGCGGAGCAACTCGACACGTACTGCGGCGACGGCAGCCTGCTCGGCGTCCATCCCGAGCACGCGCTTCCCGGCATCGACTTCTCGACGGGATCGCTCGGCCACGGGCTGTCGTTCGCGGCCGGCGCCGCGCTCGCCGCGCGCATGCAGGGCTCGGCGCGGCGGACGTTCGTGCTGCTGAGCGACGCCGAGTGCAACGAGGGGTCGGTGTGGGAGGCCGCGATGTTCGCGGCGCACCACAAGCTCGCGAGCCTGGTCGCGATCATCGACCTGAACGGCCAGCAGGCACTCGGCTACACGGACGACGTGCTGTCGCTGTCCCCGATGGCGGACCGCTGGCGCGCCTTCGGATGGGACGTGCACGAGGTCGACGGCCACGACGCCGACGGGCTCGCCGGGACGATTGGGCGCCTCGACACGGCGAGCGGACCGCCGCACGTTCTGGTCGCGCGCACCGTCTTCGGCAAGGGCGTCTCCTACATGGAGCGCCAGATCAAGTGGCACTACAGCCCGATGTCCGACGACGAGTACCGCCGAGCACTCGCCGAGATCGAGGAGCAGGAGCGGAGCGCATGCGGGGCGCCTTCGTCCGCACGCTGACCGAGATCGCCGCCGGGGACGATCGCGTCCTGCTCCTCACCGGTGATCTCGGATACATGGCGCTCGAGCCGTTCTCCGAACGCTTCCCCGATCGGTTCCTGAACGTCGGGGTGGCCGAGCAGAACATGGTCGGCACCGCGACCGGTCTGGCGGAGGGCGGGTTCATCCCGTTCGTCTACTCGATCGTGACCTTCGCCACGCTCAGACCCTACGAGTTCATCCGGAACGGACCCGTGTGGCACGGCTTGCCCGTACGCATCGTGGGCGTCGGTGGCGGCTTCGAGTACGGCCCGCAGGGCACCAGCCACCACGGGCTCGAGGACGTGGGGGTGATGCGAGTGCAGCCCGGCATCACCGTGACCGCGCCGGCCGATCACCGGCAGATGGCGAGCGCGCTCCGCGCCACCTGGAACCTGCCGGGACCGGTGTACTACCGCATCGGGAAGGACGATCGCACCGAGGTCCCGGGACTCGACGGCCGGTTCGCGCTGGGGCGAGCCGAGGTGGTCCGCTCCGGTGACGACGCCGCGCTCGTCACGAGCGGAAGCGTCGCCAGCGAGGCGACGGCGGCGGCCGACGCCCTCGCGGCGCGCGGCGTACATGCCACGGTGCTCGTGGTGGCGAGCGTGCAGCCCGCGCCCTCCGACGACCTCGTGGCCGCGCTCAGGCGCGTGCCGCTGGTCCTGACCGTCGAGGCGCACTACGTGAACGGAGGCCTCGGCTCGCTGGTGGCGGAGACCATCGCCGAGCACGGCCTCGGGTGCCGGCTGGTGCGTTGCGCCGTGCGCACCGGCGCAGACGGGATGTCCGGAAGTCAGCGCTGGTTCCACGATGCGCACGGCCTCTCCGCGGCGGCTCTCGAGGACGCGGTCCTCGCCGGGCTCGCGCGCAGATGAGCGCCGGGCTCACGTCGGTGGTCCTCCCCGTCCACGATCAGGCCGGGCACATCCGCACCGTGGTCTCCGAGTACGTCGCCGCCCTCGCGCGCAGCAGGATCGAATGGGAGATCGTGCTCGTCCCGAACGCGTGCCGCGACGGCTCGGACGAGATCTGCGCGGCCCTCGCGGCCGAGCACGCCGGCATCCGCTCCGTCGTCATCGAGCAGGGCGGGTGGGGGCGCGCCGTCCGGCGCGGGCTCGGCGAAGCACGCGGCGATCTCCTGTGCTACACCAACTCCGCCCGGACCACGGCGGAGGATCTCATGCTGCTGCTGCTGTACGCTCGCACCTTTCCCGGCGTCGTGGTCAAGGCGAACCGCAAGATCCGCGAGCACTGGACGCGCCGGATCGGCTCGCTGCTCTACAACATCGAGTGCCGCTCGCTCTTCGACCTCTCGAGCTGGGACGTCAACGGCACGCCCAAGGTGTTTCCGCGCGCTTTCGGCGATTTCCTCGCCCTCACGCGCGACGACGACATGATCGACGCGGAGTTCTGCTGGCTCTGCCGCCGCGCGGGTCACCCCATGATCGAGGTGCCGATCTTCTCGTCGCGACGACACGGGGGAAAATCGACCACCTCGTTGCGGTCTGCCGTCAGGTTGTACGTGGGCGCGTACCGGCTGCGACGCGCGGTGGCGGCGTGAGGGCGCGTGTCGCGAGAGCCGGCCGTGCCCCGTCGTCCGCCCGATTCGCCGCCAGGCTCGACGCCGCGTGGAGAGATCCCCTCGCCGTGGCGGCGCAGTGGGCCGAGGCGGGCGCCGTCGACGAGCGCCTGCTCGAGCACCGCGTGCGCGGTGACTTCTGGGATGTCCTCGCCGAGCGACGCATCACGCTGCTGGTCACTCGCGAGTACGAGCACCTGCTGGTCGCGCTCCACACCGGCGGGCGTGGTTCCCAGGTCTCGTGGTTGCCACTCCCCCATCCCAACGGACTGGCGGTGGATGCCGCGCGCGGCGTCGTCCACGTCGCGAGCACGCGGAACCCGAACCAGCTGTTCGAGCTCGCGCCGGTCACCGGGCTCATCGGCGGCCGTGGCCGGCGGCGGAAGCCGGCCGGGCGTCCGCTGGTCCCCGTACGCTCGCGCTACCTTCCCGGCAGCCTCTACCTGCACGACCTGGCCATGATCGGCGGGGCGTTGCACGCGACCGCGGTGGGACAGAACGCCGTGATTCGATTCTCGGACGACAGCACCTGGACGCGCGCCTGGTGGCCACGCTCGATCGAGACCGGTCGCACGGCGCGCTTCGATCGCAACTATCTCCAGCTCAACTCGATCGCCGCGGGACCCACCCCCGCGCGGTCCTTCTTCTCGGCGTCCACGGACGCGCCGGGTCCACGCCGGCCCGGCCAGCGCCACTTCGCCGTCGATCGACGCGGGGTGATCTTCTCGGGCCGCACGCGCGAGCCGGTCGTGCGCGGGCTGACGCGCCCACACTCCGCCCGCCTCCACGCCGGACACCTCTGGGTGGACGACAGCGGCTACGGTGAGGTCGGTGTCTGCACGGACGGGCGCTTCCGCCCCGTCGCCGGCCTTCCCGGCTGGACGCGCGGGCTCGGCTTTCACGCCAACCTCGCGTTCGTCGGCACGTCGCGCGTCCTGCCGCGCTTCCACCACTACGCACCCGGCCTCGATCCCGCGCGCTGCGTGTGCGGGGTGCACGTGCTCGACGCGCGCAGCGGGCGCCTGCTCGGCAGCCTGGTCTGGCCGGCGGGCAACCAGATCTTCGCGGTCGAGCCCGTCCCTGCCCGCTTCACCACCGGCTTGCCTCTCACCGCCCGTGCGCCGCGCGCGACGGCGGCCACGCGAGCCCTGTTCTCCGGGTTCGTCACGCACGTCGGAAAGGACGCCAGAAAGAACCCCAGAAAGGACCGACGATGAGCAACGACTTCCGGCTCCTCATGATCGGCGCGATGTACGAGAACGGCGGCAACACGACCCACCGCTTCCTCGACGGCCATCCGGAGCTCTTCGTCTATCCCTTCGAGTCGCAGGTCGGTACGCGATGGGTCAACGACCACCTCACGGCGATGTTCCCGGTGAAATACCGCTGGCCGGCCTTTCCGCTGGACGGCACTGCCGCGTCGGATTTCCACGCCATCATCGACGAGGAGTGCAAGGTGCGCGCGCGGACGCCGCAGGTGAGCAAGTTCCGCCACGTCCCGTTCGACCTGTCCGACGAGGAGCGCGGCCGCATCTACTGCGAGCACGTGAAGAAGACCGGGCGCTCGCGCGCGAGCAACGTGGCCGCCTTCTTCCGTGCCACCTTCGACGCCTGGAAGGACCACCGGCGGAGCGGGCGCGAGCGGGTGTACGTGGGATACAGCCCGATCATCGTCGTCGACGCGGCGCAGATCCTCGGCGATCTGCCGAACGCCCACGTGCTGCACGTCGTCCGGAACCCGTGGTCCGCGTACGCGGACACGAAGAAACGGCCGGTCCCGCTGTCGCTCGAGCGCTATCTCCTCGCCTGGACACTGAACCAGTACCACGCCCTGCTCGAGCGCGAGCGCTTCCCCGGCCGGCTGCACATCGTGCGCGCCGAGGACGTCATGGCGAATCCCGCGGGCACGCTCGGGCCGGTCTGCGACGCGATCGGCGTCGAGCGTGCCGAGTCGCTCGCGCGACCGAGCTGGAACGGCCAGGTCCTCACGGAGGTCTATCCGTGGGGCACGATCCGCATCCCGACGCCCGAGCAGAACCGCCGCGAGGCGGAGACCCTCACGCCCGCCGAGCGGGACGAGATCCGGCAGCGAGCGTGGCAGTACCTCGAGGTCTTCGACTACCGGGGTATCGTCTGACGCGGGCGCTCCTCACCGGCGCCACGGGGTTCGTGGGCGCCAACCTCGCCCGGCGGCTCCTGCAGGACGGCGTCGACGTGGCGTGCCTCGTCCGTCCGGGGCACGATCCGTGGCGAGTCGAGGAGATCGGCTCCGACGTCGCGTGGCACGAAGCCGATCTGGCCGATCCCGACGCCGTCACGGCCGTCGTTCGCCACGTACGGCCGGACTGGGTCTTCCACCTGGCGGTCTACGGCGGCTACTCGTGGCAGACCGACGTCGACACCATGCTCCGCACCAACGTCATGGGCACGCTCGCCCTCGCGCGCGCCTGCGTGGCGGCGGACGTCCCCGTCCTCGTCAACACCGGCTCATCGTCGGAGTACGGCCTGAAGGATCATCCGCCCGCCGAGACGGAGTGGCTCGATCCCAACAGCGACTATGCCTGCACGAAGGCCGCCGCGACGCAGCTCTGCCGGCACTGGGGGCTGCGACACGGACGCCGCTTCGTCACATTGCGGCTCTACACCATCTACGGCCCGTGGGAAGATCCGGGCCGCCTGCTTCCGACGCTCGTGGTGCATGGGCTCCGCGGCGAGCTGCCGCCGCTCACCCGGCCGGAGACGTCGCGCGACTGGGTGTACGTCGACGACGCGTGCGACGCCTACGTGCGCGCCGCGACGAGCGCCGCGGTGCCGGCGGGCGCCGTGTACAACGTCGGCAGCGGCGTGCAGACGTCCCTCGGAGACGTCGTCGCGGTGGCCCGGCGCATCCTCGGCATCGCGCAGGAGCCACGGTGGGGCGCGATGGGCGACCGGGTCTGGGACACCAGCGTCTGGGTGGCCGATCCGCACGCGGCGCGCGACACGCTCGGCTGGCAGGCGCGGACGCCGTTTGCCGACGGCTTCGAGCGCACCGTCGAGTGGTTCCGGCAGCGACCCGCCACCACGGCGCTCTACCAGGCGCGTCAAACGGCTTGACAGCACGGCACCCTTCGCGGTCTCTCCTCTCCGTGCACGAGGGGGCCCCCCCCAACGATCGTCGGAAGCCCGGGAGCCCGCTGACGATGCGAGGCCGCTGGATTCACGTCGCCGTCTGCGGCGCCCTGTTCCTCTTCGCGCTGGCCCTCCGGCTCCACTTCTTCTGCGGCTTCGTCCTGGGAGACGACCCCGTCGAGTTCGCGGCGCTCACGAGCATCAACCGCCACGGCCCGACCTGGACGGACCAGCTCCACGTCCGCTTCGGCGGCTGGGTCCTGAACGTCGCGGCGCTCAGGCTGTTCGGGGTGTCGGAATCCACCCTCTTCCTGCCGACGTGGCTCGTGTCGGCGGCCATCCCGGTCGTCGCCTATGCGCTGCTCGTCACGTGCGGGTACGGCGCGGGAGCGGCGGCGCTCGCGGGAGCATTCGTCGCCACCGCTCCCTTCGAGATCCTGATGGGCGCGGTGCGCTCGAACGATCTGTTCCTCGCCCTGTCGGTCGCGCTCGGCTGCCTCGTCCTGCTTCGCTACTCCGGCCGACCGGTGCTCCAGGGCGTGCTCCTCGCGCTGCTCTTCTGGTTCGGCTTCTACGTCAAGCTGTGGGTGGTCTACTTCCTCCCGCCGCTCGCAGTGTACTACCTCCGGTGCCGGGCATGGCGCGCCGCGGGAAGCTTCGTGCTCGCGTCCACGATCCTCCACGGCGCCACGGTGCTCTTCTGGAAGTCGCGCCTCGGTGAGTTCTTCCCGTTCCTCACGAATTACGCTGCCACCTACCCGATTCCGTGGGCCGACGTGCCGAGGCTGCTGCTGGACTACCCGAGGCTCGTCTTCGTCGGCTCGGATCTGGGGACCACGCTCTTCGGCGTGGTGCCCTACGTCCTGGTGGCTCTGCTCGTCCTGAAGATCGTCGCGCGGTGGCTGCCGCCGTCGATGCGATCCGGCGACGTCGCCGACTTCGGGCGCTGGGATCGCCTCGACGTCCTCCTGGTCACCGTCTACGCCGTCTTCCTCGTCCTGCTCGACCTGGTGCCGAACAGCTTCAAGTTCGACCAGTACTACTCGGCGCCCCGCATCTTCCGGTACCTGGTGCCGCTCTCCTTCGCGGTGACGCTGCACACGGCCAAGATGCTGCTCGACCTGACGGCGGCTCTCCTGCCGCGGCCACGCTGGCTTCCCGTGGCGATCTTTCTCGTGCTCGCGATCATGAACATCACGCAGGCCGACACGGCCACCCGGCCGGCACGGGATTTCCGCAGGACGTTCCTCGCCATGCGGGACGAGATCGAGCGCGTCGGCCCTCCGATGGTGGTGGCCGAGTCGGTCATCGCGGAGTGGCTCAAGAATCTCTACCTGGTGAACAGCAAGACCCGGGTCATGACCGCCTACCACACCTACCCGGCGCGCGCGTACGAGGGCTGGCTGGCCAAGACCCAGGGCCAGCTGCCGGACGGCACCATGCTGATCACCGGCCTGTCGGGCTACGTCTTCTACGGCGCCCAGCAGGACGGCTTCAGGCTGCGGCTGTTCGCCCACCCCCTGTCTCCGGAATGGACCATCTTCAAGAACTACGGGTTCATGAGCCATCTTCCCGATCCCGCCATCATGTGGCGTCTCTCACAGGCCGGGGCCGGGAGCGCTCCCGAGGCGCCCCCCGAGGAGCCGGCGCTTCCGGTGACGGGAGACACCGCCGACAGCCTGTTCAAGAACGGCATGACTCACTTCGACGCCAACGAGTACCCGGCGGCCCGCGCACACTTCAAAGCGATCATCGACCGCTTCCCGAACGCGGCCGAGGCGGACGACGCGCGCTACTTCTACGCCGTCGCCTTCTTCCGCGAAGCGCGATGGTCCGAAGCGAAGGCGGCGTTCCAGTCACTGATCGCGACGAATCCGAACGGACGCTGGGCTGCCGCGGGCTACTTCCACCTGGGTCGCTGCGACCTCGAGCTGCAACAGCCCGAGGAGGCGCGCGCGGCGCTGCAATACGTGCTCGATCATTTCTCGTACGACGTGAACAGCGCCAACCAGGCGCGGGAAGCGCTCCGGAGCGTCCCCGGCGCCGAGCGCGGGCTCGTCGGCGAGTTCGCGGACACCGTGCGCGGCTGGTTCCGGCGCTGACGCTCCGGCGCGTCTAGCGCGCCGCGCGACCGCCGCCGCCCAGCCACAAGCGGAACAGGTGGCTGTACTTGTAGAGCGCCTCGCGGACGAGGTTGAACTTCGACGCTCGCCAGTCCTCGCACGACACCGGCACCTGGACGATGCGTCCCCCGGCTCGCTTGGTCAGGTAGCAGATCTCGAGCACGTACGACGATCCTTCGTTGATCCGGTCTTCGAAGCGTCGCACGGTCTCCAGCCGGAACGCCTTGGCCGCGATCGAGTAGTCGTCGTAGTCGAGTCCGAGCAGCAGGCGCGTCGCGCGCAGGAATGAATCGGAGCCCAGCCTGCGGAAGAACGAGCGCTTCTGGTTGCCCATCTTCTTCGAGCCGACGACGATGTCGTTGGTCTCGAGCAGCGTGACCGCCGTGGAAATGAAGTCGAGGTCGATCGACAGATCCATGTCCATCGACACGAGCAGCGGATGGCGAGCGCGACGGACGAACTCGCGGAACGCGAGGCCCACGCCGCGCTCCGGAACGTGGAAGAACGTCACCTGGTGAAAGCGCCGGCTGAGATCGGCGCCGAGCGCGGTGGTCGAGTCGGTCGATCCGTTCGAGCCGATCAGCACCTCGTACGAGCGGCCGAGAGCGTCGAGGAAGGCGATCAGGCGCTCGGTGTTCGGAACGAGGATGGCCTCCTCGTTGTACACCGGGATGCCGACGGTGAACGGCGTCACTGCTTGATTTCCGCGAGGCGCTCGCCCGCGTACTTCGCCCACGGCGTGTCCGGGAAGCGCGCCTGGGTCTGGCGCCACGCGGCGGCCGCCGCGTCCTGCTTGCCGAGCCGGGCCCGGCACAGCCCCAGATGATAGGTCGATTCCGCGGCCGACGGCGCCTCGGGGAAGCGATCGAGGAGCCGCTCGAATCCCTCCTCGCAGTTCTTCCAGTCGTCCTTGCGGAAGTAGATGATCGAGGAGAAGTAGCTCGAGTGAATCGCCGTGGCCGAGAGCGGCGCGAGACGGATGGCGTCGAGGAAGAGCGGAAGGGCCGGGTCGAGCTTGCCCGCACCGTAGAGCGCCTGCCCGCGGCGATAGAGCGTGTCGGCGTCGGTGCCGCGCACCGAGACGGCGGCCGCGGCGTATCCGGCGACGACGAGACCGAGCACGCACGCCAGGAGCGCGTATCGCGTGCGTACCGGCCAGGTGCCGGCACGGCGCGCCCACACCACCACCGGCCGGAGCGGCCCGGTCTCGGCGAGGCGACCGCCCGTCGCCGATGCGCGGGACGCCAGCCCGCGTCCGAACGGCAGGACCGACAGTGCGAAGAGCACCCATCCGGTCAGGCTCAGCAGCAACCCGAGCGTCACGGGAGGACCGCCGTCGTAGACCAGCTCGACGCGGTCGCCCTTCGGGAACACGAGCATGAAGCTCGGGCCCGCGAGCCACACGCGCTCGCCGGTCGTGGCCTTCCACCGCGGATGGTAGGAGATGCGGATCAGCACCGGCTGTCCCGGCGTGGCACCCTCGATCGTCAGGCGCTGCGGCTCCATGGTCTCGCGCAGCGCCGGAAGCGGACCGATCTCGCGCACCGGCGGCTCGGCCGGCAGCTCGTTCGTGACGCTCGCGAAGTTCGCCTGCTCCTCCGAGGTCATGCTGTCGGCGGTGGCGAAGACCGGAACCACGTCGTCGGGCCCCGCACGCTTGAACCAGCGATACGACGTCTCCTTCCAGTCCGCGCCCTCGATCAGCATCGGTGCTCGCGCGAGCGGGATCGCGTAGCGACCGTCGTTGTCTCGCACCCGGTAGAGCTCGTACGGTCCGATGACCGCCTCGCGCTCGAGTCCCGGCTCCTTCGCGGCGGCCGCCTTCACCGGGGCGCTGCGCACGATGTACTGCGAGACGTTCATCATGCGGAGGTGACGCACGCCCCTCGACAGGTCCAGCCGCGCGCAGCCCCAGTCGGGGAACGGACACGAGCTCGCGGTCGAGACCTCGGACTGTACGTAGAAGATGAACGGCGCGGTGGGCGACCCCTGCATGTAGAGGCCTTCCAGCGTGGAGCGGCCGGAGAACAGCGGCAGGCTTTCGAACACGCGGATGGTACCGACGGCCTCGTGCTCGGGCGTGTGCTCGTAGACCACGCGCGGATCCCGGAAGCTGCCCTTCAGCCGATCGTTCAGCGCGCGGAACGACGTCCACGGCGCCTTGGCCTCGAAGCCCGAGTAGTTCCACTTGATCCACGAGGGGATGAAGGTGACGTACGATTGCACGAAGAGCGGGATGGTGAGCGCGCCGGCGATCGGCCACACCTCCGGCATCGGCAGCATCGCGAGCAGCGTGCCGATGCCCGCCGCCGCCGCCAGGCAGAGCCCGAGCTGGAGGAACGGGAAGAAGCGGATGTCGACCACGTGGAGGGTGTGCGCCACGAAGTACACCGACCCGCCGATGAGCGTCGCGAACCAGATCTGCGCCAGCCCGCGCGGGATCGGCCGCCGTCGGACGAGACAGACGACGCCCATGACGAGCGCCGCGGCGACGGCCACGATGGTCGGCGCCCAGAGGATCGGCGGCATCACCTCTCGCCACGAGTTGATGATCCACACGTGGTTGTACGAGGTGGTCCAGGCGCCGTAGCCGAGCAGCGGGAGGAGCCAGAAGCCTAGGAGGAGGATGGCGAGTCCGTGTACGGCGACGAGCGTGCCCACCCGGTGCCACCAGCGACGGATCGCGATCAGCTCGCCGAGCGATCCGAGGCCGGTCCAGAGCAGCGTGTAGCCGTGCGACAGACCGACCGCTGCTTCCAGCAATCCGCACCAGGCGCGGCCACGGCCGTGCTCGACCGACCATCGCAGCGCACCGAAGAAGAGCACCGCCAGCGACAGCCCGATCGAGAAGGAGAACTCGCCGGCGAGCGTCGAGGGGATGTTGCCGCCCCACATCGAGTTCGCCTCCATGAAGAGGAAGCAGAGCGGCGTCAGCGCGCCGAGTGCGGGGCCCGGGAACGGAATGCCGGCGAGGCGGAGACCCAGGTAGGAGCAGATCGGGAGGATGACGACGCCCAGCGCCGTCCAGAGCTTGAAGGAGATGGTGATCGGGATCAGCTTGCCGAGGAGCGCGACGCCGAGGAACGGCAGCGGAAAGTAGAACTGGAAGAGCGGGAAGCCGCAGTAGTTCCCCGGACACCACCCCGTGATCTCGCCCTTCGGGAGCAGCGTATCCCGCAGGTACACCGCGGGGTAGAAGTGCGACGCCATGTCGCCGCCGTTCGTGATCGTCGTGGAGAACATGAGGTCGCGCGGATAGTACGACGCGATCATCCCGAGCGCCGTCGCGACCGCCACGAGGTCGACGAGCGCCCGCACCCATCTGCGCATCCGATCGGACATCATCGAGCGATCACCACCGGCAGCCGATGCCGTCAGCGCATCGCCCGGACGAGCACCACGGCCAGCCAGGCGAGCACGACGGCGCCGGCGACCACCCCCAGCAGCCGGCGGTTCCGGGTGAAGAACGACTCGCTGCCGACGACCGACACGATTCCTTGTGCCACGACGGCCTGATGCACGCCTCCGTCGTCGTACTGCGCCGACACGAACACCGGATAGCGGCTTCCGGCCAGCGCCGTCCGGTTCGTCACCGGCACCTCGAGATGCTCTTCCTTCCAGGCCTCGAGCTTGACCTCCCGCGAACCGTTCGTCACCTCGAGCCCCTCGGGGACGAGGACGTCGACGAGCGCCGTGCGGGGGACATGCGTGAGATTCTTTACCGTGACCGCGAGCGTCCCGGTGCCGACGATGTCCTCGCTCTGGATGACGGGCACCGCGACCTTCGCCGGCGGCGGATTCCCGACGACGACGGCCTGCGTCTGGAGCGCCTGGAACGGGTACTGGTTCGCATCGGTGTAGTCGACGGCCAGCCGATACGGCCACCGTCCCTCACCCAGCGTTCCCACGGGGAGGGAGAGCGTCTCTTCGAACGACTCGTTCGGCCCGAGGCTCGCCTTTCCCTTGCCGTGCACCTTCTTGTCGCCGAAGCGCAGCGACGGGATCACGGACAGCGCCTCCTCGTCTCCCGAGTTGCCGATCGTGACCTTCACCACGAGGTTGCCATCGGACACGCTGGTCGCCTGCGAGATCGTGATGCTGATGTTCTTGGCGGCGGCGGGCCCGGCCAGGAGGGACACGACGACGAGGACGAGGAAGGCTTTCATCGGCCGCCAACCCTGACACGGCCCCTCGAAAAATGGAACAGCTACCCTGGGCCCAATGCCGTATCGATGAAGGCAGGCTGCCCTCCTCGTTGAGATTGGGGCGCAGTGCGACCCCGTGGTCAGCCTTAGACCTTACTGCGGCGGAGGGCAGCCCGCCTTCATCGAAGGGACCATGAACGTCGCGACGCGGGGAAGGGCGGTCCCGGAGTCTATCGGGTGCTGAGCAAGGGTTCGGCCTGGCTCTGGGCGTTCCCGATCGCCCTGCCGACCGCCTCGGCGCACTCTGCCGAGATACGCTCCCGCTGCGCGGCCCCACCCGCGATCGCGGCGGACCGATGGAGCCGC
>JBKPQM010000231.1:0-18413 GCA_046734095.1 Actinomycetota bacterium | reverse complement strand
CGACGTCGACCGCGCCGTCGACCGCCCTCAGCAGAGGCCGCACCGCCGGTGCTATCCCCGGCAGATCTGCGGCGAGCACGACGATGACGTCGGCCCGGGTCAGGGGCAGTCCGGCGGCCAGAGCAGCGACCGGGCCACCACCCGGTGGCGTTTCTTGGCACCACGTCACGGCGCGCTCGATCGGGCGAGGCGGCCCCACGACGACCCGCCGTCGCGCGGCCGAGACGGCGTCGACGACGCGGGTGAGCATCGGCGTCCCGGCCACATCGAGCATCGACTTGTCGGCCCCACCGAGGCGGCGGGCCGCTCCGCCGGCGAGCACGATCGCGTCGAAGCCCACCTGCCAATCATGCCTGTGGACGACGTGAGCGCCAGATGTCGCAGGTGGCCTAGGCTCACCGCCCGTGTCGTCCTGGCTGCTCGGAGGTGTGGTCGGCGGTGCGGCGGCGCTTGCCGTCTCGCCGTACCTGGCGCGAGTCTCGCGCAGCGTCGCCGATAGAGAGGATCGCACGTGGTGGCGTGGCGCGGCACCCGGTCGGCGACGGCTGGTGATGTCGGCCCTGGTGGCCGGCTTGCTCGGCACGGTCGCCGGCTACGCCGCTGGATGGACTGCCGCGCTGCCGGCGTTCCTCGCATTCGCGATGCTCTCGACGCCGTTGGTGCTCGTCGACGTCCAGCACCACCGACTGCCGGATCGGCTCGTCGCGCCGGCCGCGATATGCGCGCTGGCCCTGCTCGCCCTCGCCGCCGCAGTGCGCAGTGACTGGCCGGCGTTGGGTCGCGCAGTTGCTGCGGGCGGCATCGTGTTCGCCCTGTTCTGCGCGGTCAGTCTTACCTCGCCGGCGTCGATGGGGTTGGGCGACGTGAAGCTCGCCGGGGTGATCGCCCTCTATCTCGGCTGGCTGGGCTGGGCGCGTGTGTTCTACGGTGTCTTCGCTGGATTCGTGCTGGGTGCGGTCGTCGCGGTAGCGCTGGTCGGCGGCCGGCGGGCGACGCTCAAGAGCTACATCGCGCTCGGCCCGGCGCTGATCGCGGGCGCGTTGGTCGTCGCGGCCGTGCATTGACCGTGGATGCGTGACCTCGTTACCCGGACGCCGAGGCGGCTCGCGCGCTTCTGCCAGACTTGACCGTGTGTTGCGCTGGCTCACCGCGGGCGAGTCACATGGACCCGCCATCGTCGCCGTACTCGACGGACTGCCGTCGGGCATCGAGGTGACGACCCGGGTCATCTCCCGTGATCTCGCGCGGCGGCGTCTGGGCTACGGGCGCGGGGCCCGGATGAGCTTCGAGGCCGACGAGCTGGAACTCACCGGTGGCGTGCGGCATGGTCGGACAATGGGTGGCCCGGTCGCGTTGCGTATCGGCAACACCGAGTGGCCGAAGTGGCAGACCGTGATGGCCGCGGATCCGGTCGACCCGGACGTCCTCGCCGAGCAGGCGCGCAACGCGCCGCTGACCCGTCCGCGCCCGGGGCACGCCGATCTCGCCGGCATGCAGAAGTACGACGTCGACGACGCGCGCCCCATTTTGGAACGGGCCAGCGCCCGCGAGACCGCCGCGCGCGTCGCGCTCGGCGCCATCGCCCGCGCGTTCCTCCGCCAGACGTTGGGTGTCGAGGTGCTCAGCCACGTGGTCTCGATCGGGTCGGTTTCGGCGCCGGCCGGAGTGATTCCGCGGCCGGGCGACGAGGAAGTGGTGGACGCTTCGCCGGTCCGCTGCCTGGACGACGCGACCAGCGTGGCGATGGTCGCCGAGATCGACGCGACCAGGAAGGCCGGCGACACGCTCGGCGGCATCGTCGAGGTCGTCGCCCATGGGCTGCCGCCCGGACTGGGTAGCCACGCCCAGGGGGACCGGCGGCTCGACTCCCGGCTGGCGGCGGCGCTGATGGGCATCCAGGCGATCAAGGGCGTGGAAGTGGGCGACGGCTTCGAGCTGGCGCGCATTCGCGGATCCCAGGCTCACGACGAGATCGTGCGCGACGCCACAGGCGGAATCCGCCGCGTGTCCGGGCGTTCGGGCGGCACCGAAGGCGGCATGAGCACGGGCGAGGTATTGCGCGTCCGGGCCGCGATGAAACCGATCTCGACGGTACCCCGGGCACTGTCCACAGTGGACACAGCGACCGGTGGGCCCGCGGTGGCAATCAACCAGCGGTCGGATGTATGCGCGGTGCCGGCCGCCGGAGTGGTCGCCGAGGCGATGGTGGCGCTCGTGCTGGCCGAGGCCGCACTGGAGAAGTTCGGCGGCGACTCGATCACCGAGACGCGGCGCAACGTCATGGGCTACCTGGCCCGGCTGGCCGAGCGGGGCCTGACGCCGGCTCCGGCCGTCGAGCCCGAGCCGGCTCAGTGACGCCCCGCGCGGTCCTGGTGGGCCTACCCGGCACCGGAAAGACGACGGCCGGCCGGTGCTTGGCAGAACGTCTCGGTGTCGCCTTCGCCGACTCCGACGAGCTGATCGAGCAACGGACTGGGCGCAGCGTCCGGGCGATTTTCGAGCGGGACGGCGAGGCGAGCTTCCGCGCGACCGAGGCCGAGGTGATCGCCGCCGAGCTCGCTGACTTCGACGGCGTACTCGCGCTCGGCGGGGGCGCGGTGCTCGCCGCCCGGACGCGGGCCGCCCTCATCCGATGTGGCGTGCCGGTCGTGTTGTTGCGCGCCGAACTGACGACGCTGGCCGCGCGAGTCGGACAGGCGCAGGACCGTCCCCTGCTCAGCGAGAACCCGACCGTTCGGCTCGCCACGCTGGCCGACGAGCGGCAGCCGCTGTACGAGAGAATCGCGACGGCGGTGATCGACACCGACGGCCGCAGTGTCGAACGCGTCGCTGGTCACATCGACCGGACGCTCGCCACCTTGGTCGGGCGCACATGACGACGACCCGAATACCAGTCGGGGGTCAAGCGCCCTACGAAGTGGTCGTCGGGCACGGCCTGCTGGCCGAGTTGCCGCCGCTGCTCGCCGGCGCCACCCGCGTCGCGATCATCCATCCGCCGACGCTGCGCATGATCGCCGAAACGGTACGCGGCAATTTGATCGGCTTAGGGTTCGAGTCGCACTCGATCGAGGTGCCTGACGGCGAGGGCGCCAAGACGTTGTCCGTCGCCGGGTTCTGCTGGGACGTACTGGGCCGGGCGGGTTTCACCCGCTCGGACGCCGTCGTCGGATTGGGCGGGGGTGCCACCACCGACCTCGCCGGGTGGGTGGGCGCCGCGTGGCTGCGCGGAGTGCGGGTCGTCCACGTGCCCACGACCGTGGCCGGAATGGTCGATGCTGCCATCGGCGGTAAGACCGGCATCAATACCGATCGCGGCAAGAACCTCATCGGGGCGTTCCATCCACCGGCCGGGGTGCTGTGCGACCTCGCCCTGCTCGTGACGCTGCCGCCACCCGATTACGTCGCCGGTCTTGCCGAGGTGGTCAAGAGCGGGTTCATCGCCGACCCGGCAATCCTCGACCTCATCGAGCGCGACCCGACGGCCACGGTCCAGGCGGGCAACCCGTCCGAACGCGAGCTGATCGAGCGCACGGTGCGGGTCAAGGCCGACGTGGTAAGCGAGGACCTCACGGAAAAGGGGCGCCGCGAGATCCTCAACTACGGCCACACTCTGGGCCACGCCATCGAGCGCGCGGAGGGCTATCGGCTGCGGCACGGGATCGCCGTCTCGATCGGCCTGGTCTATGCCGCCACGCTCGGTCGGCGCCTGGGACGGCTCGACGATGCCACCGCCGATCGGCATCGGGAAATCCTCATCAAGCTCGGGCTGCCGACCGCCTACCGCCATGATGCGTTCCCGGCGTTGCTCGACACGATGCGGATCGACAAGAAGGCGCGTGGTAACCGGCTTCGCTTCGTGGTTTTGGACGGTCTCGCCCGTCCGTCCATCGTGGACGATCCCGATCCGGCGGTCCTCGCTGCCGCCTACACGGAGGTGAGCCAATGACCCCGGTCTTCGTCCTCAACGGTGCCAACCTCGGCCGGCTCGGTACGCGCGAACCGACAATCTACGGGGACACGACCCACGCCGAGCTCGCCGCGCTGTGCGTCAAGGCCGGGCAGGAGCTTGGCCTCGAGGTCGAGGTTCGCCAGACCGACCACGAAGGCGAGCTGCTCGGCTGGCTGCACGAAGCCGCCGACGCCGGCACGCCGGTCGTCCTGAACGGGGGCGCCTGGACGCACACCTCGATCGCGTTGCGCGACGCCTGCGCCGCGCTCGCCGCTCCGCTCCTCGAGGTGCACATCAGCAACGTGCATAAGCGCGAGGAGTTCCGCCACCACTCCTACGTCTCGGCGGTGGCCACCGGCGTGATCGTCGGGCTGGGGGTCGAGGGGTATGTGCTCGCCTTGTCCTGGCTGTCGTCCACCCTTGCCCGCAGCCAGGCCGCATCGTCCGGCTGACCCTCGCGCGTCGGTAGACTTGCTCGCTGGTCCGCCACCGAGTCGATGGTGGCATTTGACTGAGGAGACGCGCACATCGTGGCCACCACGAATGACCTGAAGAACGGCCTGGTGCTCAACCTCGACGGCCAGTTGTGGACGGTCGTCGGATTCCAGCACGTCAAGCCGGGCAAGGGCGGGGCATTCGTGCGCACGACCCTGAAGAACGTGCTGTCGGGCAAGGTCGTCGACCGGACGTTCAACGCCGGCACCAAGGTCGACACGGCGAACGTCGACAAGCGCGACATGACCTACCTGTACAAGGAGGGCGCGGACTTCGTCTTCATGGACGCCGAGACCTACGACCAGGTGCACGTGCCGTCCGCAACCGTGGGCGACAACGCGAACTACCTGCTCGACAACGCCGGGGCGGTCGTCGCAGTGCACGACGGCACGCCCCTCTACGTCGAGCTGCCTACCAGCGTCGAGCTGGTCATCTCGCACACCGATCCGGGGGTGCAGGGCGACCGGGCCACCGGCGGCACGAAGCCCGCCACTCTCGAGACCGGCGCAGAAATCCAGGTGCCGCTGTTCGTCAGCACCGGCGAGAAGGTCAAGGTCGACACCCGCGACGGACGCTATCTCGGCCGTGTCAGCTCGTAGCAAAGCGCGCAAGCGCGCCGTCGATCTGCTCTACGAAGCGGATCTGCGTGGCGTCGACCCGCTGACCACGCTCGCCGACCGGGTCGCGCTGGGCCAGCCGCCGGTGCACGAATACACGGTGGAGCTCGTCGAGGGCGTCGCCGCACATCGCGGACGCATCGACGAGCTGCTCACCGAGTACGCCGAGGGTTGGCGGATCGAGCGCATGCCGGGCGTCGACCGCGCGGTATTGCGCCTCGGGGTATTCGAGATGCTCTGGCGGACGGACGTCCCGGACGCCGTGGCGATCGACGAGGCAGTAGAACTGGCCAAAACTCTCTCGACCGAGGAGTCACCGCGGTTCGTCAACGGCGTGCTGGCGCGGGTGTTGCGTGATCGCCCCGCGGTGAGTGCGTCGTAGCGCTCGGCCTACGGCTCGCCGTCGAGGCCGCGCTGATGATCCTCTCCGGCGGCCTACGGCTCGCCGTCGAGGCTATGCCGATTGATCCTCTTCGGCGGCCTACGGCTCGCCGTCGAGGATGAGCGAATCGGGCGCGAGCACCTGCCAGCGGACGAGCTTCTCGGTGAGGCCTTGCACGGACGTGTCGTAGATGATCGCGAGCGAGCGGAGGTCTTCGTTGCGGATCGATAGCACCTTGTTGCCGTAGTCGCCGCGCTGGCGCTGAATGGCGGCGGCGAAGCGGGCCAAAGCGCCGGCCTCGTCCATCGGCAGGGTCTGCAGCCGCTCGAGATTGAGCACGATCTTCGAGAGGCCAGGCCCAGACGCCACCTGTGGGTGTTCCTTCGGCAGCAGTTCGCCAACCGGCACCCCGTAGAAGTCGGCGAGTTCGGCCAGGCGCTGGACAGAGACCGCACGGTCGCCCCGCTCGTAGGAACCGACCACCACCGCCTTCCACCGACCGCCCGACTTGCGCTCGACCCCGTGGAGGGAGAGGTGTTGCTGGGCACGGATCGCGCGTAGGCGAGCGCCGAGTTGCTTCGCGTACTCGCGGTTGGGTACTTCTTCGTCTGGCGTGGGATCCCCGGTCACGGTGAGAACATCCTCGTTCATGGTGGCTTGGCGGAATGGGCCATCGCGACGGTAACCGACAGTGATCGGCGAGTCAACACGAGGTTCCTGGGTGGGCGGGTTAGACTGCCACCGATCGACATCCTTTAAGGGCCCGTCCAGCGAGGCGGACAAGGAGGTCACGCTTGCCCAGCGCTGCGCTCGTCCCGGGGAGCGGGGCGACGTCGGTACTCGACGCGCACGACGTCGGTCGCATCGTCGACCGGATGGCGCACCAGATCATCGAACGAACCGCGAAGGCCGGCCCAGGCATCGCCCTGCTCGGCATCCCCACCCGTGGAGTGCCGCTTGCTCGGCGATTGGCGGCCCGGGTCCAGGCCTTCGAAGGTCCGACGATTCCGGTCGGACAACTGGATACCACGCTGTATCGCGATGACCTGCGGCTGCGCGGGGTGCGCCCGCTCGGCGAGACTGTCGAGCCCGGCGGCGGGATCACCGACAAGCTGGTGATCCTCGTCGATGACGTGCTGTACTCCGGTCGCACGATCCGGGCCGCGCTCGACGCCATCCGCGACCTGGGACGCCCGCGCGCCGTGCAGCTCGCGGTGCTCGTCGACCGTGGTCACAGACAGTTACCGATCCGTGCGGACTACGTAGGGAAGAACCTTCCGACATCGAACGACGAGACCGTGCACGTGCTGCTGTCCGAAACGGACGGAGCGGACGGGGTTTTTATCGACGGAGCGGCGCAATGAGCGAACGAGTCTCGCAGGCGCGCAGCGCCCAGGAGCACCGCAGCGATGAGCGCTCACGCGACGAGCGGGTCAACCCGAGGCATCTGCTGTCCGCCGGCGACCTGGACCGGGCGCGCGCCGTCGAGATCCTCGACACGGCCGAGCGGCTCGACCGTGCGCTGGCCGGGCGCGAGGTCAAGAAGCTGCCGCCGTTGCGTGGCCGCACCGTGGTGAACCTCTTCTACGAGGACTCGACCCGCACCCGGACCTCGTTCGAACTCGCGGCCAAGCGATTGTCGGCCGATGTCGTGAACTTCTCCGCGAAAGGGTCCAGCGTTTCGAAGGGCGAGTCGCTCAAAGACACCGCGCTCACTCTCGAAGCGATGGGCGCGGACGCGGTGGTGGTACGCCACTCGTACTCCGGGGCGGCCCACCGGCTGGCCGAATGGGTGCAGGGCAGCGTCATCAACGCCGGCGACGGAACTCACGAGCACCCCACCCAGGCGCTGCTCGACGCGTTCACCATGCGGCGGCGGCTGCGCGGCGGCGAGGGGGACCTGGCCGGGCTGCGGGTCACGATCGTCGGCGACGTGCTGCACTCCCGGGTGGCCCGCTCGAACGTGCTGCTGCTGGCGACGCTGGGCGCGCGGGTCACGCTCGTCGGGCCGCCGACGCTGCTGCCGGTGGGCGTCGAAGCCTGGCCGGCGGCGGCCAGCTTCGACCTGGACGCCGTGCTCCCGAGCAGCGACGCGGTGATGATGCTGCGGGTGCAGCGCGAGCGCATGTCGGCCTCCTTGACCGAGGGAGCACGTGGCAATCAGTTCGTTCCGAGCGCCCGTGAGTACGCGAGGCGCTACGGCCTTGATGCGCGCCGCATGGCCATGCTCGCGGACGACGCGATCGTGATGCATCCCGGCCCGATGAACCGCGGCATGGAGATTGCCGCCGAGGTGGCTGACGACCCCAAGCGCTCGACGATCGTCGAGCAGGTGACCAACGGGGTCAGCGTTCGCATGGCCGTGCTGTACCTCCTGCTCGGCGGTGCCGAGTGAGCGACGGTTCCAAAGAGGGCCGCGCCAGCCTGCTGCTGCGCGATGTCCGGCCTTACGGCGAGGGTGCCGTCGACGTGGTGCTGCGCGAGGGCGTCATCGCGGCCATCGGCCCGGGCCTCACCGGTGACGAGGTGGTCGACGGCGGCGGTGCAGTGCTGCTGCCCGGGCTGGTCGACCTGCACACGCACCTGCGTGAGCCGGGCCGCGAGGATGCCGAGACGGTCGCGAGTGGGTCGGCCGCCGCGGCGCTGGGCGGATACACGGCGGTGTTCGCCATGCCCAACACCGACCCGGCCACCGACACCGCGGGTGTCGTCGAGCAGGTGTGGCGGCTCGGCCGCGAGGCCGGGCTGGTCGACGTGGCGCCAGTCGGGGCCGTCACGGTCGGCCGCGCCGGAGCGCAGCTGGCCGAGCTCGGCGCGATGGCGGACTCGCGAGCGGCTGTCCGGGTCTTCAGCGACGACGGTTCGTGCGTTGCCGATCCGGTGCTGATGCGCCGCGCGCTGGAGTACGTGCGCGCCTTCGACGGAGTGATCGCCCAACACGCCGAGGAACCCCGGCTGACCGTCGGCGCGCAGCTGAACGAGGGTGTCGTCTCCGCCCGGCTGGGCCTCACCGGGTGGCCGGCCGCGGCCGAGGAGGCGATCATCGCCCGCGACGCGCTGTTGGCCGGCCACGTGGGCTCGCGGCTGCACGTCTGCCATGTGTCGACGGCGGGATCGGTCGAGCTGATCCGCTGGGCCAAAAGCAAGGGCTGGCAGGTCACCGCGGAAGTGACGCCGCACCACCTGGTGCTGACCGACGACTTGGCCTCGTCGTACGACCCGGTGTTCAAGGTCAACCCGCCGTTACGCACCCTGGCCGACGTCGAGGCGCTGCGGGCCGGGCTGGCTGACGGCACGATCGACTGTGTGGCCACGGATCACGCCCCGCACGCGGCTGAGGACAAGGAGACCGAGTGGGGGGCGGCGCTTGCGGGCATGCTCGGCCTGCAGACGGCACTCTCGGTGGTCATCGAGACGATGGCGCTGCCCGGCCGCCTGGACTGGCGCGGCGTCGCCGAGCGGATGAGCGTGGCGCCGGCCCGAATAGGCAGCCTGGCTGAGCATGGTCGGCCGATCGCGCTCGGCGAGCCGGCCAACCTGGTGCTTGTCGACCCGGCGGCGCGCTGGACGGTGGATCCGGCCGCGCTGGCGTCCAAGTCGCGCAACACGCCGTTCGCGGGGTGGACCTTGCCGGGCCGCGTGCGCGCGACTTTCCTGCGGGGGCGGGCCACGACACGCGACGGCGCGGTGCTGACCGAGGTGGTGAGCACACGGCGATGAGCGCTCGCGCGAAGAGCCCGCCGCCGCGGCGCGGCCGCAGCGAAGGTGCGAGCGGAGCCGTGGATCCACCCGAGCGGAGCGAGCGGTGGAGACACGGATTCGCGCACGGCGGGGCAATATTGGTCCTCGAAGACGGGCGTGCCTTCTCCGGCGACTCGTACGGCGCGGCCGGCGAGACGTTCGGCGAGGCCGTCTTCGCGACCGGCATGACGGGATATCAGGAGACCCTGACCGACCCGTCGTACCACCGGCAGGTCGTCGTTGCGACCGCGCCGCACATCGGCAACACCGGTGTGAACGACGCGGACGCGGAATCGCGGCGCATCTGGGTCGCGG
Organism: Actinomycetota bacterium; assembly: GCA_046734095.1. GTDB lineage: Bacteria > Actinomycetota > Actinomycetes > Mycobacteriales > Jatrophihabitantaceae > DASXRA01. Next base: position 8,914 of record JBKPQM010000231.1, on the reverse strand, counting down.
GCTACGTCGTGCGAGATCCGGCCCGGCGGCCGTCGTCCTGGCGGGCGCAGCGCCCGCTCGATGATGAACTTCACGCGTACGGGGTCGTAGGCATCAGCGGCATCGACACACGCGCGCTCACCCGCCACCTTCGTGCGCGCGGTGCGATGCGGTGCGGCATCTCGACGACGTCGCCTCGCGACGAGTTGCTGGAGCGGGTGCTGGCTTCGCCGCCGATGATCGGCGCCGACCTGTCGGCCGAGGTCACCACGACAACGCCCTACACGGTCGACGCGATCGGTCCGCTGCGCTTCACAGTGGCTGCCCTCGACTACGGCATCAAGTCGATGACCCCTCACCGAATGGCGCAACGGGGCATCACCACGCATGTGTTGCCGTCGACGTCCACCCTCGATGACGTCCGCGCCACGGGCGCGGACGCGGTGTTTCTGGCCAACGGTCCCGGCGATCCGGCGACGGCCGATGACGCCGTGGCGACGGTGCGGGGCTTGATCGGCGCCGGTGTGCCAATATTCGGAATCTGCTTCGGCAATCAAGTGCTCGGCCGGGCGTTCGGCTTCGGTACGTACAAGCTCGGGTTCGGCCACCGTGGCATCAACCAGCCGGTGCAGGATCGCCGCACGGGCAAAGTCGAGATCACGGCGCACAACCACGGCTTTGCGGTCGATGCTCCCTTGGACCGGGCGCTCGACACGGACTTCGGCGAAGTCGAGGTCAGCCATGTGTGCCTCAACGACAACGTGGTCGAGGGTCTGGCCGCGCGCGACGTGAAGGCGTTCAGCGTGCAGTACCACCCGGAGGCGGCGGCCGGTCCGCACGACGCGGCCTACCTGTTCGACCGCTTCGCCACGCTTCTGGAAGGCGAACGATGAGGCACCGGGTGGGGCGCCTGGATGCCTAGACGCGGCGACATCAGCCACATCCTGGTCATCGGCTCCGGGCCGATCGTGATCGGCCAGGCCTGCGAGTTCGACTACTCCGGCACCCAGGCGTGCCGGGTGCTGCGGGCCGACGGGTTCCGCGTCAGCCTGATCAACTCCAACCCAGCAACGATCATGACCGACCCGGAGTTCGCCGACGCTACCTATATCGAGCCGCTCACCGCGGAATTCGTCGAGAAGGTCATCGCCGCCGAGCGGCCGGACGCGCTGCTACCTACGCTCGGCGGACAGACCGCGCTCAACCTCGCCGTCGCGCTGCACGACAACGGCGTCCTCGACCGGTACGGCGTCGAGCTGATCGGCGCCGACATCGACGCCATTCAACGCGGCGAGGATCGTCAGCGGTTCAAGGAGATCGTGCGTTCAGTTGGCGGGGACGTCCCGGAATCGCGGGTATGCCACACGTTGGACGAGGCGGTCGAATTCGCGGCGACGGCGGGTAATCGCGTCGTCGTCCGGCCCTCGTTCACCATGGGCGGGCTCGGCTCGGGTCTGGCCAGGAATGCCGACGAAGTCCGGACGATGGTTGCCCAGGGCCTGGCGGCGAGCCCCGTCCACCAGGTTCTCGTCGAGGAGAGCGTGGTCGGCTGGAAGGAGTTCGAGCTCGAGCTCATGCGCGACAAGCACGACAACGTCGTCGTGGTCTGCTCGATTGAGAACGTCGACCCCATGGGGGTGCACACCGGCGACTCGATCACCGTCGCGCCGGCGATGACTCTCACCGATCGCGAGTATCAGCACATGCGCGACGTCGGGATCGCCGTGCTTCGGGCAGTCGGCGTCGATACCGGCGGCTGCAACATCCAGTTCGCGATCGACCCCGCGAGCGGGCGACTGATCGTTATCGAAATGAACCCACGCGTGTCCCGGTCGTCCGCCCTCGCCTCGAAGGCCACCGGCTTCCCGATTGCCAAGATCGCGGCGAAGCTTGCGGTCGGCTACACATTGGACGAGATCCCCAACGACATCACCCGTGAAACCCCGGCCGCGTTCGAGCCGGCGCTCGACTACGTGGTCGTCAAGGTGCCACGGTTCGCGTTCGAGAAGTTCCCCGGGGCCGACCCAGTGCTCACCACGCACATGAAGAGCGTTGGCGAGGCCATGTCCATCGGGCGCAACTTCGCCGAGGCACTGGGCAAAGCGCTGCGCTCGATGGAGACCAAGGAGAGCGGTTTCTGGACCCGCCCTGACCCAGCGCTGTCCGACGACGAGCTGCGCGCCGCGGTGGCCACGCCTACGGACGGCCGCCTCTACCGGGTTGAGCAGGCGCTGCGGCGGGGCTGGCCCGTCGACGAGGTGGCCGCGCTGTCCGGCATCGACCCGTGGTTCATCGATCAGATCGCAGCTGTGGTGGAGCTACGCGCCGAGCTGGTCGACGCGCCCGTGCTCACGCCGTCCCTGCTGCGTACGGCGAAACGGCACGGCATCTCCGACCGTCAACTCGCCGCGTTGCGGCCCGAGCTCGCCGGCGAAGATGGTGTTCGGCTGTTGCGACTGCGGGCCGGCATCCGCCCCGTCTACAAGACGGTTGACACCTGCGCCGCCGAGTTCGCTGCGCAGACGCCGTACCACTACTCCTCCTACGACGAGGAGACCGAGGTAGCGCCGCAACTGGACAAGCCGAAGGTGATCATTCTCGGTAGCGGCCCGAACCGCATCGGGCAAGGCATCGAGTTCGACTATTCCTGTGTGCACGCAGTCATGGCGTTGCGCGAGGCCGGCTACGAGACAGTCATGGTCAACTGCAACCCCGAGACGGTCTCCACCGACTACGACACCTCAGATCGGCTGTATTTCGAGCCGCTGACCCTCGAGGACGTCCTCGAGGTGGTGCAGGCCGAAGAGCAGTCGGGCCGCGTGGAAGGGGTGATCTGCACGCTCGGCGGACAGACCCCCCTCGGCCTGGCCCAGCGGCTCAAGGACGCCGGGGTGCCGGTGCTGGGCACCCAGCCGGAGGCGATCGACCTGGCCGAGCACCGAGGCGCGTTCGGTCGGGTGCTGCGCGACGCCGGGCTGCCCGCACCGAAGCACGGCACCGCGACGTCCTTCGACGAAGCCAAGTCCGTCGCCGACGAAATCGGCTATCCGGTGCTGGTGCGCCCCTCGTACGTGCTGGGCGGCCGTGGCATGGAGATCGTCTACGACGAGGCGGCGCTGTCCTCCTACATCGCGCGGGCCACGGAGATCACCCCGGACCATCCCGTGCTCGTCGACCGGTTCCTCGACGATGCGATCGAGATCGACGTCGATGCGCTCCACGACGGCGAGGATCTCTATATCGGCGGCGTGATGGAGCACATCGAAGAGGCCGGGATCCACTCCGGAGACTCGGCGTGCGCGCTCCCGCCGATCACGCTGGGCGCGCGCGACGTCGAGGCGGTGCGCGAATCCACACTGGCGATCGCCCGTGGCATTGGCGTAAGGGGACTGCTGAACGTTCAATACGCGCTGGCCGGCGATGTTCTCTACGTGCTGGAGGCCAACCCTCGGGCCAGCCGCACGGTGCCGTTCGTCTCGAAGGCGACGGCGGTGCCGCTCGCGAAAGCGGCCGCGCGCGTCATGCTCGGCTCGTCGATCGCCCAGCTGCGGGTGGAGGGGCTGCTGCCGCAGACCGGCGACGGCGCGACGTTACCCGACGACGCGCCCATCGCGGTCAAGGAGGCGGTGCTGCCGTTCCATCGGTTTCGCAGCGTGGACGGCAGCCATGTCGACTCGCTGCTCGGCCCGGAGATGCGCTCGACCGGCGAGGTGATGGGTTTCGATGCGGTGTTCGGTACGGCTTTCGCGAAGAGCCAGGCGGCTGTTTACGGCTCACTGCCGGTCAAGGGCACGGTGTTCGTCTCAGTGGCCAACCGCGACAAGCGAGCCGCGATCTTCCCGGTCAAGCGGCTGTCCGACCTGGGTTTCCGCATTATCGCGACATCGGGGACGGCCCAGGTGCTGCGCCGCAACGGTGTCAGCGCCGAGGTCGTCGGCAAGTTCTCCGACGGACCCGGCAATATCGTCGAGAAGATCTCGGCAGGAGAGGTGGACTTGGTGCTGAACACGCCGTGGGGCAATTCAGGGCCACGCATTGACGGCTACGAGATCCGCACGGCGGCCGTGGCCGCCGGCATCCCGTGCCTGACGACCGTTCAGGCGGCCGCCGCGGCGGTGCAGGGCATTGAGGAACTCGCGCGGGGCGAGGTCGGCGTGCGCTCCCTGCAGGACCGGCACGCGCAGCTCGCGGCCGGGCGAGGTGATGTGCCCACACCGTCGGCGGGGCGGGCAGCGTCTGATCGGGGCCCGGCATGACGCCGGTACAGGAGATGGGCGAGATCTTCGCCGTCCAGCGCATGGGTGACTACTTCCAGTTCACCGTCGTGGCACCGGGCGTCGCGGCGTCCTTCGCGCCGGGACAGTTCGTCGCGATCGCGGTCGGCGGCGACAACAGCTCGATGCCGCTGCGCCGGGCCTTCGCGCTGTACGGCGTGAAACCGACCGGGGACTTCGCCGGGACGATCCAGTTCGTGGTGGCCGAACACGGCCCCGGCACCCAGTGGTTGGTGCGTCGCCGGCCCGGCGAGCAGCTCGATCTGGTCGGGCCGCTGGGCAATCCGTTCCGGTTGCCGCATCGCAAGGTCCCCGCCGTGTTGGTAGGCGGGGGATACGGCACGGCGGCTCTGATCCCGCTTGCGCAGCAGCTGATCGACGCCGGCTCCGACATCGAGTTCATCGTCGGCGCGAGCACGGCGGGGCGCCTGTTCGGCGAGCTTGCCGCGAAGCGCGTTGCCGGCAGCGTCACGGTCACGACCGACGACGGCTCGGCCGGTGTCCGCGGCCGAGTCACCGATGTGCTGCCCGCGGCGATCAAGCGGACGAATGCGCACATCGTCTACGCCTGCGGGCCGATGCCGATGCTGCGCGGGGTCGGCGACGTCGCCCTTGCCCATTCCGTGGCCGCGCAGGTCGCCGTGGAGGAGGCGATGGCCTGTGGGGTCGGTGTGTGCATGACCTGCGTGTTGCCGGTGCGCGGCGACGATGGCCAGTCGCGCTACGTGCGCTCGTGCGTGGACGGTCCGGTGTTCGACGCCGCCCTCGTGCGGTGGGCCGATGTCGGTAGCCTGCCGCCCGACCTGGTCGGCGCCGATGTGATGGGGGTGTGATCCAGGCATGGCGGATCTGACGACAAAGCTCAGCACGCTGACCTTGCCCAACCCGGTGCTGACGGCATCCGGGTGTGCGGCATCGGGCCAGGAACTGCATCAATTTTTCGACGTGGCCTCGCTGGGCGCGATCGTGACGAAGTCGATCATGGTGCGGCCTCGCTCGGGACGACCGACGCCCCGCATGGCGGAGACGCCGAGCGGCATGCTCAACTCGATCGGCCTGCAGGGCCCGGGCATCGACGCGTTCATCGAGAATGACCTGCCGTGGCTGGCCGAGCATGGTGCCCGCGCCGTCGTGTCGATCGCGGGCAGCCATACCGAGGAGTACGTTGCGCTGACCCGGCGTCTGTACGGTAACGCCGCTGTGTCGATGATCGAGGTCAACATTTCGTGCCCGAATGTCGAGAACCGCGGGCAGGTCTTCGCCTGCGACCCGGCCGCGTCGGGGCGGGTGATCGGGGCGGTGCGGCGGGCGGCCGACCCGAGCGTGCCGGTGTTCGCCAAGCTCTCGCCCGACGTCACCGACATCACGGTCATCGCGCGGGCTTGCGCCGAGGCCGGCGCCGACGGGCTGTCGCTGATCAACACGCTGCTCGGCATGGTGATCGACACGGACACGTTGGCGCCCGCGCTGGGCGGAATCACCGGCGGCCTGTCCGGACCGGCGATCCGTCCGATCGCGCTGCGCTGCGTGTGGCAGGTGCACCAGGTGCTTCCGCATCTGCCGATCCTCGGCATGGGCGGCATCCGCACCGGGTTGGACGCGCTGCAGTTCCTGTTGGCCGGGGCGTCGGCCGTATCGGTGGGCACGGCCGTGTTCGGTGACCCGTCCGCGCCGGCGCGGGTGCTGGCCGAGCTGGACCAGGCGCTGGACGAGCGCGGATTCGCCACGGTGGCCGATACAGTCGGCTTCGCCCATCGCTCGGTGAGCGAGCCCGTCAAGGAATCCGCTTGACGTTCGGAGCTCGCCTCGACCAGGCGATACGCGATCGCGGTGGGTTGTGCATCGGAATCGACCCCCACGCCTCATTGCTGGCCGAATGGGGGCTACCCGATTCGGCGGCCGGCCTCGAGCGATTCGCGCTGAACAGTGTCGAAGCCCTCGCCGAAGACACGTCGGTGCTCAAGCCGCAATCGGCCTTCTTCGAGCGCTTCGGCGCGGCCGGTATCGCCGTACTGGAGCGTACGGTGCGCGCCGCCCGAGCCGCCGGGGCGCTAGTCCTGTTGGACGTCAAGCGTGGCGACATCGGCTCGACAATGACCGCCTACGCGGACGCCTACCTCGATCCGTCCGCACCGCTGGCCGTCGACGCGATCACGATCACCCCATACCTAGGCGTCGGCTCGCTGCAGCCCGCGTTCGAAGCGGCCGACCGGCACGGCACCGGGGCGTTCGTGGTCGCGCTCACGTCCAACCCGGAAGGTGCGCAGATCCAGCACGCGCGTAGCGCGGGGGGACTAACGGTCGGGCAGATCGTTGTGGACGCGGTCGCGGCGCACAACTGGGGGGCTAGCCCGCTCGGCTCGATCGGCGTCGTTATCGGGGCGACGATCGGCGCCGTCGAGGTCGACCTGTCGAAGCTGAACGGTCCCGTCCTGGCGCCCGGCCTCGGCGCCCAGGGGGGCACGGCCGCCGATGTGCACCGCCTCTTCGGCGCCGCCCGGGGCGTGCTGCCAAGCGTGTCGCGCGACGTGCTGCGCGCTGGTCCGGACATCCGGGCGCTGCGCGATGCCGCCCGCCGATACCGGGAGCAGCTCGCGCATCACGCCGGGGGATAGGTGCATCCTCTCCCTTACACGACGGGGGAGCACGATGCGCGCCAACGAGTACCCGCTCAGGCTGACCGGCGACGAACGGGCCCGCTACCAGCTCATGGCTGACGAGGCTCGCGCCAGCGAATCTGACTTGTGGGGGCGGGCCGGCATCGGGGCCGGCGCGCACGTCGCAGACGTCGGGTGCGGCCCGGGCGCGCTGCTGCCGGCTTGGGCCGAGGCTGTGGGGCCGAGCGGTCTGGTTGTCGGCGTGGACGCTGATCCGGGCGCGGTCGCGGCGGCCGGCGCCCTCGTCGCCTCGTTGAAGCAGGTCAGTGTGCGGCCGGGCGCGGCCGAGCGCACGGGCCTACCCGAAGCGTCGTTCGACACCGTCGTGATGCGGCACGTACTGGCGCACAACGGCGGCCGGGAAGACGGAATCGTCGCCCACCTGGCGACACTGTTGCGGCCGGGCGGCTGCGTCTACCTGGTCGACGTGGACGTCACGGCGTTCCGGATCGTGCCGGAGGACCCCGACCTGGTCGAACTCAATGAGCGGTACCTAGCGTTCCAGACCGAGCGCGGCAACGACATGCGCGCTGGACTGCGGCTGGGCGAACGGATCGAGCGCGCCGAGCTCGAGCTGGTCGAATACCGCGGCACCTATGCGATCAGGCCGTTGCCTCCAGGCCTGCGCGGGCCGGCGTGGGCCGCTCGGGAGGCGCTGGTTGCGGCGGGAGTCGCGACAGAGCGGGATCTGGGCCGATGGGACGTGGCCTTCCAACGCGTGGACCGCGCCCCCACTCGGCCGACGTTCTTCGCGCCGATGTTCATCGCAATCGGGCGCTCCCGCTCCGCAGGTACGGCGTGATCCGACCCGGCGCCCGGCTCAGCCGACCAGGGTCTTGGTGGCGGCGGCGAGCTCGGCGAGTCCCTTCTTCGCGTCGCTGAAGAACATGCTCGTCTTGGGGTCGGCGTACAGCTCGTTGTCGATGCCGGCGTATCCCGACGCCATCGAGCGCTTGATCACGATGATCGACTTCGCGTGGTCGACGTCGAGGATCGGCATGCCCGACACGGCGTTGCCGGGGCGCCGCGCCGCCGGGTTCGTGACGTCGTTGGCTCCTACCACGAGCGCCACGTCCGCCCGGTCGAACTCGGGGTTGATCTCGTCCATCTCTTTGAGTTGGTCGTAGGGGACGTTCGCCTCGGCGAGCAACACGTTCATGTGTCCCGGCATGCGCCCCGCGACCGGGTGAATCGCGTAGGACACGTCTACTCCGCGGTCTTCCAGCAAGGCGGCCAGTTCGCGCATCTCGTGCTGGGCCTGTGCGGCCGCCAGGCCGTAGCCGGGCACCACGATCACCTTGCTGGCGTAGGCCAATTGCAGGGCAACGTCGTCGGCGGCGATCGACCGCACGGTGCCGGCGCCTGGACCGCCAGTGTCGGCGCCGGAGGCGCCGGTGCCGAATCCACCCGCGATGATGTTGACGACCGAGCGGTTCATGGCGTTGGCCATCAGCTTGGTCAGGATGGCACCGGACGCGCCCACCAGCGCTCCGGCGATGGTCAGCGTGGTCGTCTGTAGCACGAAGCCCGCCATCGCCACGGCGGTTCCGGTGAACGCGTTCAGCAGCGAGATCACGACTGGCATGTCGGCGCCGCCGATGGGCAGCACCATGAGGATGCCGAATCCGAGCGACGTCAGCGCGACCAGAACCAGCACGCCGAGGTGGTGCGCGCCCGCGATCACCCAGATGCTCGACCCGAGAGCGCCGGCCAGCAGAACCGCCGACAGCACTCGGCCGCCCGGAACTGACACCGGCTGGCTCCAGTAGCCCTGCAGCTTCGCCGTTGCGATCAGTGATCCCGAAAACGTGACACAACCGATTACGACGTCGAGCACCGTGGCCGTGGCGATGCCGTGGGTGGTGTGGCTGTCGTGCGCGTAATCGGCGAGCGCGATCAACGCCGCCGCCCCGCCACCGACCGCGTTGAAGAGGCTCACCAGCTGGGGCATCTGCGTCATCGCGACGTGACGGGCGGAGTACAGGCCGGCTGCACTTCCGATCA
>JBKPQM010000230.1:0-10263 GCA_046734095.1 Actinomycetota bacterium | reverse complement strand
GGCGGGAACCGAGCACGCTGTACGTTATGTCAGGTTGTGCTGATTGCCGCTGGACGAGGGGCCACGGCGATGGCGCGCCGTCGCTGCTCTGGCTCCACCGATACCGGCGGGGCGCCTGCGGGCTCGACGCCTACGCGGCGGTCAGCTGAACCGCTCGACGGTCGGGCCGTCGCGTACCAAGCGTCAGGCCAGCTCCTGCAGTCCAGTGCCCGTCAGAAGGTACGCGGGGCTGACGGTGGCGGCGTCCGCTTGCACCAGCTCGACCAGCGCGGTCCCGGCGATCTCCGGAGTGACCAAGGCGCCCATCGACGCGAGGTAGTCCTCCAGCGGCTGGCCGGCGCGAGCGGCATACGCCTCAACGGCCGGCGCGCCGACGCCGGTCGAGGGCGCGAAACGGGGCAGCACAGCGGTGAACGTGATATCCAGGCCGGAGCGCTTCGCCTCCTCCTGGGCATACCCCGTGATGAGGCGCTGGGTCGCCTTGGCGCCGGCGTATCCGCCGCTGATCGGTGACCCGTTCGGGTTCACCGCGGCGCCGCTGCTGATCACGACGACTCGACTGCCGGGTCCCATCGGCTTGAGCAGAGCCTCGCGCAGCCAATGGAACGCGATCCGGACATCGGTGTGCCAGTTGACCGAGAACGTCTCCCAGGTCTGCTGGTGCAGCGGCCGCATGTACGGCACTGCGCCGGCCACTAGAACCACGATCTGCGGCTCGTAACGGTTGAGCAGGCGCCCGGCCACCGTGGCGTCAGCCGCATCGGCGGCTTCGGAATCAACGGCGCCGGTGCCCGTCGGGTGGGGAAGCGCCGGGGCGGTCCGGGACACCGCGACCACCCGGGCTCCGGCCTCGGCGAATGCGGTCGCGATCCCCCGGCCCAGGCCGCGGCTCGCGCCGACGACGATGGTCGTCTTTCCCGGCAGGTCAGTCATGATGTCCTCCAGATCAGGGAGATTGTGTGGCCGGGGCCGGGTCGAACCGGCCGGCCGCGATGGTGACCGGTTCTGGTTGCGGCGCGGTGCGACGCGGCACGACAAAGCTGAGCGGAACCGCCAGCACGGCCAATGCGGTGCACACCCACAACGCCCACTGGAATCCCCCGGTAAGCGCCACGTTCGGCGTCCGGCCCTGGCTGGCCAGGGTCCCGGCGTGGCTCGTGGCAACCGTTGAGGTGACGGCGACGCCGATCGCCCCGCCGAGCTGCTGGGCCGTGTTGAGCAACCCGGACGCGAGACCGGCATCGCGCGCGGCCACACCGGTCAGCCCCGCGATCGAGATCGGGATGAATGCGAAGGCCGTCCCGGCCCCGGCCACGAAGAACGGCCCGGCCAGGTCGGCCCAAAACCGCCCGTGCACGCCGACCTGGGTCGCCCACAACGTCCCGCCGGCGATCATCGCCATGCCAGCGGCCATCACCGGTGCCGCCCCGATTCGGGTGACCAGCACCTGCGACAACCCGGCGAGCGCCACCGAGGTCACTGACGCGGCGAGCCAGGCGATCCCGGTCTTGAGCGCCGAATAGCCCAGCACCTGCTGCATGTAGAGCGTCCCGATGAAGATGAAGCCGAAGAACCCGGCGCCGAGCAGGAACCCGACCAGGTTGGCGCCCGCGACCGTGCGCATCCGCAGTATCCGAAGCGGGAGCAGCGGCGCTTCGACCCGCGCCTCGACGGCGAAGAAGGCGACGAGCAGCGCGGCCGATGCGACAAGCGAACCGACGGTCTTCGCGCTGGCCCAGCCGTCCTGCGGCGCGGTCGAGATGGCGTAGACGAGCAGCAGCAGTCCGCCGGTCACGGTGAGGGCGCCCAGCGGGTCATAGCGGCGCCGAGCCGTCTCGAGCCGGCTGTCCGGCACGACCCGCGGTGCGAGAGCCAGCGCCAGCACACCGATCGGGACGTTCAGGAAGAAGATGTACTCCCATCCGGCGTAGCGAGTGAGCAGGCCGCCGGTGATCAACCCGACGGTCGCGCCGGAGGCCGCGATCGCGCCCCAAAGGCCGAGCGCCTTGTTGCGCTCGGCGCCCTCCGCGAACATGTTCATCACGATGGACAGTGCCGCCGGCAGGACGATCGCCGCACCGGCGCCCTGAACGCCACGCATCACGATCAGGAAGACGTCGTTGTTGGCGAGGCCACAGGCGAGGGATGCGGCGGTGAAGACAGCCAGGCCGAGCATGAAGATCCGTCGCCGGCCGAGCAGGTCGGCGGCTCGGCCGCCGAGCAGCAGCAACCCGCCGAACGTCAGGCCGTAGGCGGTCACCACCCACTGCAGGCCGGACTCGGAGAAGTGCAGGTCGCGGCCGATCGTCGGAAGCGCGACGTTCACGATCGTCAGATCGACGATCGTCATGAAGTACGAGACGGCGAGTACCGCGAAGGCCCGCCACCGATGGATGGTCGTCACTGAGGTCCTCTGTGTGCCAGGAGAAGGGGTCACTTGTGTGACGCACCGCGCGGCGGCCATTCATCGTTCTGTCGCACATCTCCTCACTCTGCGTATCGGACGCGCGACAGTGCGCTGAGCACGAGTGGCTCACCGCTGGAATTGCCCAGCCGCCGCAGCGCCAGGCCGGCGAACATGAGGATCGCCCCCTCCTGGAACCAGGCGCGCGCACCGCCGGAGGACTCGATTTCGAGTTCGCCGCGCTCGACCAGCACGAGGGTGTCGGCCCAGTCGGGTCGCCGGCAGTCGATCGCGTCGCCGGGTTGCAGGATCAGCGTGCGGAGCTGGAAGTTCTCCGGGCATCGGGCGCCGAGGAACGAGATCCGGTCCGTATCGTCCATCACAGCGTCGCTGGCAACGCGAACGACGCGAACAGGTGCGGCTGCTGGAAGACCGACAGGTCAGCGATCGCCCCGTTGTCGACGCGTAGCAGGCAGATCGCGAACGCCCGGTGTTTCCGCTCGTCCGGCCGCTGCCAGTACAGGGCGAACGCGGGCTGCCGGTTGGCTGACGTGGGCACCAACCGCCATCTGGGGCCCATCTCGCCGAACACGTGTTCGCGAAAGAACATCTCGATGGCATCGCGGCCGGCGAACCAGGTCAGTCCGGGCGGCATGACCATTCGCGCATCGCTGCGCAGCAACCCGACCAGCGCTGCGGTGTCCGAACGCTCCCAGGCGGTGATGAGCCGCTGTAGCAGGGCCTGCTCGGTGGCGTTGGAGCTCGATGCCCACTCGGTGCGCCCGGGTGAGAGGTGCTCGGCGAGCGTCGCGTGCGCGCGCTGTAACGCGCTGTTGACTGCCGCCGGGCTCATGTCGAGAGCGTCCGCTGTCTGTTTGGCCGACCACTCGAGCACGTCTCGCAGGATCAGCACCGCCCGCTGCCGCGCCGGCAAACGCTGGATCGCCGCGAGGAACGCCAGCTCGATCGTCTCCTTGGACATCACCACGGCTTCCGGCTCGCCATCCGCCGGCGCCGGCGCCTCCAGCAGCCGATCGGGGTAAGGCGAAAGCCACGGCAGGTCCACCGCCGCGAGCGCGAAGTCCCTCGGGTCGGCCGGCGCCGAAAGGTCCGTCGGCCAGACGCGTGCCTTCTTCCGGCGTAGGGCATCCAGGCACGCATGCGTGGCGATGCCGTACAACCAGGCCCGGAACGGCGCCCGAGCGGCGAAACTGTCCAACCGGGCCCACGCGCGCAGGAACGTCTCCTGGACAGCGTCCTCAGCATCCTCAACGGAGCCGAGCATCCGATAGCAATGCACGTGCAGCTCACGACGGTACGGCTCGGCCAGCTGCGCGAACGCGCCATGATCACCAGCGCGCGCGGCATCCACCAGTGCCTCGTCCACGTAGATATGACGTGCCGCGACGCCCCAACTCATCGATCGAAGACGCTTGGCGGGCCAGCCGCGCCCTCCGGCCGCGACTGCGGATCCCCTATGATCTTGCGTGATTCGGCCGCCGACCGCGGCTGCGAAACTGATCCGGTGACTGCGATGCGCAAACTGTCTCTCGACGCCCTGGCCCGCGAACAGCTCGAGGTGGCTCGCCGAGCCGCGCCCTCACGCTCGGCTCGGACCGTGGTCGGTGGCCACGAGGCCGCGCTGCGCCAGACCGTTGTCGCGCTACTGGCGAACGCTGAGCTGGACGAACACGAGAACCTCGGCGAAGCGACCGTGCATGTACTGCGCGGACGAGTCGAGTTGACCGCCGACGTGGATCGTTGGGAAGGACGAGACGGTGACCTCCTCGTCGTCCCGAACGCCCGGCACGCGGTGCGCGCGCTGGAGGACTCGGTGATCCTGATCACCGCCGTCCCGCACGCGCACCACGGCCAGCCTTGAGACGTCACCGGTTCAGCGCCGGCCGGCTAGCGTACGCCGACTCGGGCTCGGTGGCGGGAACATACGCTGGCGTACGGCGCGAGAGTCTCGAGGGCCACCAGTTCGCCCGCCCGAGCAGCGCCATGAGTGACGGCAGTACGACCGCCCGCACGACGAGTGCATCGATGAGGATCGCAGCCGCGAGGCCGACGCCGAGCTGCTTGAACTCGATCATGTCCAGGGTGGCGAAGATCGCGAACACGGACACCATCACCACGGCGGCACTCGTGACCACCCCGGCCGAGCGGATGATGCCGTGCCGGACGGCGTCCCGGGTCGACTCGCCCCGCTGAGCCGCTTCACGGATCCGGCTGACGACGAACACGTGGTAGTCCATGGACAGACCGAACAGCACGACGAACAGGAACAGCGGGACCCACGACACGACGGCGCCGTTGGAGTGGTAGCCCAACAATTTGTCCGCCCAGTGATGCTGGAACGTCAGGACGAGCACGCCGAATGCCGCCGCGGCCGAGAGTATGTTCACCAAGATTGTCATCAGAGCGACAATCACCGACCGGAACGTGAATGCCATGATCAGGAACGTCAGCGCCAGCACGAAGCCGATCACAGCCGGCAGTTTGTCCCGCTGGTGCTGGGCGTAATCGGCATTGCCCGCCGCTCCCCCAGTCACAGCGAACTTGGCACCACGGATCGGATCGATGGCCGCCGGCAAGACGCTGTCGCGCAGTTGCCGTAGCGACTGGCGAGCCTCGGGCGAGGACACCTGGTAGGGCACGTCGACGCTGAGCGTATGCACGGTGCCGTCCGCTGATGCCCGCGTCTGGGGCCGGTCGGACCCGGCAAGGGCGAAGAGCCGGTTCGATGCCAACTGCCGGGTCACGCCGTCGAGAGCGGACGACACGCGCGCCGCCTGGGCCGCCGGTGCCTGAACCACGATCTCGTGGGTGACCTGCTCGCCCGGAAAGACGGCGGCAAGCCGGTCGTAGGTCTGCACCTCGGGGATGGACTTGGGCAGATCGTTCTCGCCCGACTGGCGAAGCTTCATGGAAAGGGCCGGCACTGCGAGGGCCACCATGGCGACCGTCGCGATCAGCAGCGTCGCCGCCGGCTTGCGGAGCGCAGGGCGGAGCAGGGCGGGCCACAGCCGCGGCTCGGCCGTGCGGTTGGTGAGCCGCCACAGCACCGGCACGCGCGGCCGATCGATACGCGGACCAAGCTTGGCCAGCACCGCCGGCAGAACTGTCAGCGAACCGAGTACCGCCACACCGATGACCAGAATCGAGCCCACCGCCAGAGACGAGAAGATCACATCGCGGGTCAGGAACATCCCGGCCATCGACACGATCACCGCCAGCCCGGAAACGACCACGGAGTGCCCAGACGTCTGTGCGGCGATCTCGATCGCGTCGACATGGCTGCGGCCCCGGGCGCGTTCCTCGCGCTCGCGCTTGAGGTAAAAGAGCGAATAGTCCACCCCGACGGCCATGCCCATCAGCAGGATGACGCTCGATGTCGTGCCGGAGTCAGGCACGAGGTGCGACGCCACCGTCGAGAGACCTATGGCGGCCGCTACGGCCGATAGCGCCAGCAGCACCGGCACGCCGGCTGCGATGATAGCGCCGAACGCGACGAGCAAGATCAGCAAAGTCACCGGCAGGCTGATGCTGGTCGCCTTTCCGAACGATTTGCCGAGTTCCTTGTTGACCGCCTTGGGAATGGACGCGTCGCCCACCTCCTCGACGCGCAACTGCGGGAAGCCCCGCTGGGTGGCCGCCGTCGCGTTCTGCAACGGCTGCACACGATCCTGTGCAGTGTCCGGGTCGCCGCGCATCGTGACGTCCACCAAGATCGCATCATCGGAGCGTTTCGGCGCGTCCACGCGGGCGACGCCGGGCAGTGCCGCGAGCCGGCCCCGCAAATCGGCGGCCGCCCGTGTCGCGGCGGTCCCGTCGAGCGGCCCCGACCGGGAGCTGATCAGGACGCTCTCCTTCGCCGGGTCGTCCATCTTGGCGTCGTGCAGCCAGTGCTGGGCCTGGCCGGACTGCCCCACCGCCTGGTCCAGACTGGTCGCCTTGTGAGTGCCGGCGGCCTGGCCGATCGCGAAGCAGACGGCGACGAACGCGAGCCACAGCGCGATCGCCCGCCACGGATGAGTAGCGCTCCACCGCGCCGCGCGCACGGTGACGCCCCGGCGGCGGCGATTGTCGTAGATCCGGTGTCCTTCATGAGGTTCTCTGGTCACAGATCAACCCTCGCGGGGCGGCCGGATGAGCACATTGGGCCTGAGTCCCGGGCGAGAGGGGGCTTAACACCACCACCCGCCAGGCCCCGGTGCGTCAGGATGGAGCCGTGGCAAACGAGGCAGGCCGGCGACTCGCCAATCTCGGCTGGGCGCTGACGCTAATGGTGCTGGCCGGCCTCGGCCTGGTCCTGCTCATCCTGACGATCACGAGCTACGGCCTGGTGCTCGTCTCGGTCGGGATCGTGCTGCTGCTGTTGTGCTTGCCTCTCGTGCGCTGGTTCGCCAATATCCACCGGCGCTGGGCGGGCAATCTGCTCGGCACACCCATCCCGTCCGCGTATCGAACGGTGCCGAAAGGCAACGTGCTGCTCCGGTTGTGGGCGCGGTCCCGGGACGGGGCAACGTGGCGCGACCTGCTATGGCTGCTGGTCAACAGCACGGTCGGCCTCACGCTGACGATCATCGCTATCGTCGAGGGCTTATTCAGCCTCGTGTTCTGGTGGTGGCCGAAACACGCCGCGCTCTACGCCGACGCGCACTTGATCAAGTGGCTGCTCTCCCCCAGCAAGAAAGCGCTACTGGCCAGCCGGGTGCGCGAGCTCGCCGAATCGCGCGCCGAAACGGTAGACAGCCAGGCTGCGGAAATTCGCAGGATCGAGCGCGATCTGCATGACGGCGCCCAGGCCCGATTGATCGCGCTCGGCATGAACCTCGGGATGGCGGCCGACGCGATCGAGACCGACCCCGAGACCGCACGAATGCTGCTCGCCGAAGCGCAGACGGCGAGCAGCCAGGCGCTGGCCGAGCTGCGTGGCCTCGTCCGCGGCATCCATCCGCCGGTGCTGGCCGATCGTGGACTGGTCGGCGCCGTGCAGGCCCTCGCCCTCGCCACTCCCCTGCCGGTCGAGGTACACGCCGACGTGCCGGGCCGATTGGCGGCGCCGGTCGAATCGGCGGCGTACTTCGCGATCGCCGAGGCGCTCGCGAACGTGATCAAGCACAGCGGCGCCAACCAGACCCGGGTAACGCTGCGGCACAGCGACGGCACGCTGCACATCGCGGTCGAGGACGACGGCCGCGGCGGGGCGGTCATCGGGGCCGGAACCGGACTGCGAGGAATTGAACGACGTCTGGGCGCCTTCGATGGCACGCTGAACGTGACCAGCCCTTCGGGCGGGCCCACTCAGGTGATCATGGAGCTGCCGTGCGAGTCGTCCTCGCCGAAGACCTTGCCCTCCTCCGGGACGGGCTGATTCGTCTGCTCGAGGCCAATGATTTCGAGGTGGTGGAGGCAGTCGACAACGGACCGTCGCTGCTGCGGGCGCTCACGGCGCACCGCCCGGACGTTGCCGTGGTGGACGTGCGGCTGCCGCCGACGTTCACTGACGAGGGGCTACGGGCGGTCGTCGAGGCACGCTCCCAGATCCCCGGCTTACCTGTGCTCGTGCTGTCGCAGTACGTGGAACAGCTATACGCCCGCGAATTGCTGGCCGACCGTAGTGGCGGTGTCGGCTACCTGCTCAAGGACCGGGTGTTCAACGTGGCCCAGTTCGTCGATGCCGTCCGGCAAGTCGCCAACGGCGGGACGGCGATGGATCCCGAAGTGATCGCGCAACTGCTGACCAAGCGGGCCGGCGACGAGCCGTTGCGGGCATTGACGCCGCGCGAGCGTGAAGTGCTCGAACTCATGGCCCAAGGGCGCTCGAACGCCGCGATCGCAGCGCGGCTGTATATCACCGAGAAGGCAGTCAGCAAGCACACGAACAGCATTTTCCTCCGCCTCGGTCTGCCGCAGTCAGAAGACGACAACCGCCGCGTGCTCGCCGTGCTGGCGTACCTCAACGGCAGCTAGTCTTCCGGGCATGGCGCGGTTCCGGGATGTGGCCACGACAGCTCTCGACACATACCTGGCTGCGGATCCGGTCACCGCCACGTACCTCGGCGATCATCGTCTCGACGGCCGGCTGCCTGACCCGTCGCCGGCCGGCGCTACTGCCCGCGCCACCCAGTTGCGCGATCAGATGGCCGCACTCGACGCCGTCACGACGAGCGACGCCGGTGAACGGGTCGACGCCGAGGTGCTGCGCACCGTGCTTCGCGCCGAGCTGTTCGAGCTGGATGAGTTGCACGAGGCCGAGTGGAACCCGATGCTGCACAACCCGGGCGGCGGGCTGCACGCCCTTCTGACCCGCGATTTCGCGCCGCTGCCCGAGCGTCTGATCTCGCTGGCGGCCCGGCTCGACGCCGTGCCCGACTACCTGGCGCGCGGGCGCGAACGCCTCAGCGAGATGTCTCGGATACACCTCGACACCGCGCTGAATCAGCTGGACGGCACCGTTTCCTTGCTCGACGACGCGGTTCCGACCGTGCTGGCCGAAGTCCCGGACCTGCGTGGCCGCGTCGAGGCGGCCGCCCACGTGGCCCGCGACGCAGTCGCTGAGCATCGCGCCTGGCTGGCCGGGCAGGCCGAGGCGGCCGGCCGTTCGGCCGGCATCGGCGAGCAGCTCTTCGCGGCCAAGCTGGCGCTGACGCTCGACACCGAGTTCGCGCCGAAAGACCTGCTGGCCCGGGCGGAAGCGGATCTCGAGGACTCAACGCATCTGATCATCGAGGAGGCCGGCCGGTTGGCCGGGGTTGCCCGCCCAGACGCGGCGACCGTCCGCGCCGTGCTGGACCGACTAGCAGCCGAGGCCCCCACCGACGAGACCATCCTCGGCCTGTGCCGGGATGCCCTCGCTGATGCGACGCGCTTCGTCCGCGAGCACGATCTTGTGACCGTCTACGACGATCCGATCGCGGTGGTCGAGATGCCGGAGATCGACCGCGGCGTATCGGTGGCGTACTGCCGCCCGAGTGGTCCGCTGGAGCGAGCCGAGTTGCCGACCGAGATCGCAGTGTCGCCCACCCCGGCCGACTGGACTGCCGAGCAGCAGGCGTCGTTGTACCGCGAGTACAACACCCACATGTTGCACAACCTGGCTGTACACGAGGCGATGCCCGGGCACGCGCTGCAGCTCGCCCACTCCAACCGCTACCGGGCCAGCACGCCGGTGCGGGCGGTCTGGTGGAGCGGGCCGTTCGTGGAGGGCTGGGCCGTCTACGCCGAGGAGTTGATGGCCGACCGCGATTACCGAGGCGAGGTCTCGGCTCAAGCGGCGTCGGCGCTGCGCATGCAGCAGCTGAAAATGCGCCTGCGCTCGATCATCAACACGATCATGGACATCCGGTTCCACCACAACGACCTCGACGAGGCAGCGGCGATGCGGCTCATGACCGAGCGCGGTTTCCAAGAGCAGGGCGAGGCGGCCGGCAAATGGCGGCGCGTTCAGCTGACGGCGACGCAGCTGTGCACGTACTACGTCGGATACAGCGAGGTCCGCGATCTTATCGTCGACCTGCGCCGGCGGCGTCCACAGTGGACCGACCGGGAGTTGCACGACGCCGTACTGAGCGCCGGCTCGCCGCCGACGCGGCACCTGCGCACGCTCCTCGGAGCCTGACCGGCTCGGCCCGCGCGACTCAGCGCCGGCGCCGGAGCAGGGTGGCCGCGCCGGCGAGTCCGGCCAGCGCCCCGGCGGCACCGACCGCGGCCGCTGCGTATCCGCGCACGCGATCCACGCGCTTCTCGCGGGCGGCGACCGCGAGTACAACCGCATCGGTCGCGTCGACCAACGCGCTCAGCATCAGTGCCCGCGCCCGGCCGCGCCGGGTAACGGCGGTACCGAGTACGCC
>JBKPQM010000229.1:0-16743 GCA_046734095.1 Actinomycetota bacterium | reverse complement strand
GCGTCGTCGAAGACGAGATGCGCCGACTTGCCGCCGAGCTCGAGCAGCACGCCGGTGATGTTGCCGGCAGCCGCTTTGGCTACCTCCGAGCCGACCCGCGTCGATCCGGTGAACGCGATCTTGTCGATGCCGGGGTGGGCTGCCAGCGCCTGTCCGACAGCCGGCCCGAAGCCGGTCACCACATTGAACACGCCGGGCGGGAAGCCCGCCTCGTCGAAGCGGGCGGCCAGTTCGACCGCCGAGGCCGGCGTGTAGTCGCTGGGCTTGGCCACGACCGTGCACCCAGCGGCCAGCGCCGGCGCGAGCTTCCAGCACAGGAGCAGCAGCGGCGAGTTCCACGGGACGATCGCGGCAACCACACCGACCGGCTCGCGCCGCGTGTAGACGAGGAAGTTCGCCTTGTCCGAGGGAATCGTCGTGCCCTCGAGCTTGTCGGCCAGCCCGGCGAAGTAATAGAACCACTCCGGGATGCTGGCTAGCTGGCCACGCATCTCGCGCAGCAGCTTCCCGGTGTCACGCGTCTCGATCTCGGCCAGCGCATCCGCGTCCCGTGCGATGATCTCGGCGAGCCGGCGCATCAAGCGGGCCCGTCCGAACCCGGTCAGGTTGCCCCATGGGCCAGCAAGCGCCTGCCGCGCTGCGGTCACCGCCCGGTCGACGTCAGCGGCGTCACCGTCGGCGGAGACTGCCCACGCCTGCGCCCGAAACGGATCGATCGTCTCGTACGTTCGCCCGGACGCAGCATCGACCCGTTGCCCGTCGATGACCATCTGGAAACGTGGAAGAGCCATCACGCACCTGCCGATCCATCGGGAGCGGTAACCCTTCCATGGTCGTCCGGGGCGCTGTGCGCGACTGTCTCAAATTCTCGGTTGAGTGGTGCATTTCTCCTCGAGTGGTGCGTTGTAGCGCACCACTCGCTGGATAACGCACCACTCAACGCAACGCCGTGGATCGCGACGGCGGCCTCGCCAGGGGATGATGGCGATGTGAACCTCGTCGACGAGGCGGCCGCCGAGCTCTACGCCGCCGATCCGGACGCGTTCATGGACCGGCGCCGCGAGTTGACAGCCGCCGCCCGCAAGCAGAGCGATGCCGCCGCGGCCAAGGAGATCGCGGCGCTGCGCAAGCCGACCCGCAGCGCGTGGACGCTGAACGCGCTGGCTCGGGCCGAGCCTGGGATGATCGACAAGCTGGCCGAGCTGGGCGATCAGCTGCGCGTCGCCGAGCAGCGTCTGGACGGCGCGGCGATGCGATCGCTCTCCCAGCAACGGCGCGAGCTCGTGGACGAGGCGACCCGCCGGGCGTTCGCGACAACCAGCCAGGACGCGCCATCCGCCGCCATGCGCGAGGAGGTGAACGCCACGCTGCTCGCGGCAGTGGCCAACCCGGATGTTGCCGACCAGCTCGCCGCTGGACGGCTGACGCGGGCGGCGCAGTGGGACGGCTTCGGCTTCGGCGCCGGCCCGGTCGCCGCTCCCGCCCGTCCCGGGCTCACGGTGGTGCCGCCGCCGAAGCCCACTCCGCCTAAGCCTCGCGAGCCGACCGCTGCGCAGCGCTTGCAGCGTGAGCGCGTTGCCGCGGCCGAAAAGGAGGTGGCTGCGGCCCGCCGACAACTCGTCAAGGCTGAGGCGGCGGCGGCCAAGCAGCAGCAGCGCCTGCAAGCACTCGAAGATCAGCTCTCGGCCGTCCGGCGTGAGCTCACCGAGGCCGGGCACCAGGTACGCGAGGCGAAGGCTGAGCTACGTCGCGTCGAGCAGAAACTCGAACGGGCCGGCCACTGAGATCGACGAGCCCTTCCCGCGCGACGACCAGCGGTTCATCATCAGGCATGCGCACGTTATTCGAGCCCGACGTGCACGGCTTCCACTTCGCGAACTCGTTCTCAACCACGCTGCTCCCTTCGTGGCGATTCGGGCCAGTGCGCACACCGGAACTGGCGCTCGGCGGCTTGTGCGGCGGAATGAGCTTTGCCGCCCTCGACTACTACTTCGCCGGCTGGCCGATACCGACGCACTGGCCCGGCGACTATCCGGGGCCAGGCGTGCCGCCCAGCCCGTCGCGGCTTCGGGACGAGATCTTCCGGCGGCACTTGAACTCGGTGGGCTTCGAGCCGACCGCCCTCGGGATCCCGGTGCCGGGACAGTCGCTGCGCGTCAAGCCAGCGGACCCGCACAACCTGATCGCCTACCCGCGGTTGCGGGTTGCGCCGACTTCGCGGTTACGCGCGACGCTGGCCGCCGAGTTGAAGCGGGCCGCCGATGCGCTCGGTGCCGGGCGGCCGATCCCGATCGGCCTTGTTTCGCCGGGCAACCTGTTCCGCTCGCACCAGGTCGTCGCGATCGGCATCGACATAGGCGAACCGACCAGCACGCTCTACCTCTACGACTGCCGCAGCCCCGGGGTCACGGCTACGCTCGTCGTCACCCCAGCACAGCCGAGCTGTGTACTCGAGGCGCCCGGCGACGAGCCCGAGCGATGGC
This sequence comes from Actinomycetota bacterium, assembly GCA_046734095.1. GTDB lineage: Bacteria > Actinomycetota > Actinomycetes > Mycobacteriales > Jatrophihabitantaceae > DASXRA01. The sequence goes on along the minus strand of JBKPQM010000229.1, from coordinate 14,260 downwards.
GAGCCTTCTTCGTGGAGCGGTATGAGCTCCGTACGCCGGCGTATGTCGACCTGGTGCTCGCGGGGCCGGTCACGATTACCGACGGCGTCGTCCGCTTCACGGTCCGCAACGCAGGCGATGCCGACGCGCACGCCGCCGCGATCACATTGTCGGGGGTGTCAGCGCCGTGTGAGCGCGTCGACGTGCTGAAACCGGGCGCCGTCGTCCAATACGAGCATCCCGCCTCGGCGGTGGGGCCGGCGGTCTACATCGACGCCGCGGGACGCAGCTTCCCCTTACCTGCGGGGTAATCGACAGCATGCCCGCCTCTCGCGAGGGTGGATGGCGTCCCACCCGATACAGCGAAAGGCACTGATCATGACGCAGACCGACACCATCGTCGACGGCTACTTCGCGATGTGGAACGAGACCGATGCCGACGAGCGTCGGCGCATCATTGCGGCGACGTGGACGGAGGACGCCAGCTACGTCGACCCTATGTTCACGGCGTCCGGCCACGAAGGACTCGACGCCCTGGCCACTGCGGCGAAGCAGCAGTACCCAGGGCACACGTTCCGGCTCACCACACCGGTAGACGCGCACCACGACCGCGCCCGCTGGGGATGGGACCTCGTCGGTCCGTCCGGCAAGCCCGTCGTCGTCGGGATCGATTTCGCTGTGCTGTCGCCGGACGGCCGCCTCCGCGAGATCACCGGCTTCTTCGACCCGATTGCCGCCAGCTGACCGCCGCCGGCCCGCCGTCTGGCGACCCGCCTTGGTGCGACCCGCCTTGTCGCGACCCGCCTTGTCGCGACCCGCCTTGGTGCGACTTTGCCCCTGGTGCGACTTTGCCCCTCGACGGCACGCCGGCGGGCACCGCTGGCATGCACACCAGGGGCAAGGTCGGCGGGCTCAGGCGCGCACGGCCGGCCCTGGTGCGACCTTGCCCCTCGAGGGCACGCCGGCGGGCACCGCTTGCGTGCACACCAGGGGCAAAGTCGGCGGGCTCAGGCGCGCATGGCCGGCCTTGGTGCGACTTTGCCCCTCGTGCGACTTTGCCCCTCGACGACACGCTGGGCGTCACCGCTGGCATGCACACCAGGGGCAAAGTCGGCAGGCTCAGGCGCGCATGGCCGGCCCTGGTGCGACCTTGCCCCTCGACGGCACGCCGGCGGGCACCGCTGGCATGCACACCAGGGGCAAAGTCGGCGGGCTCAGGCGCGCAGAGCGTCGGCCGTGTAGGGATTGGCCGGGAAGAACGACTCGATCGAAAGCTCGGCGACGGTCACGTCCAATGGCGTGCCGAAGGTGGCTACCGTGCCGAAGAAGCTCAGCTCGCCGGCCTCGGTTCGCACGCGCAGGGGCACAACCACGTCGCCTGGGCTGGCCACCTCCACCTCGGGCTGATCGCACGGGTATTGGTCCAGTTCGTCGAGGAGTTCGACGAGGCCCGCGTCCGCGGTCACGGCGATCTCCCGGCGCAGTCGGGCCAGCAGATGCGCGCGCCACTCGCCCAGGTTGACGATGCGGGGCGCCATGCCCTCCGGATGCAGTGACAACCGCAGCACGTTGACCGGCGGCGCGAGCAGGAACGGCGCTGCACCCGCGGTCAGCAACGCGATGGTGGCGTTGGCGTCCACAAGATTCCACGCGCGATCGATCACCACCGCCGGATAGGGCTCGTGCGCCTTGAGCACGAGGCGGATCGCTTGCCGGACGGCCGCCATTTGCGGGGCGTCCAGCGGCGTCTCGCCGTACACCGGCGCATACCCGGCGGCGAGCAGCAGATGGTTGCGCTCACGCAACGGCACGTCGAGGTTGTCGGCCAGGTGCAGCACCATGTCGCGGCTGGGCTGGCTGCGCCCGGTTTCGACGAAGCTGAGGTGACGCGCAGAGATGTCGGCCTGAATGGACAGGTCGAGCTGGCTGATCCGGCGACGCTCGCGCCACTTGCGCAGCAGCTCGCCTACCGGCGATCGGGAGGTGGCGGCAGCAGTCACCCGAGCACGGTAACTCGGGGCATGCGCGGCGACGATTACCCCACTGGTAAGCGAGACTGGGGACCGTGCACATCCGAGTACTGGACGACGTCGCAGCAACGCATGATGCCGCCCGCCTGTTCAACCGGGTCTGGCGGGTCGGCGACGCCGACCACGTGCTCGAGGCGAATACGCTGCGCGCGCTAGCTCACGCGGGCAACTACGTCGCGGGTGCCTACGACGGCGAGACCATCGTCGGCGCGTCGGCCGGCTTCTTTGCCGCCGATGGTCACCTGCACTCTCATGTCACGGGTGTCGCCCCGGAGTACCAGGGGCACGGGGTGGGCCGCGCGCTCAAGCTGCATCAACGCGAGTGGGCACTCGCCCGCGGGCGAAGCGCGATCAGCTGGACGTTCGACCCGCTCATCGCGCGCAACGCGTACTTCAACCTCCACACGCTCGGCGCCACGGCCGTCGAGTATCTCCCGGACTTCTACGGCGCCATGGCCGACGGCATCAACGCCGGTGACGCGACGGACCGCATTTACGTGCTATGGCAGCTCGATGTCCTGGCGCGGCCGGCACCGGCTGGGCAGGACGTTCCGGCCCTGCTCGCCCGTGACGGCGACGCACCGGTGGTGGGCGCACTGCGCGGGCCGACACTTACGGTCGCGACGCCGACCGACGTCGAGCGGCTGCGCGCGACCGATCGCGAACTTGCCATACGCTGGCGTATGGCGGTGCGCGAGGCGATGACGTCTGCGCTGGACAACGGTTATTGCATCACCGGAATCTCCCGCGACGGCCGCTACCTACTCGAGACACAGTGAGCTACGAAGTGAGGGCTCTGCGAACCGCCCGCCGGCCACCACGTAACCACCAACACGATGAGCGCTCGCGCGAAGAGCCCGCCGGCCGCTACGCGGCCCGCGCCGCAGGCGCGGGTTGGATCTCAGGGTGCGCCGCTGTCGGCAACGCAACCACGGGCGCGATGAGCGCTCGCGCAAAGAGCCCGCCGGCCGCTACGCGGCCCGCGCCGCAGGCGCGGGTTGGCACGCGGGGTGCGCCGCTCGTCGGCGCGACCTGCGAGCCACTCGGGCGGATATATAAGGAGGCAGTGTGAAGGTCGAAGGCGTGGAGTTGCGGCGCATCGCCATGCCGCTGGTCGTGCCGTTCCGCACGTCCTTCGGCACCGAACTCGACCGCGAAGCCGTGCTCGTGCGCGTCGTCGCGGCTGACGCGGAGGGGTGGGGCGAGTGCGTGGCTATGTCCGAGCCGCGGTACTCGTCTGAGTACGTCGATGCGGCGGCGGATATGCTGCGTCGCTTTCTCGTCCCGACACTGCTCGCACTGCCCGACCCGGACGTTCACCGCGCCGAACGAGCTTTCGCGCAGTTCAAAGGGCATCCGATGGCCAAGGCGGCCCTCGAGGCGGCCGTGCTCGACGCGCAGTTGCGCGAGTCGGGTACGTCGTTCGGCTCGTTCCTCGGGGCGGTACACGAGTCAGTACCGGCCGGCGTATCGGTCGGGATCATGGATTCGATTCCGGAGCTGCTCACCGCCGTCGACGGCTACCTGGACGAAGGCTACCTGCGGATCAAGCTGAAGATCGAACCGGGTTGGGATGTCGCGCCGGTACGCGCCGTCCGTGAACGCTACGGATCCGAGCTGTTGCTGCAGGTCGACGCCAATACCGCGTACACCCTGGCCGACGCTCAGCACCTGGCCAAGCTGGACTCGTTCGATTTACTGCTGATCGAGCAACCGCTGCCCAAGCACGACCTGGCCGGGCACGCCTCCTTAGCCCGAGTACTTCGCACGCCGATCTGCCTGGACGAGTCGATCTCGTCCGCCGCCGTCGCCGTGCACGCGATCACGATCGGAGCGACGCGCATCGTCAACATCAAGCCGGGACGGGTCGGCGGCTACCTCGAGGCCCGGCGCATCCACGACGCCTGCGCGGCGCACGGCGTCCCGGTGTGGTGCGGCGGCATGCTCGAGACCGGAATCGGCCGGGCCGCGAACGTCGCTCTCGCCGCACTGCCGAACTTCACCCTGCCCGGCGACACATCGGCCTCTGACCGCTACTACACCCGCGATATCACCGACCCGTTCATCCTCGAGGACGGCCACGTTCGGGTGCCGACCGGCCCCGGCATCGGCGTCGAGCCCGATCCCGACGCGCTCGATTCCGTGACTGTCTCGACGGAGTGGATCAGCGCGTAGCTGCCGCTTCCCCGATCGGTTAGCCATCCGCGGCCGGGATAGATCCCAGCGGGGAAGAGGCGGTCGTCCACCCACCCGGCCAAGCCAGGCACACAGACGGCCGGGCGCTATTCGCTGAAGTCCCGCCGTGAGGCACCCGCGACCGCCTCGGCGTCGTGCAGCGCGCGCAGGATGTTGCCGCGAGTCAGCGCCGCGAGGTCGTCCTCGGACCAGCCGCGCACCAGCAGCTCGGCGATCAGTGCCGGGTAGCGCGACACGTCGGCCAGCCCGGACGGCATGACGGCCGAACCGTCGAAGTCGGCGCCGATACCGACGTGCTCGACGCCGGCAACCTCACGGATGTGCTCGATGTGATCGGCAACGTCGGCCACATCAACAGACGGTGGCGGATCGTGCGTCGCCCATCGAGCCGTGGCGGCGGCGTGCGCCGAGAGGTCGCGGGTGTCCTCGCCGCGCGCCGCCATATCGTCGAGCACCTGGCGATCCCACTCGCGATACGCGCGCGAGACGAACGCCGGGACGAACGCCACCATGCACACGCCGCCGTTCGTGGCCAGCGCCGTCAGCACCTCGTCCGGCACGTTGCGCACGTGGTCGACGAGCCCGCGAGCCCCCGAATGGCTGAAGATCACCGGCGCGGAGGTCGCCTCGAGCGCGTCGTGCATCGTGCCCGGCGCGGTGTGCGACAGATCGACGAGCATGCCCAGGCGGTTCATCTCGTGCACGACGTCGCGCCCGAACGGCGACAGGCCACCGAGCCGGAACACGTCGGCGGCCGCGTCCGCCCAGGAAACGTTCACGTTGTGGGTGAGCGTCAGGTAGCGCACGCCGAGGCGGTACAGCATGTGCAGCACGCCCAGCGACGACGCGATCGAATGTCCCCCCTCGGCGCCGAGCAGCGATGCGATCGTGCCGTCTGCATAGGCCTTTTCGACGTCAGCCGCCGTTAACGCCAAGGACAGGCGGTCGGGGTAGGCCGCCACGAGACGGTGCACGAAGTCGATCTGCTCGAGCGTGGCCACGACGACCCGTTCACCGGTCCAGGTTCCCGGCACGTAGACCGACCAGAACTGCCCGCCGACCCCGCCCTCCCCCAGGCGCACCAGGTCGGTCTGCGTCCGCGACTGGCGCACGCCGACGTCGTAGCGCGAGAGGTCGTACTCGACCATGTCCCGCAACCTGAAGGGCAGGTCGTTGTGACCGTCGATGATGGGATGCGCGGCGAGTACCGAGCGGACGTCCACCCCGGCAGTATCACACCTCGCGCAGAGGCATGACTGTGCGTTGCCGCCGCCGGAGGAAGACGCCGGTTACGACGACGTGCACGGGTGCGGACGCGCGATCACGCAGCCAGTCGGCCCGCACGACGTCGGCGTCGTCGAGCAGCCACGGCAGGAACCGGGTCAGCCCGGAGAGCCCGGCGTCCTTGCGCACCTGGGCCTCGAAGGCCGGCCACTGTTCGCCCAGGTGGACGATTACGTAGGGAACAGCGGCGTCCTCCTCGTGCGCGAGGTGCATGCGCAACTCGCCCCGCAACGCGCCCATCGCGTCAGCCGCACGGGTCGCGTCCTCGAACGTCGGGTACGACGTGAGGGCGTGGGCGGTCGCCGACCGGCAGTCGCGCACCAGCGGCTCGATCGTGGCGTGCTCAGCCTGCAGGTCGTCGATCAGCTCGCCGGTCAGCGGGCAGGCCTTGCGCAGCGATGGCCACAGCCGCTCGTCCTCGGTCGCGTGGTGCTTGTGCAGGTAGTAGTCGAGATCACCCCACGTTCGGTCGAGCGCGCCGATGAGCGCGCGCCGCCGCGGGCCGGCGTGCATGGATGCGAGCTGGTGCAGGCCGTCTTCGAGCCGGTCGAGATCGCGCCGGATGGCGTCGTGAATCAGGTACATCATCGTTACGTCGGCCCGCGATCTCGTCGCCACTGCGGTCATCGACACCCCACACTTGTCATCGCTGTCATGCGGGGTAGGAGCGGCGCCCGCGCCGGCCTGATACGCCTCGACTAGACGTCGATGGATGACCCGGTGTCCACGTGCGTGTACGAGACGCCGTATTCCCCACCGATCCGCATCACGTGGGCCTCGACGAACGACAACCCACGCTCGTTCAGCAGGCCGTCGTGGATCTGGATCGCTCTCGGCGTCCGCATCGACACGGCGAAGTCGATCACCTCGGCGGTTCGCGACCACGGAGCGTCCAGCGGCAACAAGACCAATTCAGGTTGCTTGGTTGGGACGATGAACGAGTCGCCCGGGTGGTACACGGCGCCGTCGACCAGGTAGCAGTTGTTCTGGATCACCGGGACGGTCGGGTGGAGCAGTGCGTGCTGGCCGCCGAACGTCTCGATGGTGAACCCGGCGGCCTGGAAGGTTTCACCCGGTGTGACCGCCACGACCTGGTCGCCCAGCTCGAACGACGCCGCGAGATTGGGCGGGGCCCAGACGCGCAGCCGGGGGTCAGCCTTGGCAGCTGCGCGCACCGCGTCGACGTTCACGTGGTCGGGATGCTCATGGGTGAGCAGGACGGCGTCGGCTCCGTCGAGCGCGGCGTCAGCCTCGGAGAAGATGCCGGGGTCGATCACCAGCGACCGCTCGCCATCGTCGAGCCGCACACAGGAGTGAGTGAACTTCGTCAGCGTCGCCATGCCAGATCCCTTCCTTACTTCAGTTGAGTGGCGCGTTATTTCTCGAGTGGCGCGCTACACCGCACCACTCGACGGACAACGCACCACTCAACGGGTGGTCGTGGGCGGTGGGTGGTCTAAGCGACCCCCGTCACGAGTTGCTCCATCCGGCGGACCGTTTCGGTGTCGGTGGGCGTATAGACCAGCAGCCGGACACCTGGCCGCGGATTCAGCCAGGTGCTGACCGCCTGGAAGTTCAGTCGCCCGACATAGCGGTTGCGGATCTTCTTGGGCTTCGTGAAGATCGCGCTGACCTCATGCCGATCCCACAGGTCACGAAATTCCGGCGACGCGTCGCTCAGTCGCCGCAGGTGCGCTTTCCACGCGGGCTCAGCGACGTGCTCGGCCATCTGCGCCCGGAACTGCGCCACCATGCGGCGGGCGGTTTCGTCCCAGTCGGTGATCGCGCGCCGCCAGGCCGGGTCGGTGAACAAGAGCCACATGCAGTTGCGATCTTCGGGTGGCAGCGCGTCGATGTCGCTGATCAGCCGCGCGTACGCGGGGTTCCAAGCCAGTAGGTCGTACTTGCCGTCCTGCACACACGCCGGATACGGCATGAACTTCTCGAGCAGGCTGCGCACCGGCGGGGTGAGCTCGGCGCATTCGCTGCCGACCGGCACCTCGTTCGACCCGGCGAGCGTGTACAGATGCGCCCGCTCGTCGCGGTCCAGCATCAGCGTGCGCGAGATCGCTTCGAGCACTTGCGTGCTCACCTTGATGGCGCGCCCCTGTTCGAGCCACGTGTACCACGTCACGCCGACTCCGGCGAGTTGGGCGACCTCTTCCCGGCGCAGCCCCGGAGTACGCCGCCGGCCGCCGGCGGGCAGTCCGGCGTGCAACGGGGTAAGCCGCTCGCGCCGGCTGCGCAGGAACGCCGAGAGCTCGGTGCGGCGCAGTTCGTCCGGATCGGCGATGGTGCTGGGTGGGCTTGCCATGAGCGTCACGTCCTTAGCGTCGCCGATCGCGGCGGCTCGTTGCCAGTTAGCACTTATACCTGGATAAGCAGACTTCTGGTACCAGGTTAAGCGTAGGCGGACATTGGTGTTGTGACCGACCGACTTGACCGCGCCCACCAGGCCGAGGTGCTGGTCGACGACGCCACTGTGCTGGCCGAGCCCACCCAGACGACGCCGGCCACCAGGCTCGGGCCGATCGGCCTGCTCGTGCTGCTGTGCGGCGGGTTCTTGCCGATTCTCGACTTCTTCATCGTGAACGTGGCGCTACCGACGATGGACACCACGCTGCACGCATCGGCGCCGATGCTCGAACTCGTCGTCGCCGGCTACGGCACGGCCTACGCGCTGATGCTGGTGACCGGCGGGCGCCTCGGCGACGCGATCGGCCGAGATCGGATGTTCGTCGCGGGCGTCGTCGGATTCACCGTCTCGTCGTTGCTGTGCGGCATCGCCCCCAGCGTGGGCGTGCTGATCGCCGCCCGCATCGCGCAGGGGCTGTCGGCGGCGATGAGCCAGCCGCAGGTGCTCGCCACGTTCCAGTCCACGCTCGACGGCCCCAGGCGGGCGCGGGCGATCGCCCTGTACGCGTCCATGGGTGGCATTGCCGCATCCGTGGGTCAGCTGCTCGGCGGCCTGATCCTGCAGGCCGACATCGCCGGACTGTCGTGGCGGCCCATCTTCCTGGTGAACGTGCCGATCGGCATCGCGGTGCTGGCGCTGAGCCGGCGTTTCGTGCCGGCCACTCGTTCCCCGCATCCCGCGTCGGTCGATCTGCCCGGCACGGTGCTTCTCGGCATCGCAATCGTCGGGCTGCTCGTGCCGCTGACCGAGGGACGCGTGCTGCATTGGCCCGCGTGGATCTGGCTGCTGCTCGCCGTGGCCGCGGTGGCGGCGACCGCGATGGTGATCGTCGAACGGCGCACCGAACGGACCGGGCGCACGCCGCTCGTTCCTCCTTCCCTCGTCAGCCTGGGCTCGATGCGGCGTGGCCTCACGCTGGCCATTCCGTTCTTCCTCGGATTCGGCGCGTTCATGTTCGTGTTCGCGCTGACCGTCCAGAACGGGTTGCACAAGACGGCCCTTCAGTCCGGCGTCGCGATCACGCCGATGGCGGTGGCGTTCTTCGCCGGATCGCTGATCGCACCGCGGCTGCTGGCTCGATTCGGGCGGCTCGTCGTTGTCGCCGGCCTGGCGCTGCAGGCGATCGGGCTGCTGTGGCTGATCGACGTGACGCACGGCGAGTGGCCCCACCTGAATACCTTGGCCGCGACCCCGAGCCTGGCGATCGCCGGCGTCGGGCAGGCGCTGGCGCTCGTCGGCTTCTTCCGGATCATCCTCGCCGACGTGCCCGGACGCCTGGCCGGCATCGGCAGCGGCGTGCTCGTCACCATGCAGCAGGGCTCGCTGGCGCTCGGCGTCGCATCGCTCGGTTCGCTCTTCATCAGCCTCTCAGACAGCAGCGGCGGGATGCGGCACGCATTTACCGTCGTGGTCGCCATTCAGGCGGTAATCGCCGTCGTGATCGGTCTGCTCGCGCTACGTCTGCCCGACCCGGCCTAAGAGGGCGCAGTACCGTCCGGATATGTTCCGGACACCGCAGGTCGTGCTGTTCAGCACGGATGTCGAGCGGGCCGCGAGGTTCTACACCGGGCTCGGCTTCGCCGAAGCGTTCCGAGTACCCGCCGAGGGCACACCGATCCACGTCGACCTGATGCTCGACGGCTACCGCATCGGCATCGCGTCCGTCGAGTCGGTCCGCGACGACCACGGGCTCGATCCGGTCGGGGACGGTCAGCGCGCCGCCGTAATCCTCTGGACGGACGACACGCGGCGGGCGTATGCGGAGCTGGTTGCCGGTGGCGCTGCGCCCCTCACGCCTCCCTCGCCGTGGCTCGACCGTCTGCTCATCGCCTGGGTGGCCGATCCGGATGGCCATCCGGTCCAGGTCGTGCAGGAGGTCTAGTACCGCTCGTCGTCTTGGATGTGAACGGCCGCCTCCTCGGCGCTGCTGGCCAACCCGTCCAGCCCGACGTCCTCGGCGGTCTCGTCCTCGTCCACATCCGGATGGGCGCCCTCGTCCGGGGCCACCAGCCGACCGGCGCGTTGGTCGGGCTCGTCGTCGAACCAGTCCTCGGACGCCGCCCCCACGTCCGGCTCCTCTTCGGCGAGGCGCTGCTCCAACGTCTCGCCCTCGAACTGCTCCTCGGCGGTGGTGCCGTATCTGGTGGCATGGGGTTCCCGCTCAGGTGGCGAGTAGCCGAAGTCGAGCGGGTCTTCGGTGTCGTCGCCGGTCAGCGTCTCGGACGGATCGACCTGGTCGCCGCCCTCGAAGCCGCCCTCATACAGGTCATCGCTCATACCCATAGGTGTACCCCGTCGCACCTTGCCTCCCTTGAGGCGGGGGCGTCAGATGGGCGTGATTCCCCAGCTGCCGGTCCACCCGGCAGCAGGCTCGAGCACGATCAAGCCGGCTCCGGTATTGAACGCGTTCGCCGGGCAGGTCATCGGCTCGACAGCCACCGCGGGCGCACCGACGCCGAGGTGCTCGAGCGTGTACACCTGCAGGTATCGGAACGACTCGTCGAACCACAGCCGGGCGCCGCCGGATCGAGTCCGTACCTCGACCCCGCCGCGACCATCCACTGTGGACAGATCGGTGAATCCGTCATCCAGGCGCAGCGTCTTCAGTCGGCGCGCCCGACGAAGGTCATATGGCGTCTTGGTGACATCCTGAACGCCGACGGGCAGCTGGGCCTCGTCGGTCACGAGACGCTGTCGCGCCGGTACGTGCAACGTCACGTCGTCGAGCCGGTGGCCGTGCAGCGAGAGGTACGGATGGAAACCGGCTCCGAAGGGTGCTGACGTCGAGCCGTGGTTGCGTGCGACGGCCGTGACGGACAGTCCGTGATCGGGATGAAGAGCGTAGGTCACCTCGGCGCGGAGCTCGAAGGGCCAGCCCGTCTGCGGCACGATGTCCAGCGCGAGCGTGACCGCCGCCGCGTCGACCGTCACCGGGGCCCATCGGGACCACCGGGCCAGTCCGTGGATAGCGTTGCCGCGCGGCACCTCGGTAATCGGCACCTGAAAGGTCCGGCCGCCGAACGAGTAGCGGCCGCCGGCCAGCCGGTTCGGCCAGGGCATCAGCACCGCGCCGCAGCCGCTCGGTGGCAGTTCGTCCTCGCCGTACGGGGCGAGCACATCCACCCCGGCGTGCGTGTAGCGGCGCAGGCCGCCGCCGACCTCGACGACCGTGACTTCGTGCTCGCCGGCCCTGATTGTGAATTGCTTGCCCGTCAATGCCATCGGCTCCCCCTACTCGCTTGCCGTGGAGTATCTCCAAAACGGCTGAACGGCCAAGGCCGCGACGACGACGACCACGATGCAGGCGATGCCGCCGCCGACCCACGAGAAGGTCGCTGTGGTCGCTGCCCCGGTGGCGCCGGCGCGCAGGTCGCCCAGCCGCGGACCGCCGGCTACGACCGCGATGAAGACACCTTGCATGCGTCCGCGCATCTCGTCCGGCGCGTAGGTCTGCAGGATGGTCTGCCGGTAGACGGCGCTCACCAGGTCAGCCGCGCCGGCCAGGGCCAGCAGCACCACGACGAGCCACAGCTGGTGAGCGAGTCCGGAGATCGTCACGCACGCGCCCCAGCCGATGACCGCAAGGGTGAGCGCCACCCCTTGACGGCGCACCCGGCCGATCCAGCCACTTGAGAGACCGGCGATGACCGCGCCGATGGCAATCGCGGCGTAGAGCGGCCCGACCGTGCCGTGGAAGCGCTGGTCGGCCACTTCGGGGAACAGCGCGCGCGGCATGGCCAAGACCATCGCCACGATGTCGACGCCGAAGGACATGAGCAGTACCGGACGGGCGGCGATGAAGCGCAGACCCTCGACAACCGAGCGCAGACCGGGCCGGCCGAGCGAGCCGTCGGGCGGTATCGCCGGGAGCCGCAGTGCCGCGTACAGCGCCGCCAGGAATAGCCCGGCATCGATCGCGTATGCATAGGCGAAGCCGTCGGGCAAAGAAATCAGCGCGCCCCCGATCAGTGGACCGATCACGCCGCCGAGGGTCCCCGCCGTGAAGTTCAGGGTGTTCGCTGCCGGGACCAGCTCAACCGGCACGATGCGCGGGATGATCGCGCCGCGCGCGGACGACGCGATCGCGAACATGCCCGACTGGACGACCACCAGGCCCAGAATCAGGCCGATGTTGCGAAGGTCGAGCACCGTCTGCAGCAGCAGCGCGAGCGTGACCAGCCACGCGCCGATCGACGACCACAGGTACAGCCGCCGCCGGTCGACGGCGTCCGCGATCGCCCCGCCGTACAGGCCGAATACCACGATCGGCAGCAGCCCGGCCAGGCCGACCAGCCCGACGTAGAGCGATGAGCGCGTGATCGCGTACACCTGCACGGGCACGGCCACCTGGGTGAGCATCGCGCCGACAAACGAAGTGCCCTGCCCGATCAGCAAGCGCCGATATGGCCGGATGCGTACCGGCCGGGTGTCGACGGCGTGCCGGCGCACCAACCCCCGCACGCCCTGCGCCTGCTCAGCCGGATCGGCGCCGGGGGTTTCGACGGCGGCTTCGGTCACGGGGCCAACCGCTCCACCACCCACGTGCCGTTCACCAGCCGGTGCTGGAGCCGATCGTGCAGCCGGTCGTGCCGCCCCTGCCAGAACTCGACGATCTCGGCCTGCAGCCGATACCCGCCCCAGTTCGGCGGAGCCGGCACATCCACTCCCGCGAAGCGCGCCTCGACGTCGCGCACCTGCGCTTCTAGTGCGCTTCGGGACGCGATCACCGACGATTGCGCCGATGCCCACGCCGCAATCTGAGAGCCCCGCGGCCGAGTCGCGAAGTACGCCGCGGTCTCAGCCCGCGTGACTCGCTCGACCGGCCCCGACAGCCGGGCCTGCCGCTCGAGCGGCAACCACGCGAAGACCGCCGCGGCATATGGGTTCCCCGCTAGGTCGCGGGCCTTCACCGACTCGTAGTTCGTGTAGAAGACGATGCCTCGCTCGTCCATCGCCTTGACCAGAACGGTGCGCACGGACGGTCGGCCCGTAGCGTCCACCGTGGCGAGCGCGATGGCGTTGGGTTCGACGACGACGCCGCTGCGGACCGCCTCATCGAACCATGTGCGCAGCTGAGTGAACCAGTCGGTGCCGGCCGCGGAATCCCCCAGCTCGGCGGTCCGGTAATCACGACGCAAACCGGCAGGATCGCTCACTCGACCGATCATCGCACCTGCCGCGCCGCCCGCTAGCGAAGTGTGAGCAGAATGAGCTCATGGCAGACGACTACAGCCCGGGACTCGAAGGAGTCATCGCCTTCGAAACGGAAATCGCCGAACCTGACAAGGACGGCGGCGCGCTGCGTTATCGCGGCGTCGACATCGAAGATCTTGTGGGATCGGTCACGTTCGGAAACGTGTGGGCGTTGCTGGTCGACGGCAAGTTCGGGCCGGGCCTACCACCGGCCGAGCCGTTCCCGATCCCCGTGCATACGGGTGACGTGCGGGTCGACGTCCAGGCCGCGCTGGCGATGCTTGCGCCGGTCTGGGGATACCGGCCGCTGCTCGACGTCAGCAACGACGAGGCCCGCGAGCAACTGGCGCGCGCGTCTGTCATGGCCTTGTCGTATGTGGCTCAGTCCGCGCGGGGCATCGGTGTGCCGGCTGTGCCGCAGTCCCGGATCGACCAGTGCCGGTCGATCATCGAGCGGTTCATGACGCGGTGGCGGGGGGAACCCGACCCCGCGCACGTACGGGCCGTCGACGCGTACTTCGTCTCGGCGGCCGAGCACGGCATGAACGCGTCGACGTTCACCGCCCGGGTCATCGCTTCGACGGGTGCCGACGTGGCGGCGGCCATGTCCGGGGCGATCGGCGCCATGAGCGGCCCGCTGCACGGCGGCGCACCGGCTCGCGTCCTGCCGATGATCGAAGAGGTCGAGCGCACCGGCAACCCGCACAAGGTCGTCGCCGACATCCTCGACCGGCAGGACCGGCTCATGGGCTTCGGTCACCGTGTGTACCGGGCGGAGGACCCACGCGCCCGGGTGCTGCGCCACACTTGCCAGGAGCTCGGGGCGCCTCGCTACGACGCCGCGCTGGCCCTCGAGCAGGCCGCGCTGGCGGAGCTTCGCGAGCGGCGTCCAGACCGGGCGATCGAGACGAACGTCGAATTCTGGGCCGCCGTGATCCTCGACTTCGCCGAGGTGCCCCCGCACATGATGCCGGCGATGTTCACATGCGCCCGCACCGGTGGCTGGAGCGCACACATCATGGAGCAGAAGAAGACCGGACGCCTCGTGCGGCCGTCCGCCCGCTACATCGGCCCGCCGCCGCGCAAGCCCGCTGACGTGGACGGATGGGGCGACATCGCCCACGCCTAGGAGCGCGATGAGCGCTCGCGCGAAGAGCCCCGC
>JBKPQM010000228.1:0-16798 GCA_046734095.1 Actinomycetota bacterium | reverse complement strand
GCTCGTCATCCGATCGAGCACCGGCCCGGTGCGCAACTAGCCATTGCGAAAGGACATCGACATGGATCCCATTGCCGCAGGCATCGCCGTCAACGCCATGCGCAAGCACGCCTACTCGGCCTTGCCCAACGCTCCGGTCGTACCGGAGCCGCCGCCGCGAGATTCCCACATCCGCAGCTCGCTGGCCGCGTTCTTACGGGCGTCCGCTCAGCGACGCGTCCGCCTGGCCGACCGGCTCGACCCGTGCGCCGGCCGGGCGGAGCCGGTCGCAGGCTAACCAACGGCATTGCCGTCCAAATGACAAAATTCGCCGAGTGCCGGCAACGAGCTATCCCACCACCGCCCTGGGCCATGCCCTGCAGCTGCTCAGCGCGGATGAGCACCAACTCGACGGGCTGATCCGATCGGCCGCCTGGGTCGCCCGCTGCGTCGGGCGCGGCCCCCTGGCGCCGGTCGGAGCGGGCGACCTGCCCGCCCTGACCGGCCGGACGCAGCAGCGATCGGTCGTCAGCGGGCAGGTGCTGTTCCGCGCGGGACAGCGGCCCTCCGGGGTGTGGCTCGTGGTCGCGGGCCGCTTCGAGCTGATCCTCAGTTCGCGCCGGCGCCGAGCCGTCGTCGGGACGCTGGGCGCAGGCGACGTGGACGGCGACATCGCCCTGCTCCTCGACCGGCCGGTGCCCTACAGCGCCCGCGCCATCGAGGACGGATCATGCATGTACGTGAGCCGGGCGAACTTCGAGGCGGTGCTGGCCGACCACCCGGCGATCGCCCGGCGGTGGATGTCGAGCGTGGCGCAGCGGCTGGTGCTGGGCCAGGCCCGCCTGGTCAACCTGCTCGGGGAGCCGCTGGTCGGACAGACCGCGCGGCTGCTGCTCGACGAGGCGGTGGACGCCGTCGTGCGGTTACCGCAACGAACACTCGCGGCGATGCTCGGGGTGCGGCGCCCATCGCTCAACAAGGTGTTGAAGGAACTCGAACGCGACGGGCTGATCGTCATCCGCTACGCCTCGATCGAGATCGTCGACCGGATTGCCCTCACCCAGCTGAGCCGCTGATCAGCCCTGCAGGCGGCGCAGTGCCTCCAGTTCGCCGGGCTTGCCCACAGCGATGAGGATCGTCTCCGGGGCCAGTTCGATGTCCGGTCCCGGGTTGGCCACGAACTTTCCCTCCTGTCCGGAGCGCAAGGCAAGGACCAACGCACCGGTCTTCTCGGCCAGCGCCGCGTCGCCCAGGCGGCGCCCGGCCAGCGGCGAACCAGCCGCCACCTCGACCTGCTCGATACCGAAGTCCAGCTCTTGCTCGTGCATGACGACGTCGAAGAACTCGGCAACATGCGGCTGCAGCGCGAAGGATGCCATTCGTCGCCCGCCGATCAGCTGGGGATTGACCACTCGGTTCGCCCCGGCCCGCACGAGCTTGGGCCGCGACGATTCGGTTCGCGCCCGGGCGATGATCACCAGGTCCGGGCGTAACGCCCGGCTGGACAGCGTGACGTAGACGTTGTCGGCGTCCGTGTCGAGGGCCGCGATCAGCGCCCGGGCGTGCTGGATGCCGGCGGCCTGCAGCACCTGGTCGTCGGTAACGTCGCCGACGACGCTGGGAAGATCGATGCCGTCCAGGCGGCCGGCGTCACGATCGATGACGACGGCCTTCTCCCCGTTCGCGCTGAGGTAGCGCGCGCTGGCTCGGCCGACTCGGCCCCAGCCGCAGATAATCACGTGACCGGACATCCGGGCTATCTCACGATCCATCCGCCGTCCCTCCAGGGCGACCCGCAGGTGGCCCTCGATCAGGGCTTCCAACGAGACCGTCAGGGTGTAGAGCGCGGTTCCGACGCCGACCAGGATGAGCACGATCGTGAATGTCTTGCCGGCGTCGCTGAGGGGGTGCACCTCGCGAAAGCCGACAGTGGTGACGGTGGTGACCGTCTGATACGCGGCGTCTAAGACGCCGAAGCCGAGCACCACGTATCCGATCGTGCCGGCAACCAGCACCAGCCCGAGCGCGAATAGCGCCAGGCTGATCCGCCGTACCGGGCTCATGGTCGCAAATTGTGGGCGACCTGAGAGCTGGGCGCACGCCACTGGCGCGAATCCCGGCGCGGCGGCTTGGATCGATGCATGCCCGAGATCTCGCACCTCGTCACCCGCCGCAACGCCTTGCTGATCCTGGAGCTCGATCTCACCGAGCCGCTTGCCCAGGGCACGCCCACTGATCCGGTCGCAGCCTTCATGCAACGCCGGCAGACCAGGCTCAAAGATGTGCTCCAGGGTCTGCGTAAGGCGGCCGACGACGAGCGTGTCGCGGCGCTGGTGGCCAAGGTCGGCTCCGCGCCTATGGGATTGGCCCGGGCTCAGGAGCTTCGGGAGGCGGTGTCAGCGTTCCGGGCGGCGGGCAAGCCCGCCTTGGCCTGGGCCGAATCGTTCGGCGAGTGGAGCCCCGGCCTCGTGCCCTACTACCTGGCCAGCGCGTTCGACGAGATCTGGCTGCTGCCGATCGGCGACGTGACGTTCAACGGCCTGACGCTCGGCACCCCGTTCCTCCGCACCGCCCTGGACCGTCTCGACGTGGAGCCGCAGCTCGGGCAGCGGTACGAGTACAAGAACGCGGCCGACATGCTGATGCGCTCGACGTTCTCGGACGCGCATCGCGAGGCGATACAGCAGGTAGCCACGTCGGCGTTCGACCAGGTGGTGTCGGACATCGCGTCGGCTCGCCGCCTGCCGCCGGAGCGGATCCGCGACCTGGCTGACCAGGCGCCGATCAGCGCCGTCGATGCCCTCGACGCCGGGCTCGTCGACCGAGTGGCCTATCGCGACGAGCTGTACGCCGAGGTACGGAAACGTTCGGGTGACACGGCCACGCTGCTATACCTCTCGCGCTATGCCCACCCCACGGTCCGGATCGCGGCGCCGCGCGCGGTCCGCAAGCCGCGCACGCTGGCGCTGATCTGGGGGCTCGGCCCGATCGTCCCGGGAAAGAGCGGCCGCCGTCCGAACGGCCACCGGATGGGCGCGGACACCATCAGCGCCGCATTCCGGGCCGCGGCCGCCGACAAACACGTCGATGCCATCGTGTTCCGGGTCGACAGCCCGGGCGGCTCGGCGGTCGCGTCGGATGCGATCTGGCGCGAAGTAGGACAGGCCAGGGCCGCGGGCAAGCCCGTCGTGGCGTCGATGGGCGACGTGGCCGGGTCGGGCGGCTACTACGTGGCCATGGGTGCGGACGCGATCGTGGCCGAGCCGGCGACGATCACCGGGTCGATCGGAGTAGTGGCCGGCAAGCTCGTGACGGACGGCCTGTGGAATCGGCTCGGCATCAACTACGACAGCGTCGCGCTGGGCGATCTGGCCCGGATGTTCAGCACCCGCACGTCGTACAGTCCGGCTGAACGTCAGGCGCTCGAGCGCTGGCTGGATCGACTCTATGAGGCATTCGTCGGCAAGGTCGCAGCTGGGCGGGGCATGAGTCGAGACGACGTCCATGCCATTGCCAAGGGCCGGATCTGGACCGGCGCCGACGCCGCCGCTCGTGGTTTGGTCGACGTGCTCGGCGGTCTGGATCGAGCGGTCGAACTGGCGTCGCAGAAGGCCGAGATCCCCGCCGGGGCCGAGGTCGACCTGGTGAGCTACCCGGTTGTGTCACCGGTGGCCCGGCTGCGTCCCCCAAAGTCGAGCGAGAGCCCGGCCGCGGCGCACGCGGCCGGCCTCTGGGACGGCTGGGGATCGTTCGCCGCGGTGGCCGCCCGCCTGGGCTTGCCGCCGGCCGGGCCGCTCGCCATGCCCTGGGTGCCCACGTGGAGCTGACGCCTTCGCCGGGGCGGGAGTGCTGCGATCAGGTCTCAGCGGCCGGCGCCTGAGGCCGGGCGGGCATTCCGTCTTCGCGAGCCGGGTGTTCGACCAGGGCCAGCACCCGAGAGGCCATGAAGCGCGCGGTCCGGACGGGGTTACCGCGGCGCGTCACCTCGACCACTTCGATGATGCCGCGGCCTTGGGTGATCTCGACCCGGCGACCCGCTCGGGTAGCGGCTATGTCGTAGCTGCGGACGCCGTCGCCGGCATCGACAACGATTTCGACGTGGTCACCCTTCATGGCGCACCTCGGCTGCAGTCAGAAGGATCCGGCCCGGTGCGGTCGCCTCGCGGCGCTAAGGCACACCGCGGCTTCAGCCGAACGATCGTCCGCGGTGGCGGTGTTGTCTTTGGGACCCGGGGACTCGCACCGAGCCGGACGCTCATCCAACCAGCATGCCTGCCGAGATATTTCCGCGCATCTGTGGCAAGCGGCCCACCCGGGTCAGCTCTTGATGACCGGCTTGCCCAGCGGCAGATCAGGACCGCCGGTGATCGCCGAGCTGACGCTGAAGTAAATGTAGACGCCGATCGCGGCGAACCCCAACGCGATCCAGCCGCCGACCTTGACCCAGTTTTGCGAGCCGTTGACCGTGCCGATGAGCACGGCAATCAGCGCCAGCTCCACGAGTGCGAACACGGCGCTGAACGCCAGCGGTAGTCGCAGTGTGGCGAGGGTGAGCATCCCCATGATCACGATCCAGGTGATCAGGAACAGGCTCTGAGTGTGCATCACGTCGCCGACGACGATGAGAAACCAGTTGTGCAGCAACCCGAACACGAGCAGTCCGTAACTTAGCCAGAAGGCGCCGAAGATGCCGAACACGCTGGCCACGGCACTCTGCCCGATCGCGGCAGCCCAGATCGTGGCAATAGTGAGGCCGAGGCCGGTCGCCGCGGAGATGATCGCCAACGGTGCGCCGGCCGCGGCGGGCGACACGTACCCGACGAGGGTGAGCCCCAGCGCGACCGAGCCGGCTACGAACACGGGAATGCCCAGTGCGAGGGGGTTTCCGGCGAAGAACGGGCTCGCGACCTGCAGCGCGGGAGGGGGGGCGGCCTCTCGGGCCGGTACGCCATCGACTCCGAGCTGCTCAGGCGTGACACTTCCAGCAGTCATGTTGTCTCCTCGAGACGAGTAGTCGGCGGACGGTTCAGCCCGCCAGATGCGTCAGCGATGCGCCCGCGCCGACGGCGGCGCAGCACGCGTAGACCCAGCGGACGTGCAGCTGCCACCAGACGATGCGGCGGCGGAACCGGCCCGGCAGCGCGTTCAAGTCCGCGCTCGGTACCGCACGGACCGCCAGCCACATGGCGGAGGCGACCATGACCGCGAGCACCAGCAATGCCAGCGTCGGTCGCATGGTCGCCCACCTCCTTCGATTGAAGGGTCCCCGGTCAGGGCACGAGAATCGCGCGTCCGCGCACCTTGCCGTGGTCAAGATCGTCGAGGGCGCGCTGGAAGTCGCCCAAAGGGTAGGTGGCGGTGTGCAGGGTCACCAGCCCGCGGGCGGCCAGCACCATCAGCTCGGCCAGGTCGTTGTACGAGCCGACCAGGTTGCCGATGAAGTTGATCTCGGTTGAGATGATGTCGATCGCCGGCACGCTGATCGAGCCGCCGTAACCGATCACGTAGTAGTTGCCGTTGCGTCGCAAGGTCGCGACGCCCGTCTCGACGGCGCCGCCTTCACCGACGAAGTCGATCACGGCCTCGGCGCCCTGTCCGTCCGTCAGCTCCTGGACAGCGGCAACGGCGTTGTCGTCCGCGAGCACAGTGTGGTGAGCGCCGAGCTCCTTCGCGAGGGCGAGGGCTTCGGCGTTGCGGTCGAGCACGATCATCTCGACCGGCGACAGCGCCCGCAGGACCTGTACACCGATGTGGCCGAGCCCGCCGGCCCCGATCAGCACCGCCCGATCGCCCGGGCGCAGCTTGCGCGCGGCCTTGGCGACCGCGTGGTAGGCGGTCAGCCCGGCATCGGCCAGCGCCGCGACGTCGGCCGGCTGCAGGGACGGGTCGAGCTTGATCGCGGAGCGGGCCGTTGTCTTCAGGTACTGGGCGTAGCCGCCGTTGGTGTCTATACCCGGGAACGACGAGTTCGTGCAGTGCACGTCGTCACCAAAGCGGCAGGCACGGCACAGCCCGCACGTGACCAGCGGGTGCAGGATCACCGCGTCACCGACCGCCACATTCGTGACAGCATCCCCGACCGCGGACACCCAGCCGGCGTTCTCGTGGCCGAGCGTGTAGGGCAGCACGACCTGCGACTTCTTGGCCCACTGACCCTCGATGATGTGCAGGTCGGTCCGACAGACACCGGCCCCGCCTACCCGGACGATGACGTCGAGTGGCCCGGTAATCTGCGGATCCGGCAACTCCACGAGATCAGGCATAGCGTCGTACTTCTGCAGCTGCACGGCCTTCATCGCCGATCCTCCTTGGCCAGGTCGTATCGCGTTGTCAGCAATCCCCTGCAGAAATGGGCGTTCCCGTCGATACTGACTCGTACGGTGCGGGCGAAACGCAGCCGCAGCGGCGCGTCCTCCGCCGCCACCGGCGCGCCGTCATCGCCCACCAGCACGAGGCATCCCGGCTCGGTCGGCAGATCGATGTCGGCGCGCCGGCGCAGGAGCCGCTCTCGGTCAGCTCCTTCCGGCAGGTCGGCGAGGCGCGCCCGAGGTAGCGAGTCGACCGTCCACCCGTCGGCTAGCAGCCGGCGACAGGCCCGCTCCATGGCCGCGACGTGGGCCTTGCGCTGGAAGCTGCGTCGCAGATCGCCCAACTCCGAGCCGGCCTCGTCGGGGAACGAGCCGACGAACCCGGCCCCGGCGGCCACGCCCGAATTGATCGCCTCGGACGCGAAGTGATCTTCGAGGACGATCGTCGCGGCGTCGACTCCCGGGACGGACAGCGCCGCGTCGTGCGCGTCGGCCACCATCAGATACGCGAAGTTCGGCGCGCAGAAATACGTCGGCAACCGCAGCCGTACTACGGCGCGCGTCCCGTCCACCGCGCACGCCGTGACGAAGCCGAGATCGACGATCGATTCGTCCAGCTCCGGATCACGGACCGTGCGCAGTGCGTCAACAACCGCGCTGTTGAGATCCTCGGCTACCGCGGTCACGACTGCGCGCCGACCGCCACCTCGGCCGCGGGCGACTCGGGCACCTTGGCGGCGAGCTCACTCGGGACCTTTAGGTCGTAAAGCTTGGCGGCGTTCAGGCCCAGGATCTTGCGCTTGACGTCAGTCGTCAGGGGCGCATATTCGGTCATGTCCTCGGGAATTTCAAAGTCGACGAACTTCTCGATGAGCCACTTCGGGTGCCAAATGGCGTAGTCGCTGGCGAACAGGATCTTGTCCTCGCCGATCCAGTAGCACAGTTCGCCAACGATCTGCGCAAAGTAGCGCGGGCGGGTATGGATGAAGGGCATGGCTACTGCGAGGCCGCCGTACACGTTCGGCTCCTGGGTGGCGATCCAGCAGAAGTCCTCCAGGCGGGGCAGGCCCACGTGCTCGACGATGAAGTTCAGGTCGGTGAACTCGGTGGCCGCGACGTCTACGTCGTGCACGTCGAACGCATCGCGCTCGAGTGGGCGAATCGTCGGTCCCTTGTGGACGTGGATGTTCGTGATGCCGAGTTCGCGGCACTTCTCCAGGTAGCGGAACGCCTCGGGCTCGGAGAGCTTCCAGCCGTGCGAGTCGCCGCGCCACTCGGCGGTGTAGAGCTTGACGCCCTTGAGGTTCCACCGCTTGGCCAGCTCGGTGAGCTTGCGCAGGCCAGCCTCGCCATCGCGCGGGTCCCAGGCGCCGTTGAGGATGAACTTGTCCGGATACTTCTCGGCGACCGCACCGTCCTGCTCTGTGGTGTTGAAACCGTTGATGTAGAAGTCGGTCAGGTAGGTGGGCTGGAAGATTGCCTTGTCGACGTAGCCGATCTCGAACAGGTCGTGAATGAGGTCCTGCTCGCTGTACTTCTCGAACTTTTCCTTGGGCCACACCCATTCGGCCGGGCTGAGATTCCGGTGATAGTCGTAAAAGCAGTCGATGAACATCTTGCCGTGGATATTCGCCTGGTTGGCCGGGCTGCCGTCCCAGAAGTGCGTGTGGCCGTCGACCACGAAGTAGCTCTCGCCGTCCTTGGTGTACATGCGCAATCTCCTCCGGCTGGGTCGGTGCCCTGACCGTAGGACCGACCCGAATCGGACGCTGTCTCAAAACGAGACCGCCAACGGTCCCGCGCAGCCGTCTGCTGCTCTTGTGAGCGCATCCGACGAGTCCAATCCAGAGACGTTCAATCCCTGGACCGTGGTCAACGTCGTGTTCAAGCACCTCGTGGACCAGGGGCTGCATCCCATACTGGGCGATGCCGGCGATCCAGGCGAACCGGCCGCCGCGCTGCTACGAGCATTCGGCATCACCCCGAACGTCGAGGGCGACACTCGCATGTCGCAGCAGAAGCACGACAAGCTCGCCGAGCTACGAGCCGCCATCATGGACGATCCAGTCTCAG
The DNA here is from genome assembly GCA_046734095.1 of Actinomycetota bacterium. Lineage (GTDB taxonomy): Bacteria > Actinomycetota > Actinomycetes > Mycobacteriales > Jatrophihabitantaceae > DASXRA01. The sequence goes on along the minus strand of JBKPQM010000228.1, from coordinate 8,438 downwards.
GATGAGACCGCCCCGGGCTGTCTGGGGGGCTGTAATCGATATCACGCGGCGCGCACCGTCCGCGCCGGTCATCGCTGTCCAGTCAGGAGTCGGCCGCAACCACCGCGAAGGAGTGCCAATGAGTCGTCAGAGTGTGGCGAAGGCCCACCAGAAGATCCAGGAGCTTTCCTGGGACCCGGTCTATCACGAGCCGGTGTCGCACTACGGAACGGACTACACGTTCCAGAAGGCGAAGAAGAAGGACCCGCTCAAGCAGGTCCTGCGCTCGTACTTCCCAATGCAGGAGGAGAAGGACCACCGGGTGTACGGCGCCGAGGACGGCGCCATCCGCGGCAACATGTTCCGGCAGGTGCAGGAGCGATGGCTGGAATGGCAGAAGCTGTTCCTGTCGATCATCCCGCTGCCGGAGATCTCCGCGGCTCGCGCTATGCCGTTGCTGTTCCGGACCGTGCCGAATCCGGAGCTGCACAACGGCCAGGCCATCCAGATGATCGACGAGGTCCGGCACTCGACGATCCAGCAGAACCTCAAGCGCATCTACATGAACAACTACATCGACCCGGCCGGATTCAACTCGAGCCTGCGCGACTTCCAGAACGACTACTGCGGCACGATCGGCCGGCAGTTCGCTGAGGGCTTCATCACCGGTGACGCCATCACCGCGGCGAGCATCTACTTGACGATCGTGGCCGAGACGGCGTTCACCAATACCCTGTTCGTCGCTATGCCGGCCGAGGCGGCGGCCAACGGCGACTACCTGCTGCCGACAGTGTTCCACTCCGTGCAGTCGGACGAGTCGCGTCACATCAGCAACGGCTACGCGACCCTGCTCATGGCTCTGTCCGACGAGAGCAACCACCAGTTGCTCGAACGCGACCTGCGCTACGCGTGGTGGAACAACCACCGCGTCGTCGACGCGGCGATCGGCACCTTCATCGAGTACGGCACTAAGGACCGCCGCAAGGACCGCGAGAGCTACGCCGAAATGTGGCGTCGCTGGATCTACGACGACTACTACCGCAGCTACCTGGTCCCATTGGAGAAGTACGGCCTGGTGATTCCACACGACCTCATCGAGGAGGCCTGGAACCAGATCTGGAACAAGGGCTACGTGCACGAGGTCGCGCAGTTCTTCGCCACCGGGTGGCTCGCCAACTACTGGCGGATCGACCCGATGACCGACAAGGACTTCGAGTGGTTCGAGTACAAGTATCCGGGCTGGTACGACAAGTACGGCGCATGGTGGGAGAACTACGCGCGTCTGTCGCGCCCGAACGGGCACAACCCGATCGCGCTGGAGAACGTCGACTACGTCTACCCGCACCGGTGCTGGACGTGCATGGTGCCTTGCCTCGTCCGCGAGGACATGGTGATGGACAAGGTCGATGGCCAGTGGCGGACGTACTGCAGCGAGCCCTGCCGATGGACCGACGCCGAGGCGTTCCGGCCGACCTTCCAGGGCCGCAACACGCCGAACATGGGCCAGCTCATCGGCTCGCGTGAGTGGGAGACGCTCTACCACGGCTGGAACTGGGCCGATGTCGTCTCCGACATGGGATTCGTCCGCGACGACGGCAAGACCCTGGTCGCGCAGCCACATCTCGATCTCGACCCGAAGCAGATGTGGACGCTCGACCACCTCCGTCGCTGCCCGCCGCTGTTGAGCCCGAACGTCGTGCTTAACGAGATGACCGACGCGGAGCGGGCCGCGTTCGTGGCTGACTACAACCGGCAGGGCCCGGCCGGACGGCCAGCTCCCGCAACGAAGTAACACCACCGCACTCCTCTCGAGTTGTTCGACCGCCGGCGCGCACTACGCCGCGCCCGGTCGAACAACCCGGGGTGGTGCCTTGCGCCGGGACCGTATGAGTGAGCATCGAGTAGTGAAAGCGAGTGCGGCAATCGCGCTCGCGCGAAGAGCGGATAGGACATGGGCGAAAAGCATCTGGTGCGCTTCGAGCCGGTAGGCATCGAGATCGAAGTCGACGAGGACAAGACGATCCTGCGCGCGGCCGCCGAGCAAGGAATCATGCTCATGCACGGCTGCAAAGAAGGCCAATGCGCCTCTTGCAAGTCATTCATCCTCGACGGCGACGACATCGAGCACGAGCGGTACTCGACGTTCGCCCTCCCCGATTACGAAAAGGAGGAAGGCTTCACGCTTCTGTGCCGGGCCCACCCCTACGAGGACCTCACCATCGAGCTGCTCAACTACGACGAGGAGATGATCCACTCGGGCCTGCCGATCCAGGAGGCGGTCGTCGAGGTCGTCTCGAACGAGAACGTCACGCACGACATGCGTCACCTCGTCGTGAAGCTCGTCGAGCCCACCTCGATCAAGTTCTTTCCCGGCCAGTACCTCGACTTCGCCGTACCTGGTACCGAGGAGACGCGCTCGTTCTCGATGGCGAACATCTCCAGCCTGGAGAGCGGCCGACTCGAGTTCGTCATCAAGATCTATCCCGACGGACTGTTCTCCGGCTTCCTCGACACCCAGGTGCAGCCGGGCGATCGGCTCGATGTCACCGGACCGTTCGGCGTCTTCACCCTGCGCGACAACCCCAATGCCGATCTAGTGTTCCTTGGTGGCGGGGCCGGCATGGCACCGATCTTGGCGCTGCTGCGTTCGATGGCCGACCGCGGCATCCACCGGAAGGCGACGTTCTACTACGGCGCGCGGCGCCGCCGCGACCTGTGCTTCGAGGACGAGCTGCGCAAACTCGAGGAAACGCTGCCCAACTTCCGGTACATCCCCGCGCTGTCCGAGCCCGCGGGGGAGGACGACTGGAACGGGGAGATCGGCCTGATCACCGATGTGCTGCGCCGCCGCGAAAGTGACCTCGCCGGCGCCGATGCGTATGTCTGCGGGCCACCACCGATGGTCGAGGCCGCGCTCGAGCTGTTGCCCGGCCTGGGCGCGGCCGACCGGCGCATCTTCTACGACAAGTTCACGACTACCGGAGAGAGCGAGTGAGCACATGACGAGTACCCAAGAACGTAGCGTGCCGAGAGTCGTCTTCACCGACGCCGAGGCCGGCGCCAAGGAATTCCCGGACTCCGACTCGCGCCACTTCAACTACTTCACTCCGCAGAAGCGCAAGCAGACGCACTACGAGGACATGACCGTCGAAGTGCAGCCCGATCCGCGGCACTATCTCGCCCAGGGTTGGCTCTACGGCTTCGCCGACGGCAAGGGCGGCTACCCGCTCGAATGGACGGCGCTGAAAGCCTGGGGCTCCGACCGGCCAGAACCTGTGCGTGGACCTGGCTCGGGCGGCCAGGGCTACCCGTGGCCCGCGCTCGGCTGGCATGAGTTCCGCGATCCGAACGAGGAGTGGGAGCTCACCCTCTACCGGTACAACGCGAACGTGGTCCGCCAGCTCAACCAGAACATCGAGGCGGCACGTCAGGCCAAGGCGTTCGAGCAGTGGAACCGCAACTGGGTGGACTTCGTGGCGCGGCACGTGGGTGCGTGGATGCACGTGGACCACGGCCTCGGGTTGTACCTGTTCGCGAACGCCCAGCGGCGGGCGCCCACGAACATGCACAACAACGCGATCTCGGTCAACAGCATGCACAGGATCCGGTCCGCCCAGGACCTGGCGCTGTTCAACCTGACCCTGTCCGAGGAGATCGAAGGCTTCGACGGCACCGCGCACATCGCGACGTGGAACGACGACCCGGCCTGGCGGGGAGTGCATGAGACCGCCGAGCAGCTCACCGCGATCTGGGACTGGTGCGAGGCGATCTTCGCCGCCAACGTCGTCTTCGAGCCGCTGGTCGGCGAGCTGTTCCGAAGCGGCCTGGTGCAGCAGGCAGCGCCGTCCAACGGTGACTTCGTCACGCCCACCGTGATCGGCGCCGAGGAGTACGACTACGCGGAGCGCGACCTGCGCTACACCAAGCCGATGTTCGCACTGCTTATCAACGACAAGGAGTTCGCCGACCACAACAGGCAGATCCTCCAGTCGTGGCTGGCGACCTGGGTGCCACGGTCCATCGCGGCGGCGCGGATGCTGCAGCCGCTGTGGTCGCAGTCCGACGCCAAGCCGTGGCGTTTCGAGGACGGTCTCGACCGGGCCAAGAGTCGCTTCGCCGGCATCCTGTCCGACCTGAATCTGCAGACCCCGAAGGAGCTGAGCCAGTGACCACCACGTTCAAGACGGCGGAGAGCCCGTTCAAGGCCAACAACACGGCCTCGAACATGTGCGGCTTCACCCTGATGAACAACCAGGTCGGCGCGATCGTCGCCGAGGTGATGGGGCACAAGGACAACGTCAGGATCACCCCGCTGCCGTCAATGATCCGGGTCGACGCCAAGAACCGCATGGACGTCATCTACTCCGAGATCGACGAGGCCGCCGGCGAGGAGGACGGCTGGTTCAACTCGGCCGAATTCGAGGAGAACATGTCCACCCACTACGGTCGCATGATTCACGAGGACGACCGTACGATCATGTTTGCCAACCCCGAGGATGCTGCTGAATACCTCGACTTCGACCTCGTCGCCCGCGGGTAGTCGCGCCCGCCCGTCCTCGTTGTCCGTGCTTGGCGGTGCCAGACGCCGCTAAGCACGGACAACGTCGCACCTAGCCTCGAAGGAGCCGCTCGATGTCTAAGGAACTTCGCTTCGGTCCGACCGCCCGCGACCTGCTGCAGTCCGGCGTCGACCAGCTCGCCGAGGCAGTCAAGTCGACGCTTGGTCCCAAGGGCCGCAACGTCATTCTCGAGAAGATCACCGGCTCCCCGGTCGTCACGAACGACGGCGTGACGATCGCCCGCGAGATCCACCTGAAGAACCAGTTCGAGAACATGGGCGCCCAGCTGGTGAAGGAAGCGGCGATCAAGACGAACGACATCGTCGGCGACGGCACCACGACGGCGACGGTGATAGCGCAGGGCATCGTGCGGGCGGGTATGGCGGCCATCGCCTCCGGCGGTAATCCGGTCCTGGTCAAGCGCGGAATCGACCTGGCCGTCGGGCGTTTGGTCGAACACCTGCGTTCGGTGGCGCACCCGATCACGACCGAGCACGACTTCGCCCGGGTCGCCGCGATCTCGGCCAACGACGACGACGTGGTCGGCGCCATCATCGCCCAGGCGCTGCACACCGTCGGCGACGGCGGCATCGTGACCGTCGAGGAAGCGCCCGAGCCCGGAATGACCGTGCACTTCGTCGAGGGCTTCGAGTTCGACAACGGCTACCTGTCGCCCTACATGGTGACCAATCCCGCCAGCCTGGAGGCGGTCGTCGACGATCCGTACATCCTGCTGTGTGCGGAGAAGATCACCCAGGTGCAGCAGCTGATGCCGTTGCTCGACAAGATCATGAGGGCGCCACGACCGCTCGTGATCATCGCTGAGAACCTTGAGGGCACCGCACTGTCGATGCTGGTGCACAACCATGTCAACGGCATCTTCCAGTGCGTGGCGGTGCGCGCGCCCGGGTTCGGCGACCGCCGGCTGCACAAGCTCGAGGACATTGCCGCCCTGACCGGCGGCGCCGTGTTCAGCAAGCACTCGGGGTTCACGCTCGAGACGATGACCATCGAGCACCTCGGACGGGCCGCGCAGGTGCGGGCGACCGCCGACCGGACCACGATCATCGGCGGCGCGACCGCCGACCAGGTCGAGTTCCGGGTGCAGCAGCTGCGTTCCGAACTGGAGCGGGCCACGTTCGGCATCGACGAGGACGTGCTGACCGAGCGGATCGGCTCGCTCACGGGCAGGGTCGCGGTGATCAATGTCGGCGCGCCCACGCCGGCTGAACTCAAGGAACTGCAGCACCGAGTCGAGGACGCGCTCTCGGCCACTCGAGCGGCGATGGCCGAAGGCGTCGTCGCCGGCGGTGGCGCGGCGCTGATGCACGCCGCGCCCGTGCTGGACGAGCTGGAGGTAAAGGACGACTACGCGGTGGGCGTCGATATCGTGCGGGCGACGCTGAGCGAGCCGGCCTTCCTGATCGCGGCGAATGCCGGCTACGACGCGAGCGACGTCATTGCCCAGACTGCCGAGCTCGGTGTAGACGAGGGCTTCGACGCGCTCGAGGGCCGCTACGGCAACATGATCGAGATGGGTATCATCGACCCGCTGCGGGTCGTACGCTCCGCGCTGCAGAACGGCGCGTCGGTGGCGGGCCTGCTCCTCACCACGAACACACTGGTCGCCGAGGAGCAGACCCCCTGGGGCGGCAGCCGCGCGCTGATGACCGAGTTCGGCCCGTTGGACGAGGGATTGCACCAACCCTCCCCCGATCCGAGCACCCCGCAATCACTGGGACTGGGGCCGTCAATCGGCTGAGACCGAAATCGGGGTCTCATTTTGAGATCTCGCACCCACCGGCCCGGGTTAGGGTTGTGCTGACCGGCGTCGCCACCAGTTGACGGATCAGTGACGAGGAGCCGCCGTGGGTCGCGAGGGCAGCCGCGAAGTCGTTGACGACGTGGCGCGCGCCCGTGAACAGTTCCTGAGCCGAGAGGTGGACGACGCCCTCAACGTTCGGCGGCTGATCCTGGCGTCGTGGCAGCGCAGCCAGGAGAACAAGATCGACGTCGACCGGATCAACGTCCCATACCGCCAAGACCGCGACATCGCGACGCCTCTCCTCCGTAGCGCTACGCCGATTCTCGACACGCTGCACCAGCAGCTGCAGGACGAACCGGTCAGCATCATCCTCACCGACAACACGGGCATCGTGCTCGACCGCCGCACGACCAGCCGTGAGCTGACCGGGCGGCTGGACGCGGTGTCCCTCGCGCCCGGGTACTCCTACGCCGAGGAGTTCGCGGGCACGAACGGCATCGGCACGGCGATCAGCAGCGGGCAGCAGGCCCTCGTCGACGGCCGCGAGCACTACACCCACCAGTTGGGCCAGTTCGCGTGCGCCGGTGCGCCTATCCACCACCCGACGCGGCACACCGTGGTCGGCATCCTCGATCTGACGTCGTGGGCGCACGCACCCGGCGCGATGCTCATGGCGCTCGCGTCGGCTACCGCTCGCCAGATCGAGGAGGAGTTGCTCGCCCAGACCGATCTGCGGGAATTCGCGCTGTTCCAGGAGTATTTGACGGCCTGCCAGCAGTCCGGTGGTCCGGTACTCGCCGTCAACCATGACGTCGTGATGATGAATGAGCAGGTGCGTACGCTCTTCGACGCCATCGAGCAACAGGCCCTGCTCGGCTACGCCGGCGACATGGTGTCCCAGCACGAACGCACCACGACCCGCACCGTGGAACTGCCCAGCGGGCGCACTGCGCACCTGAAGTACGCTTTGGTGGGCAGCCCGGCCGGGCGCGCGGGCACGGTCGTCCGCGTGCGGCTCACGCACGGCGCCTCGCGCGCCCCCACCGGCGGCGCGGTCGTCCGGGGGGTGCGTTCGTCACTGAGCCTGCCCGGGGTCGTGGGATCGAGTGCGGTGTGGACCCGCTGTGTGCAGCAGGTGAACTCCTGCTACGAGACGGGCGAGTGGCTGGCGCTGGCCGGGGAGCCCGGCACCGGCAAGGTGGCCCTCCTGCGCGCGGTTCACCAGCTGCACAACCCGACGCGCAGCTTCCGGGTGCTGCAGCCGCCGGCCGCGGGCGAGGTGGACACGTGGCTGGGCACGCTGGACGACGCGGTATCGGCGCCCGGGGCAATGGTCGTCGTGGAGCACGCGGATCGCATGGATGAGGCGACCGCCGAGGTGCTGGCCGACCAGCTGCTCGAACTCTCCGCCGACGTCGACCCGGCGCAGCGCGTCCGAATGGCGATCACTCTCACCTCGGCCGAGCTGACGACGAACACGCTAGTGCTCGCGTTCCCGCGCACGATCGAGATGCCGCCGCTGCGCCACCACGTCGACGACCTCGCCGACCTCGTGCCGTATCTGCTCGGACAGCTCACCGGTGAAGACCGGCTCAGAATGTCGTCCCAGGCGATGGCCCAGCTGCGGCGGCTGAACTGGCCCGGTAACGTCGCGCAGCTGCGGGCGCTGCTGACCGAGGTCGTGAAACGGCGTCACTCGGGCGTCGTCGAGGTCGGCGACCTGCCGCCCGAGGCCCGCACGTCGGCCCACCGGGTGCTGACGCCGATCGAGGCGCTCGAGCGCGACGCGATCGTGCAGGCGTTGCTCGACAACGACCAGCGTCCCGCCGATGCGGCGAAGGCCCTCGGCATGTCCCGCGCGACGATCTACCGCAAGTTTCGCCAATACGGCATTAGCCTGCCCTTGGCGCGCTGACTCAGGCCATTGGGTCGATCGGGTCCTCGGGCCGCGGAATGTTCGGCTCGATCACCGTCTCGCCGTTGTCCGTGTAGATGATGTCGGTGCGGCGGCGCGTCCGGTACAGGTGGTAACCGATCGCCAGGCCGGCGATTCCGACGAGCATCAGGATCAGGCCGATGGCGTGAATGTCCACGCCGCTCGGGTTGTGCTTGATCCCGAACGTCAGGATCGCGCC
>JBKPQM010000227.1:0-7200 GCA_046734095.1 Actinomycetota bacterium | reverse complement strand
AGGACGCGCTCGCCGCGCTCGCCCGTGACGGTCACCGATCCGTCGCGGTGGACGCTGGTGACGGTCCAGGTGTCGCGGTTGGCGACCTCGATGCCGGGGTCATTGTGGCGGGTGACGACCCGGTCACCGCAACCGGTGCGTCCTGCTTGGCCGGTGGTGGTGTGCGTGTCGTCGACCCGTCCCGCCGCGACGAGCTCGGCACGGATGGCGTCATTGAGCGCGCCGACCAGCTCGTTGGTGTCCGCGACCACGAGCGTGACAGAGCCGGTCCGGTGGGTCTGCGCGGCGTGCCGGCGAGCCCGCTAACCCGGTCGGTGTCGGTGGCGTGGATACGGATCTGGCCGCGAGCGAGCAGCGCGTCGAATACTGCGGCGGGGTCGTAGCCGGCCCGCATGGCCAAGCTGAGCTGCGCGTAGTCCTCGTCTGGCGCGGCGCCGACGATGCCGTCTGGGGTGATGACGGTGCGGGTGAAGCGATGCACGGTGTCGAGTTCTCGGTGGGCCTCCGGGTATACCTGGCGGACGGCCAGGTCGAGCACTCCCTCGCGACCGACGGCTGGCAGTTGGTGCCGGTCGCCGACCAAAGCGATCCGAGCGTGGTGTTCGTCGGCGATGATCAGCAGCGCGCGGGCGGTGTCCTGGTCGAGCATGCCTGCCTCGTCGATGAGCAGCACGTCGCCCGCGTCGAGGGCTGCATCGTGACGTGGGCCGGAGAAGACGGCACCCGTTGCCGGGTCGATCTCGCCGACACGAAGCCTGGTCCACGTGCCGTTCTCCTGCCATCGGAAGCCGTGCTGATAAGCCAGCCACGCCGTCGACGAGGCGTCGCCGCCGACCTGGCGTGCCGCCACTCGGGCCGCCTTCAGCGTCGGCGTCGCCACCCGCAGCCGGCCACGGTGCTGCTCGATCGCGGTGCGCGCACCGGCCAACGTCGTGGTCTTGCCCGCGCCCGCAGCACCCTCGATCACCACCAGATCTGCGCCGGCAGCTAGCGGGCGCACGACCTCCCGCTGTACCGGATCGAGACCGCGTTCCGCTTCGGTCGCGATCGGATCGAGACGTGCTGGCGACGTGGCGGCGCGACGGGCGAGACGGGTGGTGAGGTCGGCTTCGACCTCGATGACGTGCCGCGATGTGAGAGCGCGGACATGCTCGGGCACCCAGGGGCGGTCGATAAGTGGAACGCATTCAGCAACGGTTCGGGCGGTCAGGTCCTCGGCAAGCTCGCGCCGAACCGCGGCGTCGACAGCGACGTTCGCACGAGCGATGAGCTGCTCGACCTCCCCTCGGATGTCGGCGGCGTTCCAGCCGGATCGCCGCGAAGCGAGCCGCGCCAACACGTCACCGACTGCCGGGTTGCGATCGATGTGACCGACTAGCGAGGCGTTCACCGGCCTCGGTCCGAACTGCTCGCGGTAGCCAAGGGCGTGCAGTTCGGCGACCCACCGCGACGTCAACTCGGCGCCGTCTCGAGGCACGATCTTGTCCGGTCGAGCGTCGGCCCAGGCGCGCCGATCCCACGCCCGACGCAATGCCGGACCGGGCTCGGCGTGCGGGTTGGCGGCGCGCCACTCGGTCTCATAACGGTCGAGGTGGCGTCCGATTTGCGCAGCGCGCGCACTGAACGGACCGACGAACTCGGCCAGCTGCATCACCTCCCCGGTGCCCGGGTCGAGGGTGAAACCATGCTGCGCGAGCGCCTGCCGGAACCCCGGGTCGGTCATCATCGCGGCGTGCCCGATGCCGTTGATGGCGTCGATCGAGTCCCGCACTCCGACCGTGTGCAGCCCTCTCCAGCGTCTCTCGGCGAGCACTCGGGCGTTGATCTGCAGGTTGAGATGACGGTGCGGGTCGCCCGCCCGCGAGGTGTGATGCCGCGCCGTCACGGCGTCAATCTCGGCGACCGGAACCTGGATTTGGCCGCCGCGCGGACCGACGCGAGTGGTCGCGTGCTGCGCCAACCACCCGACGATTTGCTCCGCAGTAGCGTCCTGCGCGGCGTCGTATGCGGCGGAGATATCAGCGTGCAATTCCGCCGCGAGCGACCACGACTTCGGCCCGTTCACCGACACTTCGACGAAGCGAACGGCCCGCGCGTCATTGCGCAGGCGGCCTTTTGACTCGCCGCTTTCGGGGTGCAACCCGACCACCCACGCCTCGTACGCGTCGCCGGTTAGCGGCGCCTCACGCGCGACCGCACCGTCATGTGAAGCCGTGTAACGCTCGGCGATTCCGGCGCCATCAGCGAGGTAGTAGTCGTCCGCGCGGCCGCGGTCGGCCTCCACGTACTGCCGTGCGGCGGCAGCGGCTCCCCGGTAGACCTTCACCCCGCCATGCACAGCAATCAGCACCCGCCAATAACAGCCAACAATTGCTGTAGAAATGCGCGAAGGTCACCCCGTCAGGGGCGACCTTCCTACCGATATTGGTAGCATGCGTGCCGTTATTTGGTAAAGGCTTGAATATGGTGAGTTTACGACGGTAATTGTTGATGGCGTTTATCGACAGTCATTTTGGGTTAGGTTCGGCGCAGGAAGGTCTCGGTGCCGGTGGAGTGAGACTGTCGGAGTCGTGAAGCGAAAGGAGCGACGACACAATCGCGCCGACGAACGGCCGGTCCCGCGAGAAGCTGCTGCGTGCCTCATTCGGAGCGAGCTGACGACTGCGCTCCGATCTGGCGTGCCAGCTCCGCGAGAGCCTCTTGGTGCAGGTCGTTGAGGTCGTTCGCGAGCTTCCACAGATCGGCGAGCGACCAGTCGGCTCCGTCCCGCCGGCCCCGCGAGCGAAATGCCGTCGACGCTCCATCCAGCGTGACAATGTCGGGATCCGCCGTCCATATGGCGTGTAGAACGTGATGCCGGCGCTGCATCAGCAGGTTCGCTCGACCGAGCGCGTGGGCGAAGCGCTCACACGCGGCTGCGTCGTCATCGTCACCACGCGCGGCTGCGTCGGCTTTCATGCGCGAGTATGTCCGCTTGGCGTCCTCGTACGTGTCGCTCCATCGGCGGCCGAGCAGCTCAGCTTCCCGCTCCTCACCGAGCACAGTGACGAGGATGAGTCCGACGACCGTTTCGAGCCGTGCCGCAGTGATCGCCACCCAACCGACGCGGACAGCGATTTGGTCCATCGGTTTGATCCAGCGAACCCTCGACCCCATCGTCAACCACGCGGCGACTCTGGTTCGGACTCGGCCGCTCTTGCTTCCAACGCAGCGGCAACGGCCTCGAACTCAGCGAGGGCGGCAGTCAGGTCCTCGACGATCTCTCGGGCGATGACCTCCGGCGCCGGGAGGTTGTCGGCGTCTTCGAGGGATTCGTCGCGCAGCCAGCTGATGTCGAGGTTCACCTTATCGCGGGCGATCAGTTCGTCGTAGGTGAATGACTTCCACCGCTCGGACTCGGTCCGCTCGTCACACGCCTTGCCGGGCAGGTAGGAGGCGACGAAGCCGTCAAGGTCGTCGCAACGCAATGGGTTCTTCTTGAGGGTGAAGTGCTTGTTCGTGCGCAGGTCGTAGACCCACAGCCGCTGTGTCCAGGGCTGCTCGGCGGCGGGCTTCTTGTCGAAGAACAACACGTTGGCCTTGACGCCGGGCTTGTAGAAGATGCCGGTCGGCAGCCGCAGCAAGGTGTGGAAGTCGAATGCAGTCAGCAGCTTGCGGCGCAGCGTCTCCCCCGCGCCGCCCTCGAACAAGACGTTGTCGGGCAATACGACACCTGCGCGGCCATTGATGTCGAGGATGGTCATGATGTGCTGCAGGAAGTTCAGCTGCTTGTTGGACGTCGTGGCGACGAAGTCCTGGCGGAAGATCTCGGCGCCGTCGTCGTCCCCGCCACCGATGTCGGTCGAGGAGCTGCGGCCGAACGGCGGATTGGCAAGCACGACGCTCCACCGGTCACCAGGGTCCGCGCCCAAGGCATCCCGCTGCTCGATCAGCGCATCGCCACTGATCGAGCCGAGTCCGTGAAGCAGGAGGTTCATCGACGCCAGCCTCGAAGTCGTGGCGCCGATGTCCACGCCGGTGACGAACCTGGTCCGCAGGTGCTCACGCTGCGGCGGGGTGTAGCCCGCGGCATCCTTCGATACGTACGCTTGCGCGGCAAGTAGGAAGCCGCCCGTGCCGCAGGCTGGGTCGACAACCCGGTCGTCGATCGTCGGCTGGACGACCTCGACCATCGCCTGGATGAGGGCACGCGGGGTGAAGTACTGGCCCGCAGTCGACTTGGTGTCTCCGGCGCTGCGTTCGAGCAGTTCCTCATAGGCGTCGCCGTTGACGTCCGTGCCGGCGGCTGACCAGTTCTCCTTGTCGATGTAGTCGACGATCAGCGTCTTGAGGTGGGAGGGGTTCGAGATCTTGTTCTGCGCGCCGCGGTAGACCGCGCCGAGCACACCGGGCTGGCGCGCGAGGCCGCGCAGTATGTGGTTGTAGGTGTCCTCGAGCACCTCGCCGGACAGCCCGAGCAACTGGTGCCACGCGAACTCCTCGGGCACCACCCGCTCCGGGTTGAGCGGCCGCGTGGCGCGCTCCTCTGCCATCTTGAGGAACAGCAGGTACGTCAACTGCTCGGTGTACTCGTACATGTTGACGCCCGAATCGCGGAGCACGTTGCTCCCCGCCCACGAGCTTCGCTACCAGCCGACGGGAGTCGGACATGCTGGGCTGTGTCATTCAGATACGCATCGCATCGAAGAAGGTGTCGGATTCCGTCTGCGTCAGCTCGATGCCACCCGGCTCGCTGCCGGGAGCGCTCGCGAGGATCTCCTCGAGACTCACGTCGGCAGGAACGACCGCATCCATCAGCGCATCAGGTGCGCCCTCGACCGTCGTAGCGTTCACTGTGTCGCACTCTCTCTCGCGTCCGGGCATCTCCCGAGATTCATAGTCACCACCCGCGTTCGGCGAAGAGCTTCATCAGGTTGCGCTTGCGCCGGTGCGCCTCGCGCACGCCCGTGACGTACGGCGTGAACTGCTCACCGCGCCCGGCCGCCGACATCAGCCGGCCCACTCGCTCGATCGTCGCGACGGCAATGGCGTACGACTGGTTGTTCATCGCGCCGATCTCCCGGTCGACCTCCTCCCGCCAAATCGGGAGGGCATCGTCAGGGTGCTCGAGCTCACGGAGTCGGGCGAGCTCGAGCCACTGGTCGCGGCGGCAGCCGCCGGCCTGCGCCTCAATCCATGCCTGCTCCGGGTTGTCGTCGAGCAGGAGCACGGCAACCAGGGTGGAGTTGTCGGGTCCGTACCTGGCGCGTGACTTCGCGCCGATGCGCTCGCGCAGCAGTGCCAGCGCCCGCGCGTGCCGCTCCTGCCAGAGACCGGCGCGCCGGGCGTGCTGGGCCAGCCGTTGATAGGTGTCGACGCCGGGCGAGCATTCGTAGGCCGACCACAGCACGTCGATCGCCTGCTCTGGACGCCCGGCGCGATGGTGCTCCTCGGCGACCAACTCGACCAGGCGGTGGTCGCCGAAACCGTGCAGCGACAGGCCTTTCAACGCCCACTCAAGCGCCTCGTCCGGCCGTCGCGCGCCCTGCAACGTCTCGGCGATCTTCACGAACTGATAAGCCGAGGATTGATCGTGCGCCAGCACCGTGACCACGGCGTCGACGTCCCCCGTCAGGTCGGCCAAGGTCAGCATGATCTCGGTGACGCGGAACCGACCCGACGACCAGCTGCGCTCGTCGTCCGGACCGAGCGGGGGCAGCTCGTCCCACTCCTGCTGCGCAAGCCGCCGGTACTCGACCAGGCCCTCGTCGCCGAGCACGTCCGCGTAGGTGCCTGCCGCGCCGTAGAAGATCTCCAGGTCACCCCCGTGCCGCTCGCGGTCGTAGAGATTGCGAGCCAGCGCGACCCGGTCAGGCCGGGATGCGATGCATGCGGCGAGGTGCAGCTCGCGGATGTGCTCGGCGACCGCCGACATACCGCCATCGGAGTCGTTGATGTAGCCAAGTGCCTCCTCCGCCAGGTCCGCTGCGTGCTCCGCGAGCGCGACCGCCGCGTCGGCGTGCCCGTCCTCGAGCAGCTGCCCGAGCGAGTCGAGCACAGAGTCGATCCCGCTCGTGTAGTCGTAGGCCTCCCGATAGCCGACGTAGCCGTCGGTTTCGAAGGCCGCCGCCAAGGCGTGACGGAATGGCTCGAGCGAGAGACCACCGACGCCGGTGCGGGCTGCGGCCAGTCGCAGCTGGGCGTCGAAGAGATCGTCCTCGGCGGCACGCTCCACCAGCAGCTCGATCAGCGCCTCGTGGTCCAGGCCTCGCAGATAGGCGGCGAGGTCGATCTGCTCGGCCTGCTCAGAGGCGGGGGCCTCGTCCGCGACGACCGCGTCGGTGACGACCAGTGCGAGAGCGACCGCGTGCTTGCAGAACCGCTCCTCGCCGGCCATCGGGCATGTACAGGCGTACCCCGCCTCGTCGTCCTCGCTCCACAGCTCGACCTGATACGAGGCCGACCCCCGCACCTTCGCCTTCGCGCCGTTGGACGTCGTGCTCACCTTGCTGACACGCCCGTCGACCGCGTAGTGCATCCCCCGCTCGAACGTGCGCCTGCCGCCGATCGCCTGTAGCTCACGTCGCGCGAACACTCGCCGGAATCCGCGACCCACGCCGTCAGACACCAGCGACCTCCCGGTCGCCGGTCAACCGCCCCGAAAACGCGGCGGCAAGCAGCGCACGCCGCAGCGCCGTCGAGCGGTGAAAGCTCAGCGAAGCGGACGCAGAAAGTCGACGGGCCGATGCCTGCACAGCGTCAGGTGCGGCGATGAGTTCCAGCTGGTGGTCGATAGACGGAAGCGGGAGCGGAAATGCTTTCAACTTTGTGCCGTTCACGTTCGCTTGGCCGACCTGCTGCGAGGCAACCCGACCCAACGTACGCACGCCCCTGCGGACTGTTGATTGCGATGTTCGCCCAACGGGGATCAACGGACTCTCGGAAGCGAACTCGAATCAGGTACGACGCGAATGACGCACGCGGTCCGGATTCGTACACAGCGGACTTGCCGACCAGTTCGGCACTGTTCGTGCGATTGAACAGCAGGTCGCCCGGCGCGAGGATCAGCTTGGGGAATTCCGGGTGGGAGGCCCCGAGGTACTTCAGGCTGTCCCAGATGATCTCGCCGTCCTTAAGATTCCCCATGCGGAGCACGGGGACGGAGGAAGACACACCGGCGCCATCGCCGCACTTCGCGCTCGTGCCGTACTCCACGAATTC
>JBKPQM010000226.1:0-21429 GCA_046734095.1 Actinomycetota bacterium | reverse complement strand
CCGGTCTACTGGTTCTTATGGCGTATGCGGATCTGGCGAAAACGATGAGCGCACCGACTGGTCATGATCAGGCGGCAAGCAGGTCGCGGGCCGGCAATGGGGAATGAGTTGCGGGCCGTCCTCTTCGACATGGACGGCACGCTGCTCGACTCGGAGAAGATCTGGGACGTCGCGCTGGACGACCTGGCGCACTACCTGGGCGGGGAGCTGTCGGACGCGGCGCGTCGGCGAATGGTGGGTTCGAGCCTCGCCCGGTCGATCGTGATCATGCACGACGACCTGGGAATCGACGCCGACCCGGAGAGCAGCGGCGCGTACTTGCTCGAACGGGCCGAGGAGTTGTTCCGCACCTCGCTGGTGTGGAAGCCGGGTGCCCAGGAGCTGCTCCAGGGCGTGCGCGAGGCTGGGCTGCCCGCTGCGCTCGTCACCTCCACTCATCGCCGGCTGACCGAGATCGCGCTGGACACCATCGGGCGCGAGTACTTTGCGGCCACCGTCTGCGGTGACGAGGTGCCACATGCGAAGCCGGCGCCTGATCCGTATCTGCTGGCGGCGGAGATGGTCGGCGCCGAGCCGTCGCGTTGCGTCGCGATCGAGGACTCGCCGCTGGGTATCGCGTCAGCCGAAGCGGCCGGATGTGTCCTGCTCGCTGTTCCCAGCGAGGTGCCGCTCGCCACCGTACCTGGACGTACGGTTGTGGCCAGCCTGGACGGAATCACCGTCTGCGACCTCGCGGGGCTCGTCGACCGTCGGGAGTGCTCACCGCGATGATGCATGAGAGCCCACATCGACCGGCGCCGCCCGTGGCCGACGCAGCGGCGCTCGCTCCCACGATCGCGGACGTGCTACCGAGCGCGCTCGCGGTGCTCGGCGTGCCGGGACACATCGACCGGCTCGGCCTGCCCGACGTGCGGCGCATCGCCGTGTTGCTCGTGGATGGGCTCGGCTACCACCTGCTGCCGGCTGCGGCCGCGACGGCTCCGGCGCTGGCCGACCTGCAGGCCCGCCGATTGGGCCGACTCGAGGAGATCTCCAGTTGCTTCCCGTCGACCACGCCAACCAGCCTTGCCTCGCTCGGCACCGGCACCTGGCCCGGCCTACACGGCATCCTGGGATTCACCGTCAACGTGCCCGGCACTCGTCGCGTGCTCACGCACGTCATCTGGGACAGCGACCCTGACCCGGCCCTGTGGCAGCCCCAGCCCACACAGTTCGAGATCGCCGCCGCGGCAGGGATCTCGACGAGCGTAGTATCCCGCCCCGAGTTCGAGGGCCGGGGACTCACAATGGCCGCCTACCGCGGAGCACGCTACGTCGGTGCTGCGGACCCCCGCACGATAGCCGACCGGATGCTCGCCGAGCTCGCCGACCAATCACGTCTCGTGTACGGCTACCACGCCTCGCTCGACACGATGGCACACCTGCACGGCATCGGCTCGCCCGAATGGCACGCCGCGGCCGCCGAGGTCGACCTTCTCATCGACTGGCTGGTCGACGGCTTACCGGCCGATGCCGCCTTGTTGATCACGGCTGACCATGGTGCGCTGAACGTTCCCGCGGATCAGCGCTTCGACCTGGACGCCGACGACCGACTGAGCGCTGGGATACGGGTAGTGGCCGGCGAGGCGCGAGTGCGCTACCTGCATACCAGCGCCGGCGCCCGCGACGACGTCATCGCCACCTGGCGCGAGGTGCTCGGCGACGCCGCCGCCGTTGTCGATCGCGACGAGGCGATCTCGGCCGGCTGGTTCGGGCCGGTACCTCCGCAGCACGCGGCTCGCATCGGCGATGTCGTCGTGGTCTGTCGCGATCGCTACGTGGTGCTGGCCAGCAAGCACGAGCCGGCCCGGGCAAGCAAGCTCGTCGCGTACCACGGCTCGATGACGCCGGAGGAGATGGCCATCCCGCTCATCGTCTTCCCTACGTAGCGTTGGACGTCAGGTCAGCCGCGCCAGCCCGGCAGTGAGCCGCTGGTACCACTGACGCCGCCGCGCTGAGGCATCGTCCGGCGGCGGATCGCCGAGCGGCGACTCGTCGCTGAGTACCTGGTAGGTGATCCGGTAGGCCAGGATTTCGACGGCCAGCTCGAACCATCGCGTCGGCGCGGCGGGCGGGGGGGCCAGGCCGAGGCTGTTACGGAACCAGGCCGGGAACAGTGCGTGCTCCTCGACCGCGGAGTCGATCAGGGTGCGCAGCCGGTGGGTCAGCTCCTGCCAGGCCGGGCCCACCGCATCCAGGTCCTTGAGGTGCGCGCGGCGCACTTGCGCATCGGCAGCCAGTCGCTCGCGCGCAAGCTGGGCGGTCTTGGCCAATCGCGGCCCGTCCTGCTCGAGTTCGAGCAAAGCTTGCCACGCACCTGGGAAGTCGTCGCCCGAGCGCGTCGCGCTGGCCTCATCGTCACCTACGATCGCCTCGCTCAGCGTGAGGACGGTGCTCTGCTGGTGATCGAGCATCCGGCTCCATTCCGCGTGCCGTTCGATGGCCGCCGTCATTTCAGTGTGGGACGCACTGTCCAATAGCTGATCTTGGAATTGCTCGCCCTGCTCGACGGTCGCCGCGAGGTCGGCCATCGTGGCATCGACGTCGCCGTCGAGGTCGCAGACCGGCGCGTCGGCAATGGTCGGAACGTTCTCCATCAGCCACTCGACCTTCTGACTGATGAGCCGCACTGATCGCACGAGCTCGCTGAGGTCGCCACGCATCGCGGCCACGTCGGAACTCAACTCCGAGCGGTGCTCGTCCGCACCGTCGGTGAACTGAATGTCATCCACGATCGCGACCTCGCAGCGCCGTCTGCTCGGCCTTGCGCCGCTCCGCCCTAGCCGCGATGACGATGGGGGCCACCGCGAGGGCCAATGCGAGTAGGCACGCGTAGCCCAGCGGCAGCCAGCTCAGCGCCCCGACGAACGCGAGGGTCGCCAGGAGGACCGTCAGGATCCCCCTGCGCAGATCGACAGATTCCCCGCCGAGTTCGCGCGCGACCCACGAGGCCATCGACACCGCCATCAGGATCGCGACGATCAGCAGCGATACGCCGATCACGAGCCGGGATCTCACGATGACCCCAGTCGCGGCGAGCACCACCAGCACCGTCCCGAGCAACGCCACCGCGCCGGTGAGCTGCCACATCCGCACCCGTGCCCGAGCGCGCTCCTTCTCGAGCAACTCGGTGACAAGTTGCTGCCGGTGGGCGATCAGCATCTCGCGCAACTGCGCTTGAGCGTCGAGCAGATCCAACGTCGCATTGCCCAGCGTATCGACGGCGGCGTCGTAGACCGCGTCCGTGCGGGACCCGGCCCTAAGCTCGGCCTGCATCCGCCGCAGCCGAGTGCGCATGTCCTCGACCTGGTCCGCACGTGTGACGATGGCTGGCGGCGTTTCGCCCCGCACATCATCGCTCACCATGTGTAGCAGTGTCCGCCAACCGTCAACAAGGTCCCCAACCTGGCTAACTCGGACGCGACGCCGCGATGCTAGTCGCAATCAGCCGGCGTCGTGCGGGCTCGGCCCGCTCTCGGCCACCCCGGCGGGGAGGCCGTCATAGCTCGGGCTCGACGGTCGGCTTGGGCGGCTCCCGCCGTTGGCCTTCGATGCGAGTGAACGCATCCTCGGGGAATGGCGGGGGGGTGCCGCCGAAGGCTGGACACCGCGACCGGTGGTCGCACCACTCGCAGAGCCGGCTCGGACTGGGCCGGAAGTCCGCCCGTTCGGTGGCCCGAGCGATGGCCACCCAAATTGCCTTGAGCGTGCGCTCAAACCGCACCAACTCCTCCCCATCGGCCGTATAGGTGAGCGTGTCGCGATCGGACAGGTAGATCAACTTGAGTTGACGCGGAACGACCCCCCGGGTGCGCCACAGCACCAGCGCGTAGAACTTCATCTGGAACAGGGCCTTCGCCTCAAAAGCCTCGCGCGGGATCGTGCCTGTCTTGTAGTCGACCACCCGTACCTCACCCGAGGACGAGACATCGAGCCGGTCGACATAGCCGCGCAACCGGAGCCCGTCGACGACCGTCTCGACCAGTTCCTCGCGCGCGGCCGGCTCGAGCCGGGACGGATCCTCGATGGCGAAGTAGCTCTCAACGAGGTCTCGCGCGGAATCCAGCCAGGCTGTCAATTCCGAGTCGTCGCCGGTGAACAGCCCGCCGAGTTCGGGCGCCTCGGCCAGCAGCTCTTGCCAGGCCGGGTCGACGAGCCGCTGAGCGGCTTCCAGGGTGCGCTCAGCGGCGGGCAGGTCGAATAGCCGCTCCAACACGGCATGCACCACCGTGCCTCGGGCGGCGCCGCGCGACGGCGCTTCCGGCAGCCGGTCAATGGTGCGAAATCGGTACAGCAGTGGGCAGGTCTTGAAGTCCGAGGCCCGCGACGGCGACAGTGAGCCGACCACAGCTTCCGGCAGATCTGCCATGCTCATCGCTGCCACCGTCTCGGTCATGCCGCCGACAGTAGAACCGTCCTCTGACAATTTCCGGCAGGCGCGTCCCGTCAGAGCCAGTCGATCCGGCCGAACGGCCAGATGATCAAGAACGCCCGCCCGATGATCGAAGACTTCGGGATCGGGCCGAACATTCGGCTGTCGTCGGAGTTACATCGGTTGTCGCCCATCACGAAGTACTGCCCGGACGGCACTTTCACGGGGCCGAAGTCCGCCGTGCCGTGGCAGGCCGGCGCCACATAGGACTCCTCGAGCGAACGCGTGCCGATCCACACCATGCCGTCGTGCCCGCGGAGCGTTTCACCCGGCAAGCCGATGACGCGCTTGATCAGCACGCTCTCGGGAGCGTCTACGCCCGGCGGGCGGTGAAAGACGACGACGTCGCCACGGTGCACGGCATGCAGTCGATACGACAGTTTGTCGACAAGTAGGCGATCGTTGTTGCAACCCGAGCAGCCGTGCAGGGTCGGTTCCATCGACTCGGACGGGATCCAGAACGGCTCGACCACGAACGCGCGCAGCCCGAACGCGAGCAGCGTGGCAACCATGATCAAGACGACCAGCCGGATCGGGAACCCGAACCGCCGCTCGGGGCCATGCCGACGGTGCCCCCTCCGCGACCGGGGGATCTCGCCCCGATCATCCGGAGGGATCGCCTCGATGATCTGGGTTTCGTCGAACGGTGACGGAGGCCGCGGCGGGGGAGTGGGTGACGGTTCATGCGCTCGCTGCGGCTCGGATCCGCGGGCATGACGACCGGCCTGGCGACGTGCGGCGATCTGAGCCTGGATCCGGCTCCGTAGATCGTCGCTGTCGCTCACGCTCGGTACGCTAACCCCGCTCACCATGAGGCGCCGTAGCATCGCTGCGATGGGCGAACATCACGCGATCGCAGCTCGGCCCACAAACCGGTCCCGGCGCACCGCGGTCCCGCGCGACGTTCGTGGGCAGGTCATCGCTCAGGCTAAGAACAGGTGAAACGGTGAGCACGAATCGTCCGCCGGCGCGAATCGGCGGCAGGTTGCTTCCAGTGGGCAGCTTCCGCGGCGTGCCGCTGTACTTCGCGCCGTCGTGGGTGCTCATCGCGGTGCTGATCACCGTGACGTACAACCGGATCATCTATGACAATGTCGCCGGCATCGGGCGTGGAGCGTCTTACGCCGTGGCCTTCGTCTTCGCGGTGTTGCTCGCCCTGTGCGTTCTCGCGCATGAACTCGGCCACACAGCGGTCAGCTTGGCGCTCGGGCAGCCGGTGCAGCGCGTCGTGATCTTTCTGCTCGGCGGTGTGTCGGAACTCGACGGCGAAATCCGCCGCCCGCGCGACGAGTTCCTCATCTCGGTCGCCGGGCCGCTCGTCTCGCTTGTCGTGGCGGGCGGCGCCTGGATCGGCTACTCCTTCGCCACCGACGCCACCGTGATCTCGGTCCTGTTCGCGTTGCTGATGTGGAGCAACCTCGTGGTCGCGATCTTCAACCTGCTACCGGGGTTGCCGCTCGACGGGGGCCGGGCGCTGCGTGCCGGGGTGTGGGGCGTGACCCGCTCGCGATTCACCGGCACACGCGTCGCGGCCTGGTCCGGTCGGGTCGTGGCGATCATCGTTGCCGTCGGTTCGGTGCTGATCAACGTCAATGGGTTCGACTGGGGCCTCGGCACTGCGCTGTTCGGAATCGCGCTCGGCGCGTTCATCTGGATCGCCGCCACGCAGTCCCTCCGGGTAGCCGAACTGCAGCAGCGACTCCCGTTGCTGTCGATGCAGCGACTGGTTCGGCCCGGCCTGTTCGTACCGGCCGACCTGCCGGTCGCAGAGGCGATCCGCCGCGCCAGCGAGGCGCGCGCCGGCGGCCTGGTGGTCGTCGACTCCTCGAACACCCCGCAGGCGATGGTGGACGAAGCCCGCATCGGGGCGGTGCCGCTCGATCGCCGCCCGTGGGTGCCGGTCTCCGACGTTGCGCGCCCCATCCAGCCGGGCATGGTGCTGGGCGTCGACCTCGCCGGCGATCAACTGCTCGCAGCGCTACGCAGCACGCCGGCGAACGAGTACCTCGTGGTGCACCGCGACGGCTCACCCGCCGGCATCCTGTCGGCCAAGGACATCATGGCCGAGCTCGCCAGGCCGACGGCGTGAGCGGCGATGAGCGCTCGGGCGAAGGGCCCCGCCGCCGCCACACGGCCCGCGCCGGAAGGCGCGGTGCGGGGCCAAGGATTCGCCCGAGCGCAGCGAGCGGCGCAGACGCGGCGCTGCCTAGGCGGCATGGGCCAGTGCCCCCGCGCGAAGAGCAGGTAATCACATGAGCGACGCCACGTTCGCCGTGGGCGAGCGGGTGCAGCTCACCGACCCCAAGGGGCGCCGGCACACGGTGACGCTCGAGCCGGGAAAGCAGTTCCATACTCACCGGGGCGCGATCTCGCATGACGCGCTCATCGGCCAGCCGGAGGGCAGCGTCGTCACCTCGACCTCGGGCACGGCTTACCTGGCGATGCGGCCGCTGCTCGCCGACTTCGTGCTGTCGATGCCCCGCGGCGCCGCCGTTGTCTACCCGAAGGACTCCGCCCAGATCATCGGCCTGGGCGACGTCTACCCAGGCGCGACTGTCCTGGAGGCCGGCGCCGGATCGGGCGCGCTCACCTGCTCGCTGCTGCGCGCGGTCGGGCCGTCGGGCTGGGTCGTTTCGTACGAGAGCCGCGCCGACCACGCCGAGGTGGCGGTACGCAACGTCGAGACCTTCTATAACGGCCGCCCGGACAACTGGACGTTACGGGTCGGCGACGTCGCCGACCATCGTCCGGATGAGGTCGCCGATCGGGTAATCCTCGACATGCTCTCGCCGTGGACCGTGCTGCCCCACGTGTCCGACGCGCTGCGTCCGGGGGGCGTGCTCGTCGGCTACGTGGCGACCACGACGCAGTTGTCCCGGTTCGTCGAGGCGCTGCGTGACCACGGCGGTTACACGGAGCCCATGGCGTGGGAGAGCCTCATCCGCGGCTGGCACGTCGTTGGGCTCGCGGTGCGCCCCGAACACCGGATGATCGGCCATACGGCGTTTCTGGTGACCGCCCGCCGGCTTGCGCCGGGCGTCCGCGCTCCCGCTCAGCAGCGCCGCCCGGCGAAGGCCGCCGAGTAGCTCAGTACGCCCCGATCCAGGCGAGTTTCCACGTCTCCGGGCCGAGGATGCCTGTCACGTCGAGGTGATTGACGCTCTGGATCCGCTTCACGACGGCCAGCGTGTTCGGGCCGAACTGCCCGGTACCGGTCAGTGGCGCACCCCGGCGGTGCATCTGCAGCTGCCAGGCCTTGATCGTCGCGCTGTGATCGCCCAGCGAGTAATACTGCGAGCCGGGCCAGGCCGGTGCCGCGACCGGCTTGCGGTACGCCCCGGTCCAGGCGTTCTTCCACGTGACCGGGCCGAGGATGCCCGTCACCTTCAGGTGGTTCTGTTGCTGCAACGAGTTGACGACGGCGAGCGTGTTGGTACCGAACTGCCCGGTGATCGCGAGCGGCGCGCCCCGGCGGTGCATCTGCAGCTGCCAGGCCTTGATCGTCGCGCTGTGATCGCCCAGCGAGTAGTACTGCGGGCCGGGCCACGCCGGCGCGCTGACCTTGCGCGGCGCCGGCGGCGCCGGATTGGGCTTGGGCGCCGGCTTGGGCTTGGGAGCAGGTTGCGTCGCCGGGCTGCGGTGGTACTTGCCCGTCCACGCCAGGTTCCACGTGTTCGGCCCGAGCAGCCCGGTAGCGGGCAGCCCGTTCTGCCGCTGCAGATCGTTGACCACCGCGAGCGTGTTGGGGCCGAACTGCCCGGTGCCGGTCAGCGGTGCTCCGCGTGAGCGCATCTGCACCTGCCACTGCCGGATGCCGGCGCTGTGATCACCGAGCGAGTAGTAGACGCCCGGCCACGCATGCGAGCTACGGGACGCGGTGCCGCCTCCGGACGAGCTGCCGCCCCCGCCTCCGGACGAACGCCGCCCGGGAACCGTGATGTCGCCGATCCGTCCCGACCGGGCGTCCCGGTCCTCGCGCAGACCGACAATCGACGCGCACTGCCACGGTTGCCAGCCGCGCATCCGGTAGAGCATCAGCGCCCGCGCGTCCTGCTCCGCGGCGGGCGCCAGGTTCGGAAAGCCCGTGCCTCCCACACTGCGCCAGGTCGGCAGATCGAATTGGTACGCGCCGTAATGAAAGTTGCCGGTGTTGATCGCGTAGTTGTTGCCCGATTCGCACATCCGCAGGCGGAACCAATCCTGGGGCGAGGGATCCGCGGCCGCATTCGAGCTGTGCCGCAGCTCCATCACGGTGACAGCGGCGACCGCGGCGCAGGCACCCAGTACGACGACGCGGCGCATGACGCGCCGCGCGTGTGGGGTGCGGCCGGCGGAAGCAGAACGACCAGGAACGTCGGAATGGGACAAGCGCAGCCGGGACATCAGCGGTCCTTCCGTCGACCGCGAATCACCGTACGTCTAAATCCCACAGTTCACAACTGCAACATCGAACCCAACAGTATCACCAGTAGTCAGCGCAAAGTCCGGCAGCGACACGCCGCCGAGATCCAAAAGGCGATGCCTGGTGCTAGGAGGTCTCGGGGCCGGCGACCTCGTGGCCGTCGCTGGGGCGGACGACGTGAATGCATGCGCCCGGGCACTCGGTTGCCGAGTCGATCACGTCTAGCCGCAGTCGCGCCGGCACGTCGGCTTGCGCCCGGCTCGCCGTGAGCAACTCGCCATCGCCGTTCTTGACGTAGGCGAGCCCGTCGATGTCGAACTCGAACACCTCGGGGGCGTACTGCACGCACAACCCGTCGCCGGTGCACAGGTCCTGATCGATCCAGACGCGTAGCGGTTCACTCACCCGATCAATCCTGCTCTCTCGGCCGTCGACGCCGGCCGGTTGATGACGTGCGCCTTCCCACAACGAGGGTAGATGCCTACCTCAGTTCGCCCAGCTGTGTAGGGTGGATTTTCGCGAACCACACGAGTGGAGGTGGCCCGCATGGCTCACGAGTCCAACGACACCCCTCGCTCGAATGACTACGACGACGACGCGTCGCGCGAGGCGCGGCGGCGCACGGCATTTCTCGAGCAGGAAGTGGAATTGCTGCGCGCGAAGGTGGCGGAATCACCGCGGCACATGCGCATTCTGGAGGAACGCCTGGCCGACGCGCAGGCACGCGTCGCAAGCCTCGGCGAACGCAACGAACGACTGGTCGAGACGCTGCGCGAGGCCCGCGACCAAGTCGTCGCGCTGAAGGAAGAGATCGACCGGCTGGCCCAGCCGCCCAGCGGTTACGGCGTGTTCCTCGAGGCGTTCGAGGACGGCACCGTTGACATCTTCACGGGCGGGCGCAAGCTACGTGTCGCCGTGTCGCCCGACGTCAAGCTGGAGGACCTGCGTCACGGCCAAGAGGTCATGCTCAACGAGGCGATGAACGTGGTCGCCGCCCGCGGGCACGAGCGCACCGGCGAGATCGTCATGCTCAAGGAGCTGCTCGACGACGGCGAACGGGCCCTGGTCATCGGCCACACCGACGAAGAGCGGGTCGTGTACCTCGCGGACGTTCTGCGCGGGCAGCCTCTTCGTAGCGGCGACTCGCTGTTGCTCGAACCACGATCGGCGTACGCGTACGAGCGCATACCGAAAAGCGAGGTCGAGGAGCTCATCCTCGAAGAGGTCCCCGACATCGACTACGACGACATCGGCGGACTGGCCAAGCAGATCGAGGCGATCCGCGACGCGGTCGAGCTGCCCTTCCTGCACGCCGATCTGTTCCGCGAGCATGAGCTGCGCCCGCCGAAGGGCATCCTGCTCTACGGACCGCCCGGCTGTGGCAAGACGCTCATCGCCAAGGCGGTGGCCAACTCGCTCGCCAAGAAGGTCGAGACGGTGCGCGGCGACGGGTCGGTGGCGAAGTCGTACTTCCTGAACATCAAGGGCCCGGAACTGCTGAACAAGTATGTTGGTGAGACCGAGCGGCACATCCGCTTGGTGTTCCAGCGGGCCCGTGAGAAGGCGAGCGAAGGCACGCCGGTCATCGTGTTCTTCGACGAGATGGACTCGATCTTCCGCACCCGAGGCTCGGGTGTGTCCTCCGACGTCGAGAACACCATCGTGCCGCAACTGCTCAGCGAGATCGACGGCGTCGAGGGGCTCGAGAACGTCATCGTGATCGGCGCGTCCAACCGTGAGGACATGATCGACCCGGCGATCCTGCGGCCGGGTCGGTTGGACGTCAAGATCAAGATCGAACGGCCGGACGCCGAGGCGGCCCGCGACATCTTCTCGAAGTACATCACGACGACGTTGCCCATCCACGCCGAGGACCTGGCCGAGCACAGCAGCGACGTCCAGGCCACGGTCGCGGCCATGATCCAGCGGACGACCGAGCGCATGTACTCCGAGACCGAAGAGAACCGCTTCCTCGAGGTCACCTACGCGAACGGCGACAAGGAGACGCTGTACTTCCGGGACTTCAACTCGGGCGCGATGATCCAGAACATCGTCGATCGCGCGAAGAAGATGGCGATCAAGGACCTGCTGACATCCGGCACCAAGGGCCTGCGCGTGTCGCACCTCCTTGCGGCGTGTGTCGACGAGTTCCGTGAGAACGAGGACCTCCCCAACACCACCAACCCGGACGACTGGGCCCGGATCTCCGGCAAGAAGGGCGAACGGATCGTCTACATCCGCACGCTCGTGTCCGGCAAGGGCCCCGACGCCGGCCGGTCGATCGACACCGTCGGGAACACCGGCCAGTACCTCTAGTCCGGTGCTGACGTAGTTCGCTCGTCGCGAACGGGCCTCAGGTGGGCGGGATGCCCGCCGGGACCGTCATCCCTCGTCGTCGTGGCGGCGGCGCGGGTGCGGTTCCGACGACTCACTAGGAACGGCGCGGGCGAGCCGAGCCTCCAACAGCCGCAGCGACGCGTCGTGCAGCCAGTCGACGACGTCCTCGGAGTAGGCCTTCGTCGTCGTTGGGCGTGTGGACGCGTGCGTGCTCGCCCCGGCGCGCAGCGGGTTCCTCGGCACGGTGCGTCTCCCTCTGCCCTGGCGGGACCGTCGACGACGGACTACTAGTTAGGACGGCCGCGGCCCGCGAAATATTGCAGCATGGGGCGATCGTTATCACATCCTTATTTTCGCCGGGGCGAGGTTCGTACCGCGTGACAAAGCCGAACTGTCGGTGTGAGCCGTAGCCTTGAGCGATGAGCGTTCGCCGAGTCATGGGCACCGAGGTCGAGTACGGCGTGAGTCTGCCGGGCCAACCGTCAGCCAACGCAATGCTGCTCTCCGCCCAGGTCGTGAACGCCTACGCGAGCACATTGCCCGCGGGCCGGGCCCGGCGGGCCGCGTGGGATTTCGAGGAGGAATCCCCGCTGCGCGACGCCCGCGGCTTCGAACTCGGCGGCGGCGCGGGCGTGGCGCAGGAGTTCATCGAAGCCGAAGAAGACGCCGGGATGGCCAACGTCATCCTGCCCAACGGCGCCCGGCTCTACGTCGATCACGCCCACCCGGAGTACTCCACGCCCGAGGTCACCACCCCGCTGGACGTCGTCCGCTGGGACAAGGCCGGCGAACTCGTGATGGCCGACGCCGCCCGCCGGGTCGCCGCCATGCCCGGAGTGGCCGCGCCCATCAACCTCTACAAGAACAACACCGACAATAAGGGCGCATCGTATGGCGCCCACGAGAACTACCTCATGAACCGCTCGACGCCGTTCGTGGCGATCGTGCGACACCTGGTGCCGTTCTTCGTGTCCCGGCAGATCATCACCGGAGCGGGCCGCGTCGGCATCGGCCAAGACGGGCGCACGCCGGGGTTCCAGATCTCGCAGCGGGCCGACTTCTTCGAGGTCGAGGTGGGCCTGGAGACCACCCTCAAGCGCCCCATCATCAACACCCGCGACGAGCCCCACGCGGACGCCGACCGATACCGCCGCCTGCACGTCATCATCGGCGACGCCAACCTGTCGGAAATCGCGACCTACCTCAAGGTCGGCACGACGTCGCTGGTGCTCGCGATGATCGAGGACGGATTCCTCCCCGACGACCTGGGCATCGCCCAGCCAGTGCGTGAGCTGCATGAGATCTCGCACGACCCGACGCTCACGCACCTGATCCGGCTCGCCGACGGGCGCACGATCACCGCGTTGCAACTGCAGGGCGAGTACCTCGATCGGGCGCGCAAGTTCGTCGACGACCGCCTCGGCGAGGACGCCGACGAACAGACGCGCGATGTGTTGGCGCGCTGGGAATCAGTGCTGAGCCGCCTCGAGTCCGACCCGATGCAGCTCGCGAGAGAGCTCGACTGGGTAGCCAAGCTTCGCCTGCTCGAGGGTTACCGCGAGCGCGACCGCCTCGACTGGGACTCGCACCGGCTGCAGCTGGTCGACCTGCAGTATTCCGACGTACGCCCGGACAAGGGCCTCTACCACCGCCTGGTCGCGCGGGGCGCCATGCAGACGCTGCTGCCGCCCGGCGTCGCCAAGACCGCGATGTCATCACCCCCGGAGGACACGCGCGCCTACTTCCGCGGCCAGTGCCTTCAGCGCTACGGCTCAGCGGTGGCCGCCGCGTCATGGGACTCCGTCATCTTCGATGTCGGGCGCGAATCACTCGTCCGGGTGCCCACCCTGGAGCCGCTGCGGGGCACGAAGGCCCACGTCGGCGAGCTGCTCGAACGCTGCCCAACCGCAGCGTCGCTCATCGAAGCGCTGGTCGGCCCGCGCTGACCGCTGCTTCGGCGATCGCCGGATTTGACCAAACGCAACCCCCCGGTCATCACGTCGAGCTAGGGTGAACTTCGGTCCCAAAGCGAGGGAGTAGACATGCCCACTCACGAAGGCGGCCAGACCCGACCGCAACGCCAACCGAGCGACGTCGACGAGGCCGACGTCGACAGCCAGTCCGACGTTGCCGAGCGCCAGGAGAAGCTCACCGAGGACGTCGACGCGCTGCTCGACGAGATCGACGACGTCCTCGAAACCAACGCCGAGGACTTCGTCCGATCGTTCGTGCAGAAGGGCGGCCAGTAGCCGCTCGAGATCGGCCCCGTCGTCGGTGTCACGGCAGGCCCACGGATCGGTAGGGTCGTCAGCAGCAACCCGACACTGACAGGAGCGCCGTGACCATCGAGCGGTTCAGGGGGGCAGACGCGTTCACCGGCGTGCTGCGCCACGCATTGTCGCCCGGATCGTCGTCGTTCACCGAGTTCCTCAGCGTCGCCGCGCCGGACCTCCTGCCCAGGCCGCACCTGATCACCGAACTTGCACCGCACGGCACGACTATCGTCGCCGCCATCTACGACGGCGGCGTCGTCATGGCCGGCGATCGCCGCGCCACCATGGGCAACCTGATCGATCAGCGCGACATCGAGAAGGTCTTCGCCTCCGACGACTACTCCCTGATCGGCACGGCCGGAACCGCCGGAATTGCCATCGAGGTGGTCCGGCTCTACCAGGTCGAGCTGGAGCACTACGAGAAGATCGAGGGCACCCAGCTCACCCTGGACGGTAAGGCGAATCGGCTCGCGACCATGATCCGCGGCAACCTTGGGCTGGCCTTGCAGGGTCTCGCGGTGGTGCCGCTGTTCGCGGGCTTCGACATCGCCGCGGCCGATCCGGCAACCGCCGGCAAGATCTTCAGCTTCGACGCCGCCGGCGGGCTCTACCCCGATCGGTATTACAACTCGGTCGGCTCGGGCTCGGTGTTCGCCAAGTCGTCACTCAAGAAGCGGTGGCGCCCAGGCCTCGCGCCCGACGAGGTCGTGCGGGTCGCTGTCGAGGCTCTGTACGATGCCGCCGATGATGACTCGGCCACGGGCGGGCCCGACCTGGTCCGGCAGATCTTCCCGGTCGTGATGCTCGCCAACGCCGAAGGCACGCGCCGCGTCGCCGACGCGGAACTCGACGTGGTCGTCCGCGCGATTGTTGACGAGCGCCGCGAGCAGCCCGGAACCTGAGCCAAGCCCCGACAACGGAGATCACCACTATGACGATGCCGTTTTATGCGTCGCCCGAGCAGATCATGCGCGACCGCTCCGAGTACGCGCGCAAGGGCATCGCGCGCGGACGCAGTGTCGTGGTCTCCAAGTACGCCGACGGCGTGCTGTTCGTCGCCGAGAACGCGAGCTCGGCGCTCCACAAGGTGAGCGAGATCTACGACCGGATCGGCTTCGCCGCCGTCGGCATGTACAACGAGTTCGAGAACCTGCGGGTGGCCGGCATCCGCCTTGCCGACATGCGCGGCTACTCCTACGACCGCCGGGACGTCACGGCCCGTGCGCTCGCCAATGCTTACGCGCAGACGCTTGGGGGACTGTTCACAGACCAGCAGAAGCCCTACGAGGTCGAACTGTGCGTAGCCGAGGTCGGTGAGACGCACGACGATGACCAGATGTACCGCATCTCCTACGACGGCACGATCATCGACGAGCCGAACTTCCTGGTCATGGGTGGGCAGGCCGACGCGCTGACCACCGAGATCCGCCGGACGTTCACGGCCGGCCTGGCGTTGCGGGAGGCGCTGGGTGTCGCGGTGCGCGGTCTCGGTTCGGTCGGCGGCAACGGCGCGCCCCGCACGCTGCCGGCCAACCAGCTCGAGGTGGCCGTGCTCGACCGCACCCGGGGCACGCGCAAGTTCAAGCGGATCCAAGGCGCGGCGCTGACCGCGGTGTTGCCCGCGGTCAATGCCGAGGCCAAACCGGCCGAGCCGGCGCCGGCCGACACTCCGCCGCACGACGCCGACGGCGGCGCCGCGGCGGGTTAGCAGCCGGCGCCAGTCGCCGTCAGGTTGTGACGACTTCGCCGTTCTGCATCGCAACGGCGATCTTGGGCAGCGGCGAGGGAGCCGGACCCTGGATCACCGCGCCGGTGAGCGCGTTGTACTTCGAGCCGTGGCACGGACAGTGCAGCTCGGACCCGGCCGGCTGGACGGTACACCCCATGTGCGTGCATTTCGCACTGAACGCGACGGCCGTGTTTGCCGTCGGGCGGGCCACGATGGCGGGGTCGCCGTCGGGCAGGTTCACCGGTGTGGACATACCGACCTGGATATCGGCCAGCTTCGCCAGCGGCGGCTTAGCTGCGGAGGTCGCCGTCGAGGCAGCCGAGGAGGAAGGGCTCGACGCAGGACTCGTGGTTGGCGGTGTGGAACTCGGCGCAGGACTGCCCGGCGTCGAATCCGATGCGTTGCTCGACGAGCCCGAGCTGCAGGCGGCTAACACCGCGGCGCCGGCGCCGGCTGCGCCAGCAGCGAGCACAGAGCGACGGGTAACGGTCGAGTCAACACGCATCAAGAAGCCCTCCGGAGTCAACGCAGGCGCGTTACGTACGGACACGGGTGGGCTGCCTCATCGGTTCACCTGAACCAAACCTCGCTGCGGTACGTGGTACGACCAGCGAAGCGAGGAGGTCGCACGGTGCCCGCTACGGGACAAGCAGAGCTCGTCCGCACGCCGATCGCTCGTACGCAGGTCGGCGTCGACCTCACTCGCGGTGTGGCCGTGGCGGCGGCATGGGTGTTGTGGCAGCACTCGCGTCGGGCCTGAGCGGCGGGGCACACTTCACAGTGACCGACGCCGTCCGGCAGAGGATGACTGCGGCCCGAGCTGGCAGGAGTGGTGTGCCCACAAGCGACGGCGAGCTGATGCGGGCGCTGCACGATCAGCACGCCCGGGCCCTGTGGTCCTACGCCGTGCACCTCACCGGCGGCGATCGCGCTCGGGCCGAGGACGTCGTGCAGGAGACGATGCTGCGCGCCTGGAAGCACC
The DNA here is from genome assembly GCA_046734095.1 of Actinomycetota bacterium. GTDB lineage: Bacteria > Actinomycetota > Actinomycetes > Mycobacteriales > Jatrophihabitantaceae > DASXRA01. The sequence goes on along the minus strand of JBKPQM010000226.1, from coordinate 5,235 downwards.
CGCAGGTGCTCGACCAGTCAGAAGGCTCGGCGCGCGCGTGGCTGTTCACAGTGGCCCGGCGGATCGTCATCGACGAATGGCGCACCTCGCGCAGCCGGCACGAGGTCGTAACGGCTGAACCACCCGAACTGCACGTAACCGACCCCGCTGATCGGACGGCCGACGCAGCCGTCGTGACCGCCGCGCTGCGCCAGCTGTCTCTCGAGCACCGCCAGGTGATCCTCGAGTGCTATTACCGTGGCTCGTCGGTGGCTGAGGCGGCCCGCAGGCTGGGCCTGCCGGAGGGCACGGTGAAATCCCGCGCGCACTACGCGTTGCGTGCGCTGCGGCTGGCCCTGGACGAGTTGGGAGGTGTGCGATGAGCTCGGATCCGTTCGAGATGTTCGACGGCGCCTACGTGCTCGGCGCGCTCTCCGACGACGACCGCCGGGCCTATGAAGCTCACCTGGCCGAGTGCGACGCGTGTGCCGCGTCGGTGCGGGAGCTTTCCGGGCTGCCGCAGGCGCTCGCCCTGGCGTCACCCGAGGCGCTCGAGGACGCTCCAACGCCGCGGTCGCTTCTGCCAAGGTTGCAGCGGCGGGCTCGGCAGGACCGCAACCGGCGCCGGTGGATCGTCGGCGGCCTGGCCGCCGCGGCGGCAGCCTGCATCGTCGCCCTGGCCGTCGTCGTGGCCCAGCCGGACCACCCGGGATACAACCCGGTGGCGATGCAGGCGGTGTCCAACGCGCCGATCTCGGCCACCGCAGACCTCCAGTCGGTGGGATGGGGCACCCAGATCAGCGTCGTCTGCCGGTACTACGAGAGCGTGTCGCGCACCCGCGCCTACGCCCTGGTGGCCGTCGCTCGTAGCGGCACCAGGCAAATGCTCGGCACCTGGAATCTGCTACCCGGCGAGGTGGCCCGGTACGAGAGCGGGACCTGGTGGCCGCGCGATCAGATCGCCGAGGTGCAGATCACCACGGCCGATGGCGGGACCCCGTTACTCAGCCTGCACCTATAGCGCCTTAGCTAGGAATGTGGCGTGCTAGCGAACCGAGACGCATAGGCTAGGTGTGTGCACCGACGGATCTTTGGCATCGAGAACGAGTACGGCGTCACGTGCACGTTCCACGGGCAGCGGCGCTTGTCGCCCGATGAGGTGGCGCGTTACCTGTTCCGCCGCGTCGTTTCGTGGGGACGCTCGTCCAACGTGTTCCTGCGCAACGGCGCCCGGCTGTACCTGGACGTGGGCAGCCACCCCGAGTACGCCACGCCCGAATGCGACTCGCTGACGTCGCTGGTCGCGCACGACAAGGCCGGGGAGCGCATCCTCGAGGGGCTCGTGGTCGATGCCGAGAAGCGTTTGCACGACGAGGGCATCGCCGGCGACATCTACCTGTTCAAGAACAACACGGATTCGGCCGGCAACTCCTACGGCTGCCACGAGAACTACCTGGTCGGCCGGCACGGCGAGTTCAGCCGTATGGCCGACGTGCTGATCCCGTTCCTGGTCACTCGGCAGCTCATCTGCGGCGCCGGCAAGGTGCTGCAGACCCCACGCGGCGCCGTTTACTGCGTGAGCCAGCGGGCTGAGCACATCTGGGAGGGCGTCTCGTCGGCGACCACGCGGTCGCGTCCGATCATCAATACCCGTGACGAACCCCACGCGGACGCCGAGCGCTACCGCCGCCTGCACGTGATCGTCGGCGACTCGAACATGAATGAGTGCACGACGATGCTCAAGGTCGGCTCGGCCGATCTGGTGCTACGCATGCTCGAGCACGGCGTGACCTTCCGAGACCTGGCGTTGGAGAACCCCATCCGGGCGATCCGTGAGATCTCCCACGACCTGACCGGCACCCGCCAGGTACGCCTGGCCGCCGGCCGGTCGGCCTCGGCGCTCGACATTCAGCGCGAGTACTACAGCAAGGCTGTGGATTTTGTCGAGCGCACCGGCGTCGACGACTCTTCCAAGCGGGTGCTGGAACTGTGGGGCCGCACGCTGGACGCCGTGGAACAGAACGACCTGAGCAAGATCGACCGGGAGATCGACTGGGCCACCAAGTACGCCTTGATCGAGCGGTACCGGGCCAAGCACGCCTTGCCGTTGTCGTCGCCGCGGGTCGCCCAGCTCGACCTGGCCTACCACGACATCCAGCGCAGCCGCGGCCTGTACTACCTGCTGCAACGTCGTGGGCTGGTCGATCGGGTGACGAACGACCTGACCGTGTTCGAAGCGAAGAACGTGCCGCCGCAGACCACGAGGGCCAAGCTGCGCGGCGACTTCATCCGTCGCGCGCAGGAGCGTCGTCGCGACTTCACCGTCGACTGGGTGCACCTCAAGCTGAACGATCAGGCGCAGCGCACCGTTTTGTGTAAGGACCCGTACCGCAGCGTCGACGATCGGGTCGAGAAGCTCATCAACTCCATGTGACGGTCGCCCGCCTCGCGACAGATCGGCGGGGGTAACCACAGTGCGCGACGATGTCGGGATCGGCAATGATCGGGGGGTGACGCGCACCAAGGTCCCGCGAGCCGCCACCCGGCGAGCGCGTCAGCGCATTAGTTTCGAGGACATGGCGGCCCGGCGGGCAGAACGACTGGTCAACCTCGTCATCTGCCTGTTGTCGACGCGGCAGTTCCTGACCGCCGAGCGGATCCGCGACGCGGTGCCCGGCTATGAGCCGGCCGACGGCGATCCGCGCACCGACGAGGCGTTCAAGCGCATGTTCGAGCGCGACAAGGCGGAGCTGCGTGACCTTGGCGTGCCGCTGGAGACCGGCCGCAACAGCATGTTCGACACGGACGAGGGTTATCGAATTACCCGCCGCGACTACGAGCTTCCCCCGATCGAATTCGATCCGGCCGAGGCGGCCGCAGTGGGACTTGCCGCGCGGTTGTGGCAGTCCGCGGCGCTAGGTACTCCGGCCCGTAACGCGTTGATCAAACTACGTGCCGGCGGTACGGACGTAGAGACACCGTCCGGCGGAGTGCTGCCGCACGTCGACGCCAGCGACCTGACGCTGCCCACCTTCCTCGACGCGGCCCGGCACGCACGCCCGGTCCGCTTCGACTATGTCAAGACCGGCTCGGGCCGTCCGGAGCGGCGCGACGTAGAGCCGTGGGGCGTGCTCTCCTACCGTCGGCGGTGGTACGTCGTCGGCTTTGATCGCACCCGGGACGACGTGCGCAGCTTCCGGCTCTCCCGCGTGCAGGGCGAGGTCACGCCCTACGGCAAACCCGGGGCATTCGAGCGACCGGAGAAGGTCGACCTGCTCGGCGCCGTGGTCGGGCGGCGCCCGGACGACGACCGTGTTGCTCTCATCCGCGTCACAGGCACCGGAGCCGATCAGCTGCGTCGCTACGCGTCCAGCGAGCGCGACGGCGTCTTGACGATCACCTTCGCGGACCTGAGTTGGCTGGCCCGCATGGTCGCGAGCACCGGCGCTTCGGCCCAGGCGCTCGACCCTCCTGACCTCCGGGACGCGGTGCGCCAGCGGCTGGCCGCCGTAGCCGGAGCGGCCCGATGACCGGCGAACGGGAGCGGCTGCCCCGACTGCTCGCGCTGGTTCCGTACTTGCAGGCGCACAACGGCATCGCCATCGAGGAGGCAGCGGCCGACTTCGCCATCACCGAGGACCAGCTACGCCGCGACCTGCAGTTGCTGTGGATGTGCGGGTTGCCCGGCCATGGCCCGGGTGATCTGATCGACCTGTCGTTCGAGGGCGAAACCGTCTCGGTGATCTTTGACGCCGGCATGTCGCGCCCATTGCGACTGACCGCCGAGGAGGCGCTGCCGCTGGTCGTGGCGCTGCGGACGCTGGCCGAGATGCCCGGTATCACCGACCGCGACGCGGTCGAACGAGCGCTGGCCAAGGTGGAATCGGCGGCGAGCGGCTCGGTCGAGGCTCAGACCGTGGCGGTCGAGCTCGACTACGTGGCCCGGCTGCTTCCGGTCCTGCAGCGGGCGATCGACGACGGCCGGGCGCTGGCCTTGCGCTACTACACGGCAACTCGCGACGAGATCACCGAGCGCACGGTCGATCCGATGCGCATGTTCGAGATGGACGGGCGCAGCTATCTCGAGGCCTGGTGCCGCCGCGCCGAGGGCATGCGGGTTTTTCGCGTCGACCGCATCGACAAAGCTGACATCCTCGCCGAACCGGCCAGCCCGCCGCCCGAGGCGGAGCTGCGCGACCTTTCCGACGGTGTTTTCACGCCAGCACCCGAGCACATGCTCGTCCTGCTGCGCGTCGACCCCTCCTACGCCTGGGTGGCCGACTATTACCCTCCGGAGACGGAGACGGTCGACACCGCGGGCCGCCGGCAGGTCGGGGTAAGGGTCGCCGACCCGGCGTGGGTGCGCGCGCTCGCCCTCGGCTCGTTCGGGCATGTCGAGGTGCTCTCGCCCGAGTGGCTCGCCGAGTCGATTCGCGACGAGGCCCGCTCGGCGCTGGCCGCGTATTCCGGCTAGCGGCGCGACCACTCACCTCCCGCGACGGCAGCGGCGAGACACGAGCCCAACCGGGCTGCTCACACGATCGCTCAGTAGAGTTCGGCCCGTGGCGTGGGAGGTCGGCCTGGTCTGGGGCATGGCGGCCATCAGCGGGGTCGTCCCGCCGGGCCGGTGCGCGTCGGCGGCGTCGGCCGGGGCGGGTGGGCCGGTGACCGGGTGAAGCTCCGCTTGCCGCGCATTCGTCGGCGCGCGAGAAACCCCGAAGGCCGTATGTCGGTCACCGACCATCTGCGCGAGCTTCGCCGGCGCATCGTCATCGCGCTGCTGATCGTCGCGGCCGGCGCGGTGCTGGGCTGGATCTTCTACGACCCGATCCTTCGCTTCCTCGAGCATCCGTACTGCTCAGTACCGGCCCAGCATCGCTTCCCGGGGACCGAGGGCAGCGGCTGCCACTTGATCTACAACCAGGTGCTCGCCGGCTTCACCACTCGACTGAAGGTGTCATTCATCGCCGGGGCTGTGCTCACCGCGCCGCTGTGGCTGTATCAGATCTGGGCGTTCGTCACCCCGGGTCTGCGCAAGAACGAGCGCAAGTACACGCTCTGGTTCATCGGTTCGTCCACCGTGCTGTTCGCCGCCGGCGTGGCGCTCGCGTACGTCGTGCTGGCCAAGGGCCTGCGCGTGCTGCTCGGGATCGCGGGTTCCGGCACTCAGGCACTGCTCACGGTCGACAGCTACCTGTCGTTCGTCACGCTGATGTTGGTCGTCTTCGGCGCGTCCTTCGAGCTGCCGTTGCTGAT
>JBKPQM010000225.1:0-9653 GCA_046734095.1 Actinomycetota bacterium | reverse complement strand
ACCAGCCTCTCACCGTGCACAGGGGTGCCGGTGATCCGGTGGATCTGCCCGACGATCATGATGACCGCGACGCCGGCCAGGTAACCGACGAGCACCGGCCGAGACAACAGGTCGGCCACGAACCCGAGCCGGGCGAGCCGCGCCAGTAGACACATCGCACCGACGAGCAAGGCGAGACCGGCCATCAGCACCGCGTACCGGGCCGCGTCGCCGCGTGCGAGCGGCGCGATCGCCGCGGCAGCCAAGAGCGCCGTGGTCGACTCGGGGCCGACCGACAACTGCTTGCTCGAACCGAGCAGCGCGTACGCCGCCATGGCCGGGACGGCTGCCCACAGGCCAGCGGCCGGGCGAAGGCCGGCAACGCCCGCGTAGGCCATCACCTGCGGAACGAGGTAAGCCGTCACTGTCAGGCCGGCCGCGAGATCACCGCGAAAGAGGTTCCGCCGGTATCCGGCAAGCTCGCGGGCCCCAGGCAGTACCGAGGTCACGCGTCCACCAAGCATCCCGGCCACCGTTACCTCCTTGGACTGCGGAACACCCGGCGCCGCGGCGCGCAGTTGCTACGCAACGGCGTGACGCCACGACCCGGGTTCGACCAGCCGGGCTGGATTCACAGTGCACGCGCACGCGGCGGCGCCACAGGGCACAAAGGCCTGACTTGGTAGTGACGCCGGTCCCGGCCGGGATCGACGGTGTGCGCCCCGACAGGCTGGCCGGTGTCTGGCAAGAGCCGCGCCGGCTCACGGTCGAGACGCTGCGCGGATAAGACGATTGCCTGGTCGTCATGGGCCGATTGGTCCTCCACGGACACGGCGTCGCTGGCTGACGATCGATGTTGTGGTATCGCCGCGAGGGCATGGTGTGGGGGTGTTCGTCACCGCGTCGGTTACCTTGCTGGCTGTCGGTGCTGGCCGGTGGTTAGGGCAGTGGAAAGCGGCGGCCGATGCGCTGAGGGGCACGGCCGCGCTGCTCGGACTCGGTCAAGCGATCGGGCTGATCGTTGGAGCGCTGCGCCGTCGGGAGCCAGCGTCGATGTCATCGTGGTGCTCGCTTTGGGCGGTGCGTTGGCGGTTCGGGAGACGTTTGCCGGCGCAATGATCGCGGTCATGCTCGGTACCGGGCGGCTGCTCGAAGCCCGCGCCAACACCCGCGCGCCGGGACCTAAGCATGCTGGTAGAGCGGGCTCGGCACACGGCGCGGCGACAGGTCGACAACGCGGTCGTCGAGGTGCTGGAGGCGGAAGAGGCGTTCAGTCTCGTGCCGGACCAGACCGCAGGCTCCAGCCCAACCTCCATAGATGCTGGGTGAGGGACGCGTGGACCTTTGCGGCCGACGCCGATGCCTAACGGCGCTACTAGCCGGTCGCGCGCGGGGTGACGATCGAATCGTCGGTCGACGTGGAGGCAGCCATGGTTACCGTCAGTCCCAAGGACGTCCCACCCGGAACGCGGCGCCCCCGATGGCAGATCTTCGTGTTATTGCTCGCGATCGCTGCGACGGTAGCCGCGATCGCGATCGTGGCCGTGCTTGTGACGCGTAATAACGCCGGCCAGCGCGGATCACCGCCGGGCGCCCCGGCGACGCCGAGCGCAAGCAAGCTAGCGACGCCGAGTCCGTCCGCGTCGGCATCAGCCTCGACGCCGGCTGCGGCGCCTCCATTCCAGCTTGGCTACCAGCCGCTATACCCGTTCGCCAGCCGTGCAGCCGCACTGGCCAGGCAGCGCTCCTACCGCTCGGGCGGGCACCAGCCGTAGCATCTGGACGCGGCGGCAACCGCACAGGCATTCACCACCGGTTTCTCGGCTTCACCGAGATCGACCAGATCACGAGCAACCGAACCGATTCACTCAGTGCACATGTCGGAGTCGGCTACCGCGACCCGAACGGCGCGAGCCACACGCTGCCGGGGTGCACCATGTGCGGTTCGGTCCGCAGTCCGATGCGCCATGGGAGGTCGTCGGCAGCGACGACACGACCTTCACCGTCGAGACGCCGGCATACGGCGCGCTGGTGACATCGCCGGTCACGGTGGCGGGGCGCATCACCGGCGTGGACGAGAACGTACGTGTGGCCGTTCGGCAGCTGTCCAGCGAGGGTCGGGCGATCGCAGGGCATCCCGGCTGGCGGGGACAGCTACCTGTGGTCGACATCGGTTCATTTTGTCGGCGCATCTGACGCGACCCTGACGATCGTCGCCACCGCTGGTGGCCACCTCCAGCAGGTGGAGCGATTCGCCGTCCAGGGCGTGCGCTCCTGACCGGGCTGGCGCCGCGAAGAGAACGAGAGCCGGATATGACCGTCATCCTCGCCATCTCCGCCACGTCATCCTCACTGCGGGCGGTGGTTCGCGACCCAACCGTCCGGCTGTGGATCCACCTGGAGGACCTCGGCCAACCCGATGCCCTTGCCTAATCGACGCCCGACCGATCCCGGCACTCGATCCGCCGTACGACGCCACCCAAGCGGTGCGCCTGGTCGCGAGGCTGGTGAACTCGGGTGGCCTCGACATTGACGCTGTGGCTCACCACCTCGGCGACGCCCGCCCCGGACACGCCGAGCTGATCGATGACGCCCTGCTCGTCAGCCTCCACAGTCGCGTCACGCTTGTCCCAGCTCTCACCGCGATCAGCGCCGCCCGCGCGTGTTGGCCATACGTGCCTCACGTTGTGTGTTTCGGCACCGAGCCCGACACCGCAGCCATGGTGGACCAGCAGGCCGGCCGGCTGCTGGATCAGCCCGACGACCGGGTTGAGCGGATGCTCGCTGATCCGCGCGGTTACTTCGACCGCGCTCGCCCGCGGGCCCGCAACGAGATCGAGAAAGAGATCGCCGAGACGGCCAGCCGACGCGTGCGCTCCCACTGACCGGCACCGCGGGATGCCGGCTGGCGGTGCTGGCACCGGACGTGGCTCAAGATCACGTGCTTCGTCAATGAAGATGCTGTCGGTGGATTCGCTCCGCTGCCGGGTTCCTCCGCTGCTGGTCGAGGCACAGTCAGGTGAGGCGTGGATCTTCCCTGCCGAGCAGGGGAATTCATAACAGCGAGTCGGTGCCGTGGCTGGTGTGATCCTTCGGTAGGTCGGGTGCTCGGGATCGGTAGTGGTGGCCGGTGGGGCCGGTCCAGGTGTGGTGGCCGTCGGGTTCGAGGTGCGGGGTCCAGTCGGCTTGGTGTTTGGCGGCGTGGTGCCGTCTGCATAAGGCGCCGAGGTTCTCCGGACTGGTGGATCCGGCGCTGTCGTAGGGGATCCGATGATCCAACTCGCAGCGCTGCGCCCGGCGATTACACGTTGGGAAAGTGCAGGTCTGGTCGCGGGCGATGACGAACTCGGCGAGGTCTTTGGGGGGCCGGTAGGTGGTGCGGGCATAGTCGAGCAGCCCGCCGGTGAGCGGGTCGGTGACCAGCCGCCGCCAGGTGCCGCTCTCATCGGCGGCCAGCCGCCGGGCCAGAGTAGCGGGGATGGGCCGTGCCCAGCCAGTTCGCCGGGCTGCTCGTCGACCCCGAGCAGGGTGGACAGCGCCACTGTCACTTGGATCGCCGGGCGCAGCCCCTGAGCCCGGGGCAGCCGCGGGTCGTGCAGCGCCGCCACCCCCAGATCGACCAGCGCGTCCGCCCGGCGCTGATCACCACTGCGGGGATCGTCGGCCGAGGTGACCGAGGCGAGCGCATCGACCGCCGCCAGGACCGCGGCGGCGCCCTCGACCGGCAGCAGCGCCCACAGTTCGGCCATCCCGTCCTCACGCGGTGTCACGGCGACGCGGCGTTCGGCCATCGCCTCGACGCGCTGCTGGTCCACGGTGTCGGCGGCGACCGTGGCGACGGCCCGGCGCACGGCGCGGGTGAACTCGGCCAGGGTCTGCTCACCGGCCCGGGCCAGCACCCGCTCCTCCACTAGGTGGCGCTGCTTGCCGTCCAGCTCCTCGACCGCCTCGGCCAGGGTCTGCGCGTGCCGGTAGCTGATCTCCCCCCGCCGCAACAGGTGCAAGGTGGCCGGCAGGTCGTCAGTGAGCGTGCCCGCGACGTCCAGCCGGCGCTGGGCGGTCACCCCGGACAGCCGCAGCGCACACGAGACGTCCTCGCGGACCCACGTCCGGCCGGTGCGATCGACCGGATCAGCCACGGCCTTCGGATCGGCGGCCATCGCCGCCAGCACCCGCTGCTGCACCGCGCCCAGCCACGCCGCGTGCCGCTCCAGCGCCACCAGCAGATCCACCCGCCCGGCATGCGACAGCGTGGCCGGGTCCAGCAGGGACAAGGCCGGGATCAGGTCCGGACCCGGCCGAGCGGCGGCGAGTTCCGCGGCCAACGACCCGGGCTGCTCGAGCACGTCGACCGCATTCGGCGGTGGTGGGCCAGGCTCGAACACGTATATGATTTTATGCGACTGCCGATGGTGCTGTCTAGCCCTACTCTCCTTATTTCATTAGGGGAATCCGCTAAGCATGTCCGCTGCCGCGATCGCGCAACCCGACCCCCGACCGAGCAGCGCGCAGCTCATCCGAGTTTGTAGCCGATGTCGCGCAGCAGCGCGCGGCGCGCTGCCACATCGTCCGCGGTCTCGACGCCGACAGGCGGTTGCCCGTCAACGACGCCCACCACACCACGCCCTTGCGAGGTGATCGCCACGAGCACTTGCACTGGATTAGCGGTTGCGCAGAAGATCCCGCAGACCTCGGGCACGGCCCTTATCGGATTGAGGACGTTGACTGGGAAGCCCTCTCGCAGTAGCACAACGAACGAATGTCCGGCACCAATCGCCTGCGCACTCGCTGTCGCGAGCCGAACCAGTTCGTCGTCGTTCCCCGACGTCCGCAACAGTCTGGCACCAGATGCCTCGCAAAACGCGATCCCGAACCGCAGGTGCGGGCTCACGCCCACCAGCGTCTCGTGGAGGTCATCAACCGTCTTGATGAAATGGGCCTGCCCGATGATGACGTTGACGCCCTCGCGCGGGACGACATCGATGACCTCGAACAACACAGCGGGCGCAGTCATGGCGTGCAGTACCTCCAGATCGCGCAAACCCTGTCGGCTGGCGTGGCGCAAGTCGCACCCTCGGCGCGCTGACTGGCCATCCTGCCCTCCTTTCGGCGTGCGCGCGAGAGCGCCCTCGGAGGACGAGCTTCAGTCGCACCGCACTTCGTGCCACGTCGCTATCAGACATCGCCGGTAGGCACCACGGCGACCGGGCAGACCGCGTGATGCAGGACGCCCTGGCTCGTCGAACCGAGCATGGTGCCGATGAAGGCGCGACGGCCGTGGCTACCGACTACTAGTAGATCCTGTGTCGCGGAGGCGAGGACGAGTCCGGCGGTCGGATGCTCGTGCATCACCTCGGTATGCACGACCACATCGGGAAATTTGTGCTGCCAGCCGGCCAGTGTCTCGGCGAGCCAGGCGTCCACCCGCTCCGGCGGCGGCGGCTCCGGACGCCAACTCATCACGGCGAGCAGGTCGGGATGCCAGCACAGCACGGCGCGCAACGGCAACCGGTGTCGGCTCGCGTAATCGAAGCCATACTCAAGCACAAGCTGCGAACGCGGCGAGCCGTCCGCACCGACCACGACGCCCGCTCCCTCCTCGGGCATGCCAGCCGGCCCGCGCAGTACCACCGCCGGACACGCAGCGCGAGCAGCGACGCTAGCGCTCACCGAGCCGAGTACCGACGAACCCAGCGCGCTGAGGCGGCGGGAGCCCAATACGAGCTGGGAAGCCGAGGGTGATTCGTCGAGGAGCACGTCGACCGGCTCGCCGTCGACTGCTTCCCCTGCCACGTCCACAGCGCCGAGATTGGTCGCCTGGGCTATCAGCTCGGCCACGGCCTGCTCGGCGATGTGCCGCGGCAGATGCACGTCCGTCTCTGGTATCTCCGAATACAGCGGAAGCCGCGGGTGCGTGTAATGCCAGTCGTAGGCGAGTACCAGTCGCAGCGGCACATTGCGCGTCCGCGCATCCGCGATTGCCCAGCGCAACACCGCATTGGTGGTCGGTGAACCGTCGACACCCGCCACGACCGGATAGTGATCAGAGGACATGACTGCCTCCCTTAGGCCAGGAGCGCGCACCTCAGCCGATAGCCGCGATATCGCCGGCCGCGTGTTGAGAAGTTGCCCGCCCGAGCAACTAGAGCCCGACCAGTTCCCGGGAACGACGACGACCGCGGACCGGGCGTGCGCGGCCACCCGAGTGGCGACGGATCCGAGCAATGTGGTGGCCAGCGCTCCCGCTCCGCACGAACCGACGACGAGCATGTCGACCGTCTCGCAGAGCTCGAGCAACAGTTTGTTGGGGGGATCTGAGCGCAGCACCGTGCTGATATCGCGCGTGCCGCTGACCTCGATCGCGGTAGCCACCGCCTCCCGCAGCAACTGGTGGTCGTAGTCAAGGGAGGTCGCGGGATCTTCATCGCGGTGCACGGCCGTGTCGCCGTAGGCGATCACCAGATGCGCACCGCGGCGCGACGCCGTCTCGGCAGCCCAAATAAGAGCATTCTCCGCGGCCGCGGAGCCGTCCACTCCGACCGCGATCTGCTCGGACATGGTCTCTCCCCATCCACCCTCCGGATCAGCTCACCGCATCCGGCGGCGCGAAGTGAGAGGCGAACGTCCCTTACACCCAGATCCTTCGCTCCAACGGGTTCGGCCGGGAACCACGCGCGTCCCATATATACAGCCTCGCTGAAGATAGGCACGCGACGGTCGCAACACCCGACCAACGCCGGCTCATCCACGGCCACGGGCCCTACCCCGTAGCGCGGGCGAGAGCGACACTACGGGTACCGAGTCGAGGAGGCGTCACGTCCGAGCGAGAACATTTCGACACGTCGCGCGAAGCGGTCGCTGCAGCAGCCCATCACGCCGACGCAACTGCCGAACGGTACCGAACGGTACTTAACCGCTACCGCGTAACCGCTACCGCGTCGCGCGGACGCGGCTGGGGAGCTGGTCGGCATCGTCACCCGTTCCGATTTGCTGTGAGTGTTCCTGCGCGCCGACCAGGACCCTCAAAAGATCACGTCGCGTCCCTGCTCGCCGAGCGATTCTGCATCGACGCGACCGCCCTCGACATCGCCGTCCACGAGGGTGTGGTCACCCTGACCGGCTAGGTCGAGCGGCTCGCCTCATCACCCCTTTGCTCGATGCTGTGCGCGCGACGTCGGGCGTTGTAGGTGTACACAACAACCTCACGTACCGCGTGGACGACGCCTTCACACGGGCACCGCACCCGCTCTATTAAGGAGGGCGCTCGACGCCGAGCGGTTTGGCGTTTCTCGCGGCCCGATCTAAGCCGTGGCCGCGGATGGGACGAGTTGCCCGCCCCGGCCCAAGCCGTCGCGCGGTGAGTTCGCCATCGATTAAGCGAGTGTCGCTTGTCGACGAAGAAGCTCTCCGGCCGCGCGACGAGCTTTGCGCCCTGTCGCTGCAACAGCCGCGCGGTGCGGCGCCATAGTCCGGTCGTGCCGCAACGCGCCACGTTGTGGCCCAGACGGACGCCACGAGCGGCAGCCTCTCGGTGCGATCACCAGCGAATGCCCGAACGAGCATGCCATGCGCACGCGAAGGGTGCGCCTGCGCAATATCGATACTTCCTGTCAGGCCGGTCGGGACGGCGCCTAAAACGCCGTCCCCACCGGTTTGCCGTAGATCCCCGAGCCGCGAATGTCGGCGGCGCCGCCGGACGCGGAGGTCGCCCCAGTTCGTGCGCTCCTTTCGTATCGGATTGGTCGGATAACCATCTCGACGGGTATTCACTGAGCGGTTTAAGGCTCCACGGTGTATGGGCGCATCATGTCGTTGTCCTCGTGTTCGACGATATGACAGTGGTAGACGTATTTCTGCGGTGCTGTCACGTCGGCGGGTAGTTCGTACCTCGCGCGGATCGTGGTGAGGTACCCAGGATTGGCCTTTACGGTTTCCTTGAAGCCCCGCTCGGTCGGCTCGGGTGGCTGCATCGGCCCCGTGATGAATTGCGAGGGGTCGATGCCGCCCGGAACCCCGTTAGGACCTCGGAATGCGGCCTGGTAGCCCGCTGCGTTGAAGGGTGTGCGCCCGACGACCTGGAAGTTGACCAAGTGCGAATGCATCGGGTGGGTGTCGGCGGTGAGGTTTATGTACACCCAGTCCTCGATAGTGCCGGCCTTCGGGTTCTCGGTAGCAGCCGTGTCGAAGCGCAGGCCGTTGAGGTTGAGGAACCAGTTGGCGGTGTTCGGCGCGATCTCGTTGAGCGTGATGAACCGCGTATTGGTCGGTCCGGGCAGGTCAGCCTTGCGGCCGCCGCGGAGGTTAGCTGGGATCGTCGGCGGGCCCGGCTGGGTCACGGTGGTGCCGACCCGGATCTGCATCACCTGCGACAAAGATGGCGCGGGCGTGGCAATCGGCTTCGCTGGATTGCTATTGCCGATGTTCAGGGTGCGCCCGGGCAGCTTGCTGAAGTCAATGAGCAGGTCGGCCCGCTCGGCCGGGGCGAGCGCGACGTGCTTCACCGCGACCGGGATGTCCCACATGCCGCCCTCAGCGCCGATCTGCCACATTGGGGCACCGCCGATGTTGAGATCGAGAATGCGCGCGTGGCAGCCGTTCAGGATTCGGAACCGGTACACGCGTGGCTCGACGTTCAGGAAGGGCCACACCTTGCCGTTGACTAGCATGACGTCACCGAAGTACTCACCGATCCAGGTGACGCCGGGGATATTGCTGGTCGGGTAGAGGAAGGTTCCGTCCGGGTTGAACTGGCGGTCCTGGATCACGAGCGGGATCTCGTAGGCGCCACCGGGGATCCCGATCGGGTTGGGCTCGGCGCCGGTGTCGAACGCGTCGCGGAGGATATAGGCGCCGGCCAGTCCAGCGAACACGTTGAGTCGCGTGCTGCCCAGCCCATGGTCGTGGAACCATAGGAGCGCCGCCGCTTGCTCGTTGGGATAGATTACCGCCTGTGTGTCACCAAAGCCGAAGCCGTTGGGGGTGACGGCAGGGTTGCCGTCGCTGTCGGCGGCGACGAAGCCTTCGTGCAGGTGGGTCATCGCCCGCACCTGATTCCCCAATGGCGTCAGCCGCGTATCGACCGGGATCCACGTGGGATAGGTCGCTGGGAGATTGTTGGTGAAGCTGACCTGCAGCGGTGTGCCCTTCTGCGCGACCAGCGCCATGCCGAACGAGCCCGCCTGACCGGCGAGCCCGGAGCCGTCGTCATAGGCCCACAGCGGCGTCAGCGCCAACTCGGGGTGCAGCCGTCGCGCGATCTGCGTTTGCGTGAAGGCGTATTGGTTGACGCCACTCGGCGTCGCCACCACCAGCCCGCTGCCCGGTAGCGGCAGTGGCTCCATGTACTTCGTTAATTTGCCGCCCATAGCGGCGTTGGCCACGAGCGGGTGCGTCACCCAGGGCAGCGCGATGGCGGCGCTGGCCGCCGCGCCGTACTGCAGGAGGCGGCGCCGCGAGATCCAGATCGAGGGAAAGCCATCCTTCTTCACATCATCGTGCTGCACATCATCGTGCTGCACATCATCCTTCGTCATGGCTTGCGCTCACTTTCCACCCTTGCAGCGTCCCTGTGTGGCGACCGATGACGGGCGATGCGCTGGCATGGCGCGCCTACGTGTACGCCAGTACGCACGGAGCAGGAACGACAACCACCAGTTAGAAGCCAGGTGTGAGAG
>JBKPQM010000224.1:0-12033 GCA_046734095.1 Actinomycetota bacterium | reverse complement strand
GCGAACAGCGGCGCGAACTGCCCGCCGGCCTTGAGCACGTAATGAAAGTGGTCGACGGCGTCCTGTGCCGTGAGCGCCGAGCCGTCGGCGAACCTCACTCCCGGTCGCAATTGCAGCTGCAGCTGGGTGTTGTCGCCCGTGACGTATCGCCAGGACGTCGCGAGCCCGGGCTGCAGGGTGCCGCTCGAGTGGCGGACGATCAGCGGCTGGTAGGCCAGCGCCTGGTACAACGAGTTGTTCTGCACCGTCTTGGCTGGGTCGAGCGTTTGCGGCACGGACGAGTAGGCGACGGTCAGCGTCTCGCCGACCTTGCCGCTCGGCTTCGGTTGGCTGCTCGTGTCGCTGCTGGAGGCCGCCTTTGACGTGCAGGCCGCCAGTAGCGCGACTGCGGCTACGGCGGCGGCGCCCTTGCGCCGAAGCTGCGGCCAGGTGTCACACCGGCGGACACCGCCGGAGGGTTCGTCGTGTCCAGGCACGTCTCCTCCTGGTGATCGGTGGCTTGGGAGGGCTGTTGGAAAGTGCGGCGCCGGGGTGTCGCACCCGCGCCCGTTATGTGGTCGGCCGCAGCCGCCGTGCCGCATACAAAACTCTTCGTCCGGGGCGCTGTCAAGGGATTCCTGTAAAGCACTTCGCACCAAATAGATCAACTAGGATTCCATCGGTAGAACGCTTCGAGCAAAGCACTTGACAACGACGGCCAGCAGGACTGAAATGGGCCCGGCGACCCGGTCGGCGATCGCCGTCGAAACCCTCACGACGGCGATGGCCACTTCCGTGACGTCCATGCGCGCGCGCTGACCCGAGGAGGCCCGTGACCACCGTGAGCCTGGCACCTGCGGTGCAGCGATTGCTCGACGAGACGCCGCGCGGTGTACCGGCGCATCTCTCCTCGCCCGAGCAGCGGGCGTACATGTCGCTGCTCAGCGACCTGATCTTCCTGCGCTATGGGCAGCCGGGGCCGGACGTGCATGCGGTCGAGGATCACCAGGTGCCGGTCGCCGGCGGTGAAATCCTGGTCCGGGCCTACCGCCCGAGCCCAGACCGGCCACTACCTGGTCATGTGACGCTGCACGGCGGAGGGTGGAAGGTCGGGTCGGTTACCGAGCGCGTTGCCGACGCGGTTTGCCGCCAGCGGTGCCGCGAGGCGAATTGCGTCGTGCTCAGCGTCGACTACCGGCTCGCCCCGGAGTACCGCTTCCCGGTGCCACTCGACGACAGTTTCGCCGCGCTGCGATGGGCTGCCGCGCACGCCGGAGAGCTTGGCCTAGATCCTGACAACCTCTCGATCGGGGGCGCCTCGGCCGGCGGAAATCTCGCCGCTGCGGTCGCACTGCGGAGCCGAGACGAGGGTGGCCCTCGGCTGTGCTTTCAGTTGCTCGAGGTGCCCGCCCTCGACCTCACGCGGGTAACAGCCCGAGCGACACTCGCATCGGGCGCGATCCCGGATGTGCCGCAGCCAACCATGGAGGATGCGGCGAGCACGTACCTGGCCGACCCGGCGCAGGCGCTAGATCCGCTTGCGTCCCCGCTTCTCGCCGACGACCTACGTGATCTGCCATCGGCGCATGTCATGACCGCGGAGTACGACGTGCTGCGCACGGAAGGTGAGCGTTACGTTCATCGGCTCCGCGCGGCGGGCGTGGCAGCCACCCACCGGTGCTACCCCGGCGCACTGCACGGTACCGCGATGCTGACCCGGACGTGGGACCAGGCCCGTGCGTGGCAGCGGGACGCCGCCGACGCGCTGGGGCGAGCACATTGGGCCGCGACGAAACGCAAAGCAGCGTCATGATTCCAACGGGCCGAACGGAGGCAGTCAGCGGCGCGGCGCACGTGGCGTCCGTAACCTGGCGAGCGGCGGATACCGCATCGGGAGGGAGCAAGGGTGCCCGTTGAACACGCGACGATCTACGACGTGGCCAGCCGGGCCGGGGTGAGCATCTCGACGGTCTCGCACACGATCAATCGGCCACAGCGCGTTCACGCGACGACCCGGCAGCGTGTCCTCGACGCGATCGACGAATTGGGTTACGTCCCTAAGGCGACTGCGATGGCCCACGCCCGCAAGGCGGTTGGCCGAGTGGGCGTGATCGCGCCGTTCAGCTCTTACGAGTCCTACTACCGGCGCCTCAAGGGGATCATGGCTGAAGCTGAGGGCGAGGCCATGGAGATCGTCGTCTTCGACCAGGAGTCCGCCGCCTCGGCGACCTCGCCGCTGCTTAGCGCCCTGCCGGTCTCCCGGCGGCTCGATGGTCTTGTGATCATGGGGCTGCCCCTCGATGACCGGTTGGCCGAGCGACTTCTCGCCCAGGGCCTGCCCACAGTGCTCGTCGACAGCACCCGTCCCGAACTCGACTCGATCACGATCGACGACCAGGCAGCTGGATACCGCCTCGGCCGCCACTTGATCGACCGAGGGTATCGCTCCTTCGCCTACATTTCCGAAGCGCAACGCTCGGACGCCTATCTCTCTCAAGGACAGCTACGCCGAAACGGCCTCCGTCGCGCCGTCATCGACGCCGGTATCGACCCCGACCAAGTGCGCCACGTCCACATCAGTAACGACATCTCGGGCGGACACGCCGCGGTCCAACAGATGCTGGCCGAGCGGCGGCTCCCGGACGCGATCTTCGCCCACCAGGACGTCCTCGCGGCCGGAGTGCTGCACGAATGCCGGCGACGAGGCGTACGTGTGCCGGAGGATCTTGCGGTCGTAGGCTTCGACGACGGCGAAGTCGCGGAGGCTCTCGATATCACCACCGTCCGCCAACCCCTCGAGGAATCCGGACGGCTCGGCTTCCGTCACCTCCGCGAACACATCAACGGGCGGAGCGGATCCGCCCGTCACGTCACGCTCGGCGTCGAATTGATAGTCCGCGCCACGACGTAGAGGCAAAGGGTCGGCGCTGCCTCAGAGAGGTTGCGCCGACGCATCCGTCGGGGTCTCGCGTCGGGGTCGTAGACGAGGCGATACAGCGGCGTGGCCCACAGTCTGGTGCTGGCCGGCAGGATCGGCTGCTGGTATCGGCGCAGCCGACCGGGAGGGCGCGGACCGCGGCCACGGCCGTCGTGCCAGCACTGCAACTGGTGCGCCGCGCGCGCGAACGCGTCGAAGGCGGATACGGGGTCGAGCAGGTCAGAGTCGTTGCCGTCGGCCCGGTCGAGGTGCTCGCGGGCCAACTCGAGGCGAACGCGCGCAGCCTCGTCTACCTCGAGGACCAGTACTTCTGGTCGCGCCGGTCGCTGCATGCTTCGCCGACGCGCTCGCTGAGAACCCGCAGTTGCGGCTCATCGCGGTCATCCCGCAGTACCTGGATCAGGACGGCAAGCTGTCCATGCCACCGAACCTCATCGGCCGCCAGAACGCGCTCGACCGGGTGTAGGTCGCGCCGTGCACCAGTGGGCGGACGTCGTTCCCGCTCGTCCACGGCACACCGTCGTGACGGCGATCGAGGTTGGTCGCGGGATTTCCCCGCTCATCCGGCTCCAGAAACCACCGACTCAGCCACGCGCCTCTTTCCTGCCCAGGAAGCGGCTCGGCCTCACACCCCCAGCGATGACGACCTTCCGCGCGCGGGCCGGCTCGACGTAGCGCGGGTGGTTCAGCAATCTAAGCGGCGGCTGTGAGACACAGATCAAATGAACCGCCGAGTCGGGCGCCACCGTGAGTTAGAGCGAAGTCATCTGATGCGGTGATCCGCCGCGTGGACCCCAGATGACGAAGGAGATGATCACGATGGGAGTCCGCCCACTTCGGGTGCTGTCGCTCGGCGGCGCGGTGGTCGCGGCGGCAGTGCTCGCGGCGGCTTGCAGCAGTTCCGCCAAGTCGAGCGGCGGCTCGTCAAGCTCGTCCGGTACGCCTAGCACATCGGCCCCGGCCGGCGCGACCAACGCCGTGTCGATCGAAACCCACAGCGGTCCCCAGGGCACCTTCCTGACGGACGCCTCGGGCAAGTCGCTGTACATGTTCGCTTCGGACACCGCGACGAAGTCCTCATGCACTGGCGCGTGTGCGACGTTCTGGCCGCCGTTGACGACGAGCGCTGCTCCGACGGCCTCCGGTGGCGCGACGGCCAGCATGCTGACGACGATCACCCGCTCTGACGGCACCAAGCAAGTCGTGTACGCCGGGCATCCGTTGTACTACTACAAGCTCGACACGGCAGCCGGCCAGACCAACGGGCAGGGCAGCGACAACTTCGGCGCCATGTGGTGGCTCCTGGCGCCGTCAGGACAGCCGATCACGAGCTCGTCCTCCTCGAGCTCCTCGTCGTCTGCCGGTGGTGGCGGTGGCGGCTGGTCGTGACGTCCGAAGGGCTGCTACGTCGCACCGCGGGTAGCCCGCCGCCGGCTGAAACGGCGGCGGGTCACCAGATCGGTTCTGCTGCCTTCCTCGGCGTTGCGATCGCATCCTTGGGCGGTCCGCTCGCGCTGGCGGCTCTATACGCGCCGTCGATCCTGACCGACGCCAGCGCCTCGGCCGGGCTGGTCGGAATCGCGGCCGCGGTGGTCTTCTCGGTGCCGCTACTGGTGTGGCTGCGCTACTCCGGAGAGATCGCCGGGGCTGGTGGCCTCTACGGGTTCGTCGAGGCGGCGGCCGGCCGACGGGTGGCGTTGCTGCAGGCCGGGCTGTGGATCGCGAGCTACGCGCTCTACCTCGTGTATACGACGGCGTCGATCGTCTACGAAACACTGCCCGCGGTGCTGCCCGGCGTCCGGCCCTACCAGGGACTGCTCGAGGTCGCGATACCGGTGATGCTGGCCGCCGTCATGCTCGGCGGGCGAGCGGTCACGCTTGCGGTGCTCGGTGCGATGGCGGTGGGCCAGCTCGTGCTCGTCGGCCTCCTGGCCGCGGTCAGCATCGGCCACGACGCCCCGGCCCGGTCGTTCGCGCTGCCGACGCCGTCCGGGGCAGCGGCGACTGCGACGGCGCAGATCGCGCTGCTGTACGTGTGCGGCAGCCTGCCGCTTTACCTGGGCGGCGAAGTGGCCCGGCCGAAGCGAACCATACGTCGCGGTATGGTCATCGCGTTTGGGCTTGTCGCAGCGGGCGTGGTGGCGGCGGTCTTCCCGTTGGCGGAGAACCCCGCGTTCACCCGGGCTCCGATCCCCGGCATGTCGATGGCCGAGGTGTTCTCAGGCCATACCCTGGCGGTCGCTATTGGCGTGGGCACGGTGGTCAGCATCGCCGGCGTCATGCTCATCGAGTACCTGGCGTTGAGCCGGCTGCTACACGTCCTGACGGCTCGCTCCACGCGGACCGTCGTCACTGCGCTGGCCGTCGTTCTTGTCGTGTCGGCGCCGATCACCCTGGTAAACCCGGAGCGGATCTACGACGATCTGCTCAAGCCGTCGCTGGTCGCGTTGTGGCTGAGCCAGCTTGTCGTGTTCGTCGTCTACCCCCGGTTCGCCGCCGCGCGCCGACGGCTTCGGGTGTCAGACGTCGCCCTCGCGTTGGGGGCGTCGGCGTTCGCAATCTATGGCCTCTACGCCACGTTGCAGCACGCGAGCACGTGACCGGTCAGCCCGTGAAGGATGGGGGCCCGAACCGTCCCCACGCCAGGAGGATCGCCGCAGCGAGCAGCAACAGGGGTCATTGGACCTCGGCCACAGTCGTGTTCTTCATCTGCTCGTTCGCCTCTACCACCTATTCGCCGCTCGTCCTCGTCTGCAGGTCTGGCGCCATGGGCGGCCGGCCTGCGGGTGGAAGTTGTGTGCCGGAGCGACGCAGCGATGGCGCGGTGCGTTCGGAGCGGCCCTTCCCGAGGAAGCTCACCGCCCAGTGCAGGACGACAGTTACCCGGTTCTTGAAGCCGACGAGGTAGAAGAGGTGGACGCCGAGCCAGAGCACCCACGCCGGCGTCCCGCCGATGCGCAGGGGCCCGATGGCCGCCACAGCCCGGAAGCGGGAGATCGTGGCGAGCATGCCCTTGTCTCGGTAGTGGAAATGAGGTCGCGGTGGGCGTCCTTGGAGGCGATCGCGGATCGTCTTGGCTGCGAACCGGCCGCTCTGGATGGCGACCTGCGCGACGCCTGGGGTGCCAGAAATCTGCATGAGGTCGCCGACGACGAAAACCTCGGGGTGCCCGGGCAGGGTGCAGTCGGGATTGACTGCAACCTGCCCGTGGCGATTGGTCTCCGCGCCGGTCGCGTTGGCGACCAGGCCGCCGAGCGGTGACGCGCTAACCCCGGCCGCCCACACGATAGTGCGCGCCGGGATGCGTTGCGGCCCCGCGGCGGATTCGGTGTCGACCCCGGTGTCGTCAACACCGACGACGCGGGTGTCGAGGAGCACCTCGATACCTAGTTTGCGCAGATCGGCTGCGGTCTTGCGGGACAGCCGTAGTCCGAACTCGGCGAGCAGCGCCGGTCCGGCCTCCACCACGACGATGCGGCTCGCGGCCGGATCGATTCGGCGGTAGTTGTCGCGGAGGCTGCGGCGGGAGAGTTCGGCGAGCTGTCCGGCCATTTCGACACCGGTCGGGCCGCCGCCGACGACCGCGAAGGTGAGCCACTGCTCGCGTTCTGAAGCCGACTCGGCCTGGTCGGCGAACTCGAAGGCGGCGAAGATCCGCTGGCGGTGAGTCAGCGCGTCGTCGATGCTCTTGAGACCGGGTGCCACCGCGGCGAACTGCTCGTTGCCGAAATAGGAGGGCCCGGCTCCGGCCGCCACGATGAGGCTGTCGTACGAGGTCACGGTGGCGTGGCCGTCCAGTTCCGAGGTCACTGCGCGCTGGGTGAGGTCGATGCCGGTGACCTCGCCCAGAAGGACGTCGGTGTTGCGCTCTCGCTTGAAGATGTCGCGGATCGGCGGGGCGATCTCGCCTTCGGACAAGATGCCGGTGGCCACCTGGTACAGCAGCGGTTGGAACAGGTGGTGCGTCGTCCGGTCTATCAGCGTGACGTCGGCCGGTGCGCCCTGGAGCGCCTTGACCGCGAACAGGCCGCCGAATCCGGAGCCGATCACGACGACGCGATGACGTTGCGGCCGTCCGTCGTCCTGCGCCGGATCAGGTACCCGCCCCAGCCGTTGCGTCATCCGGCAATCGTCGCTCAAACGCGGCGGCGCGTCACGCGCGGACCGCAGCTAGCGGGCCGCCTTGCCGTTTCGTTTTGCGGCCAAGGCGATGGCGTCCTTCGCCAGTCGCGGCCGGCCGAATCGCTCGCACCAGGCTGGAAAGTCCTCGGTGGGCCCGGTCCACTCCC
This sequence comes from Actinomycetota bacterium, assembly GCA_046734095.1. GTDB lineage: Bacteria > Actinomycetota > Actinomycetes > Mycobacteriales > Jatrophihabitantaceae > DASXRA01. Next base: position 4,827 of record JBKPQM010000224.1, on the reverse strand, counting down.
ATTCGTCGACCGTGCCGACGGCGGCGTCGGTGCGCAGCGTGGCCAACAGCTTGAACGTCTCGGCGTCGGAACGCTCGGCAACGAGCGTCGCCGCCAACGTCGCCGCCCCGCGCAGCGTGACGTCCCACTCCTTGGCGTCGGTTGGGATGTCTTCCAGGTGCCCGTACCGGGCGAGCAGCGTCGCTGCGGACTTCGCGCCGAACCCCGGCAATCCTGGGAAGCCGTCAGCGCTGTCGCCGACGAGGGCCAGCCAGTCGGGTATCGACTCGGCCGGGACGCCGAACTTCGCGATCACTCCAGCGGCGTTGATCAGCTTGTCCTGGCGGCGGTCCCACTGGATGACCTTGCCGCCGACGCATTGCCCGAGATCCTTGTCGGGCGTGCAGATGATCACCTGCTCGACCCGTGGGTCGGCCGCGGCGACGACGGCTGCGCTCGCCAGCGCGTCGTCCGCCTCGAGATCCACCATCGGCCAGACCGCGACGCCGAGCGCCCGCAGTGCGTCCTCGAGCCCGTCGAACTGCGCCAGCAGCAGCCGGTCCATGCCGGCGCTCGACTTGTACGTCGGCCAAATCTCGTTGCGGAACGACTCGATGACATGGTCTGTCGCGACCCCGACGTGGGTGGCACCGTCGTGCAGCATCGTGAACACGGACTGGACGACGTCGCGGGTCGCCCCGATCTCGACGCCGGCGCTGTCGAGATGTCCGGGCCGCGGCGCGTAGTACTGCCGGAAGATCTCGTAGGTCCCGTCGACGAGATGAGCAATCATGTCGCGAGCCTGTCACAGCAGAGCCTGTCACAGCAGGCGGGAGCCGGACCGCCGCCCAGCTCCCGGGGCCATACCTCGACGGTATTACGGAGCCAAAATTAGGTCTTGGACGTCGGGATAGAGCCAGCCGCACCGTGAAATCACGTCGGCCGCTACCACGTCGGCGCAGCACAGTCAGACCCCAGCGGAAGGGAATCGTAATGGATCTACGCGGTCAGCGCGTCGTCGCTCTCGGCGGCACGTCCGGTATCGGACTCGCCACAGCGGCATCCGCCGCCAAGCACGGAGCCGACGTCATGGTCGTGTCCAGCCGGCGGCCGAGTGTCGACCAGGCGATTGACCGCCTGCCGTCGGGCGCGCGGGGATACGTAGCGGATCTGGCCGACGCCGGGCAGGTGAAGGCCCTCCTCGCCGGACTGGGCCCGTTCGATCACCTGGTGTACACGGCAGGTGAGCCACTGACCCTCATGAGCATCGACGCGCTGGAGCTCGACGCCGCCAGGAGCGCGTTCACGCTGCGCTACTTCGGCGCGCTCGCGGCCGTGCATGCCGCCGTGCCCCACCTGCGTCCGGGCGGCTCGATCACCCTGACCACCGGCGTCGCCAAAGACCGCCCCCGTCCAGGCTGGGCAGTGGCGGCCAGTATCTGCGGCGCGGTCGAGGCGCTTACCCGCGCGCTGGCCGTCGAGCTAGCCCCGATCCGGGTCAACGCCGTCTCCCCTGGCGTCGTGCGCTCACCCCTGTGGTCGGGAATGAGCGAAGCCGACCAAGAAGTGATGTACAAGCAGGTCGGCGCGAGCCTTCCGGTCGGACGCGTCGGCGAGGTCGACGAGATCGCGCAGGCGTACCTCTTTCTCCTCACCGAGCCGTTCGCCACCGGCACGGTTCTCACCGTCGACGGTGGCACGGTCCTCGTCTGACCCGGCGTCCAAGATGGCTGGCGACCGGCCTTCGCCAGGTTTGGGAATGCGCGTTCAACTATTTGGTAGCATGCCGGGGTGCCCCGACCACGCGGCTTCGACGAGACCGACGTCATCGACCGTGCCATGGAGCTGTTCTGGACCAAGGGGTACGACGCGACGTCCGTCTCCGACATCACGGCGGAACTCGGCGTGCATCCCGGCAGCCTGTACCGAACCTTTTGCGATAAGCACGCGCTGTTCTTGCGGGCGCTGGGGCGCTACCGCGACACCCAGGCCCGGGCGCTGGCGCCCGCGTTGCTGGCGGGGGGACCCGTGCTGCCGCGGATCCGCGCTGTGATGATCGGCTTCATCGAGCTGGCCGCCCAGCAGGAACAGCCCCGGGGGTGTCTCGCCGCGAACACCGTCGGCGAGCGGCTGCCCGGAGACGAGGGTGCGGCGCTCATCGTGGCCGGCGTGTTCTCGGATGTCGAGGACGGGTTCTTGCAGGGCCTGCGCGCGGCCACGCGCCAGGGGGAGATCGCCAACTCAGTGGATCTGGCCGGCTGGGCCACCGCACTGACGATGCTGGTACAGGGGCTTCAGGTAGTTGCCAAGGTCGATCGTGACCCGCGACGCCTGGTCGGGGGAGTGGATGCGGCGTTGCAGTCGCTGATGGCGGAGCGCGAACAGGCAGCGCGCCCGGATGTGATGCCTGTGGATTTCGGAATGGGGAGGGAATGAATGGTCGGGGAGTTGAGGTTCGCGGTGCTCGGCCCGGTGCGCGCCTGGCGGGGTGACGCCGAGCTCGAGCTGGGCTCGCCGCAGCAGCGGGCGGTGCTGGCGGCGTTGTTGCTTGCTGAGGGACGGCAGGTCTCACTCAGCGCGTTGATCGACGCGCTGTGGGGGGCCGACGTGCCCCGATCAGCGGTAGGAACCGTCCGCACCTACGTATCGCGGCTGCGCCAGTCCCTGGGCGCGGACGCCGTCCGCGGTGTCCGGGACGTGATCGGTTCCGTCGGTGACGGGTATCGCGTGCAGCTAGGTTCGGCGACGCTGGACCTGGACGTGTTCCTGGCCAGGTTGAAGGAAGCGCAGGCCGCCAGAGACGCTGGGACACCGGCTCGGGCGGTAGAGCTACTGTCGGAGGCCCTGGAGACGCGCGGGCGCTTGCCGCGGCAACGAGCACCGTGAGCAGGCCGCGATCGATCGCCAACCCCGTCGCAGGCGATGGCCTGATTGGTCGGGCCCTCGGCGATCAGTTCGGCCACCTCGAGCTCACGATCCGTGAGCCGCGGCTTCGCGTTCGCGGGCTCGGACAAGAAACTGAGCATCGCATCGAGGACCGCGGGCCAGTCGCCGTGGTAGAACACGTGGCTGGAACCCGGCAGTGGAACCAGCGTCGCCCCTGGGATCAGCGCGGCGACCTCGCGGCCCAACTCGAATTTGGTCCCCCTGTCCGCCTCGCGGTGCAGCACCGCCGTGGGCGCCCGGACCTCCGGGAGCAGGGCCGTGATGTCGGTGTCGTAATAGACCGCCAGTAGCCGGGCCGCCACGTCGGCCGAGGCGCTCGCCCGCTGGAACCGGGCGAACGCTTCTACATCTTCAGCGGTGGGATCGGCGACGAAGGCGCCGGCCAGCGCCTTCAGCGCCAGGCCCCAATGCGCCCTCACCAGTGCCACGAGCGAACTCCGGACCTCGGCCGGCGCCAGATCCCGGCCGCTGGCACACATCCCATACAGCACGAGTGATTCGACCCGATCCGGGTACCGCGCCGCGATCGATGCGGCCAGCTGACCGCCCTGCGAGGCGCCGAACACGCGGAACCGGCTGGCGCCCACCGCGTCGGCCACCGCCAGCGCGGCGGCCACCTGGCCGCCGAGCGACAGGTCAACCCCGTCCCGATCCGACAAGCCGCACCCGGGCTTGTCATAGCGGATCACGGTAAACCGCTCGGCCAGTCGCTCCATGAAGCTGCCGAAGGAAAACAGCTCCAACTGCCCAACCAGATCAGTGATCCAGCCCGAGTCGCACAACAGCGCCGGGCCGGCGCCCGCCGTCGAGTAGGCGACGTGGCCCGCGGGCGTGGCACAGTACCGGATCCTCGGTCTCACCCGTCCAGGCTGGCACCGCCAGCCGACACAGTGAAGAAGCGCTTTGCCGCGTCCTGGTTCGCGGTCAGCCAACTTGGATCGACAACGGCAGGAATCCGGTGAGGTCGGCGAACAAAGGGCTATGAGACGGTCACCGGGTGATGGCGATGTTGAACGTCGGGGTGCGCAGGGCGCCGATCAGGGCAGCGAAGAACAGGAAGTAGTGCTCGACCGCCCGCGCGGTGGTGATCCCGCCCAGGTCGACCTGTCGATCCACCGCCCAGCCGAGATCCGTGAGGATGCCCCCGACGACCCGCTTAGCAGCGTCGTCGTCGCCGGAGAGGAACACGTTCGTCGGCGCCGACAGCAGGGTCGGGTTCACGCCGATCGGACCGCCGACCGTGTTGAGCGTCTTGACGACCCGCGTGTCCGGGAGCGCGTGCTGCAGATGCTCACCCAGGCTTGAGTCCGGATAGATCAAGTCCAGGTGCTCGTCGACGGCGTTGCCGATGTCGATCAGCACCCGCCCGGCGAGCGATTCCCGGAGTGCGGTGAGGGTTTCGAGCGAGTGCGCCGCCGCGATGGCGCTGACGACGACGTCGCTGCCGGCAATGGCCTGGACGTGGTCGTACGCAGGCGCGGGCAGGTCCGTTGCCCGGCTCGGGTCGCGGGATCCGAATACAACGTCGTGACCGGCGCCAATGAGGCCCGCGCCGAGGGTGCGGCCCATGTGGCCGGTGCCGAGGACGGCAATACGCATGATGTTCTCCTGTCCAGCGGGTAACCGCCTTGGTATCGTTTCAATTTGAACGAGTTCGACGGTAGCGTATAGTTTGAATTTGAACAACAGGAGGATGCGTGGTCAGGGCTCTCAGCGACGAGGAGCTCGCCGCGTACTTCGCGCTGCGCGGCGCCGGCGACCGGTTGCAGCGGGCAGTGGCGCAGCAGCTGCGGGCCTACGACCTGACCGAGGTGCAGTTCGCAATCCTCGCGCAGCTGAGTGCAAGTACCGACGGCATCGGCATGAGTGAGTTGGCACGCGGACTCGTAGTCACCAAGAGTG
>JBKPQM010000223.1:0-16714 GCA_046734095.1 Actinomycetota bacterium | reverse complement strand
GTTCTGTGCACCTCTCCAGCCTGACGCTCAAGGGCTTCAAGTCCTTCGCGTCCGCCACGACGCTGCGGCTGGAGCCCGGGATCACCGCCGTCGTCGGGCCCAACGGGTCCGGCAAGTCCAACGTCGTGGACGCGATCTCCTGGGTCCTCGGCGAGCAGGGCGCCAAGAGCCTGCGCGGCGGCAAGATGGAGGACGTCATCTTCGCCGGCACCGCCGGCCGCCCCGCCCTCGGCCGGGCCGAGGTGACGCTGACGATCGACAACACCGACGGCGCGCTGCCGATCGAGTACACCGAGGTGTCGATCACCCGCCGCATGTACCGCTCCGGGGAGAGCGAGTACGAGATCAACGGCGACAAGGTGCGGCTGCTCGACGTCCAGGAGCTGCTCAGCGACTCCGGCATCGGCCGGGAGATGCACGTCATCGTCGGCCAGGGGCAGCTCGACGCCGTCCTCTCCGGGCGCCCCGAGGACCGCCGCGCCTTCATCGAGGAGGCGGCCGGCGTCCTCAAGCACCGCAAGCGCAAGGAGAAGGCCCTCCGCAAGCTCGACGGGATGCAGCACAACCTCGACCGGCTCGCCGACCTCACCGCCGAGCTGCGCCGCCAGCTGAAGCCGCTGGGCCGGCAGGCGGAGGTCGCCCGCCGGGCCGCGGGTGTGCAGTCCGACCTCCGGGACGCCCGGCTGCGGCTGCTCGCCGACGACCTCGTCCAGCTCCGCGACGCGCTCGACAAGGATGTCGCCGACGAGACCGCGGCCCGTGCCCGGCGGGCCGAGGTCGAGGGCGTGCTGGCAATCGCGTCCCGGCGGGAGGCTGCGCTGGAGAGCGACCTCGCCGTCACCGCGCCGGTCCTCAGGCCGGGCCTGCAGCACCGAGTCGAGTTGCCCCTGTCCGACCACGACGTGCATCTCACGTCCGATGCCGGAGTCGGATAGCAGTTCCTGGATGTCGAGCAGCCGGCACGAATTGCCGTTGATTTCGTACTCGCTGGCCCCGTCGCGAAACATCCGCCGGCTGATTGATACCTCGGTGTAGTCGATGGGCAACGCGTTGTCGGAATTGTCGACCGTGAGCGTAACCTCGGCGCGCCCCAGCGGCGCCCGCCCAGCTGTGCCGGCGAAGATGACATCTTCCATCTTGCCGCCGCGCAATGCCTTCGCGCCCTGCTCGCCGAGCACCCAGGCGATGGCGTCGACGACGTTGCTCTTACCCGAGCCGTTCGGGCCGACGACGGCGGTTATGCCCGGCTCGAAGCACAGTGTCGTAGCCGAGGCGAAAGACTTGAAACCCTTGAGCGTCAGCGACTTGAGGTGCACGAATCTCCCGGATCAGCAAGCTGGCCGCCCGCCATCAGCGGACGCCTGATCGTTGCCGAGAATCTAGCGTGCAGGCAAATTGGCGTGATGGAGGCAGGCCGCAGCCACACCAAACCGGCGGCCGGCCTCGGTCAGGCCAGGGCGGGTTCGGCGGTTTCGGCCATTCGGTGCAACTCCAGGTCGAGAGCGGGATCGATCTCCTGCTGGGGAGTTGCCCGCAACTCGGCGATCTCGTGCTCGAGTTCCTGTACGCGACGTCGGAGGCGTACTACCTCGAAAGAGAGAGTCTGTTCGGATGCGCTGCCTACATATCCCAGCAAGGCGCGTGCCATATAGCGACCTTTCACACCACAGCGTCGATGCCCGATGTGCTCCTGGTCGGTCATCAACCTACGTTGTCTCTGAACGACCCGGCGGAAGGGGCGCACCTCCCGACGCGTTACACCCGAATCCGGATGCGGCGGACGCGCTGCTTCCGTCAAGTCCCTTCATGGTCGCACCTCAGGAAAGACAGGTCAACAATCGCCCGGCCCTTCTGCCGGTCTTACAGCCACCTGACAGCCGGATCTGCGCCTCCTCTTCGCGTAGCGGCCCGCCGCGGCGAGCGCTGGCAGTGCGGGCAGTAATAGCTCGAGCGATTCATGAACGCCGCCCGGCGGATCGGGGTGCCGCATCGGTTGCACGGCACGCCGGTCCGTCCGTACACGTTCAGCGTGCGTTCGAAGTATCCGCCCTCGCCGTTGACGTTCACGTACAGCGAGTCGAACGACGTGCCGCCGGCGACGATGGCCTCGACGAGCACCGCCCTGACCTCGGCGAGCAGCATGTGGGCTTGTCGGCGGGTGAGCGCTGAGGACAACCGCTCGCCGTGCAACTTGGCCCGCCACAGCGCCTCGTCGGCGTAGATGTTGCCGACGCCTGAGATCAGCGACTGGTCGAGCAGGGCTCGCTTGACGCCGCTTCGCCGCCGGCGCAGCCGTGTCACGACGGCGTCCTCGTCGAAGGCCGGATCGAGCGGGTCGCGGGCGATGTGCTCGATCAGCGACGGCATCGTCTCGCCGGGGTCATCGGGCGTGGGCACGAGTTCGTCGATCACCAGCCCGCCGAACGTCCGCTGGTCGACGAAGCGCAGCTCGGGACCGTCATCGGCGAAGCGGATCCGGATGTGCAGGTGGCGCTCCTCGGGCTCCGAGAGGTCTCGGAGGAGCAATTGGCCGCTCATGCCGAGATGCGCCAGCAGGGCTTCGTCGGCGTCATCGAGCGGCAGCCACAGGTACTTGCCGCGCCGCGCCGCGAGGCCAAGCCGGCGGCCGGGCAGCCGCGACGCGAAGTCGGCGCCCCCCGCGAGATGGCGGCGAACCGACCGCGGGTGGCGGACGTCGACGCTAGCCACAACGCGACCGGAGACCCATTTCTCGAGGCCGTCCCGTACTGTCTCGACCTCGGGCAGTTCGGGCAATGCTCACACCTGCGCCGGCGGGTCGGCCAGGTCGGCGCGCGCCCGCAGCACACGGTAGGCGCTCTGCGCCGCAGCCTGCTCGGCCTCCTTCTTGTTGCGCCCCGTGCTCGCGTCGAACAGCTCACCCGCCACCGATGCCCGGGCGGTGAACGTCTTCACGTGGTCCGGACCGAACGACGTGATCACGTACTCCGGGACGCCGATGTTCAGCTCAGCGGTTAGCTCCTGCAGGCTGGTCTTCCAGTCCAGGCCGGCGCCGTGGTTGGCCACGTCGGAGAGAAGGCCGTCGAAAAGGTTGTGGATGACGCGAGCAGCTACGTCCAGGCCGTGCGCAAGGAAGATCGCGCCGAGCAGCGCCTCGACCGTATCGGCGAGGATGCTGGCCTTGTCGCGGCCCCCGGTGACCTCCTCGCCGCGGCCCAGGCGCAGATACGGCCCCAGACCCCCCTCGTCACCTATCTTGCGGGCCACGTCGGCCAAGGCGCGCATGTTCACGACGGCGGCACGCAACTTGGCGAGCTTGCCTTCGGGCAGGTCGGGGTGGGCCCGGTACAGCGTCTCGGTGATCACGATACTGAGCACCGAATCGCCCAGGAACTCGAGCCGTTCGTTGTGCGGTGCGCCGCCGTGTTCGTAGGCGTAGGAGCGGTGCGTCAGGGCACGTTGCAACAGCTCGGGGTCCAACGGGACCCCGAGGGCATCGGCGAGCCGGGCCTGGTTGGCCGGCTGGACAGCAGAGGCCACGCGGTTAGACCGCGAGGACCTGCTTGCCGTCGTACTGTCCGCACGCCGGGCAGGCCGTGTGCGGCAGCTTCAGCCGGCCGCAGGCCCGGTTCGGGCACGGAGCGAGGGTTGGGGCGCTCGTCTTCCAATGAGCGCGACGCGAGCGGGTGTTGCTGCGCGACATCCGCCGCTTCGGGACTGCCACAGTGACTCCTTCTAGTCAGCGGATCCGATCCCGCCGCCGAACCGTTCGGTCAGAGCGGCCCATCGCGGATCGAGTTGCTCGTGCGTATGACCCGCCGGAAGGTCGTCGAGCCGCTGCCCGCAGGTCGGGCACAGCCCGGCGCAATCCGGCTGGCAGAGCGGGGTCACCGGCAGACCCAACACCACCGCGTCACGCACCACCGGCTCGACGTCGATCAGGTCGTCGACGATCCGGTCAACCTCGTCCTCGTCGGTCGTCTCGGCGGTCGCGCTGTTCGGGTAGGCGAACAGCTCGACCACCTCGACCACGAAGTCGCGAGTGACCGGATCGAGGCAACGCCCGCACTCTCCCGCGATCGCCGTGGTGACCGTGCCCGTGACGAGCACGCCCTCCGTAGCCGACTCGAGCCGCAGGTCGAGGTCGAGCGGAGCACCTTCCGGTACCCCGACGAGATCTTGGCGGAGTCCCGCAGGCGCGGGAACACGACGCCGATCGGTGAGCATCGTCCCCGGCTGGCGTCCGAGTCGCCTCGTGTCGAGGACGAACGGATCGCGCGCATCGAGGTGGCGCTTCGGTGTTGTGTTCTCGGGCATGCGAAACCGGCCGCGATCAGGATGAGGCCGCCGCCAAGTCTAGCCGAGGAGGCGGGCTAGTCGGAAATCGTCGGGTTCGTGTCGTCGCCACGGTGGGACAAGGCGTCGCGGCCCTGCTCGGCGGTGGCCACCGCCTGTTGCAGCACGTCCACGAGGTCGGCCAGCGTTCGATCGGCGAACGCCTGGGCATCTTGGCGCAGGGCGGCGGCGTACTGATCAGCCTGCGTCCGCTCCTCCACCGCGTACGCCTGCGCCGCGTCCCGAGTCTGCCCGGCCTGTTCGGCGGCGGTCTGATGCACCCGGCTGGCCGAGACGAGCTCGGCGTGTTCGGCCTGGCCGGCCTGGACAATCTCGTACGCGCGGACCTCGGCGTCATGGACGAGCTGGGCGGCGTGCTCGCGCGCCTCGGCGAGGAGCGCGTCCCGTTCGGACAGCACCTGCCGGGCGTCGGTCAGCTCGGCGGGGAGGCATTCTCGCAGGTCGTCGAGAAGGTCGAGCGCGCGCTCACGGGGGACCATGCATGACCCGGACATCGGAACGGTGCGGGCCGTCTCGATCAGTTCTACGAGCTCGGTCAGCAGCTTGTCGGCCCGCCGCAACGACCACTGGGTCACGAACCGCGGGTCCGCTCGATCAGCCTTTTCAGCACGGTTGGCGGTACCAGGTTCGAGACGTCGCCACCCCAGCCGGCGATGTCCTTGACCAAGCTCGACGCGAGGAAGCTGTACTGCGGGTTGGTCGGCATAAAGAGCGTGTCGACGTCGGCGAGATCCCGGTTCATCTGCGCCATCTGCAACTCGTAGTCGAAGTCGCTGACGGCACGCAGTCCCTTGAGGATCACCGGAATGTCGTGGGCTTTGCAGTAGTCCACGGTGAGCCCGCGGAAGGAGTCGACGCGGACGTTGGGGAGCTCGGCTATTGCCTCTTCGAGCATCGCGATGCGTTCGTCGACCGTGAACAGCCCGGACTTCGTGCGGTTGATGAACACGGCGACGACGACCTCGTCATAGAGGTTCGCCGCCCGGCCGATGATATCGAGGTGACCGTTCGTGACCGGGTCGAACGAGCCGGGGCAGATGGCCCGTCGCACCGTTGTCTCGTTCATCGGCGCCGACCGTACCAAAGCGAACCTTCGCCGTAGCGTTTCTGCCTGATCGACTGAATCACACTTGGCCAGCCCGGCTCGCTGCCCCGCGCGGGGCGTTCGACCACGACGACGGCGGCCGGCGCGAGCCAGGCCGGCTCGCTGAGGGCGCTGAGCACGCCGGCGAGCGACGCGTCATCCAGTGCGTACGGCGGGTCGGCGTAGGCAAGGTCGAACGGACCATCCGGGCGACCGGCGAGATACGCCTCGACGGTCCGGCGCACGACCGAGGCACCGGGCAATCCGACGGCGGCAATGTTGCGCTGCAGCGTCGCGGCGGCGGTGCGGTCGGACTCGACAAACGTGGCGTGTGCGGCGCCGCGCGACAGAGCCTCGAGCCCGACCGCACCGGTGCCGGCGTAGAGGTCCAGGACGCGAGCACCCTCGAGGTCGACCAACGTCGTGAGCGTGCTGAACAACGCCTCCCGGGCTCGATCGGAGGTCGGCCGGGTGCCGCGAGCCGGGACTGTGAGCTGGCGGCCTTTCGCTGCCCCGGCAACAATCCGGGTCACGCCTTCTCCAGGTACTCGGCCCGCGCCTCCCCCACGAGCGTGGCCACCTGCGCGGCCAGGAGTGGATGGGCGTTCAGGTCCGGGTCGGCGGCGACGAGGCGTCCCGCCTCCTCGCGAGCCTGCGCGATCAGATCCTCGTCGCGCAGCAATGAGAGCAGCCGCAGTGTCGAGCGCCGCCCGGACTGGGCCGCACCGAGCACGTCGCCCTCGCGGCGTTGCTCGACATCCAGGCGGGCCAGCTCGAAGCCATCCGTCGTCGCAGCGATGGCGTCGAGTCGCTCACGGGACGGCGTTCCCGGCAGTGCTTCCGTGACGAGCAGGCACAGCCCGGGGTCACGGCCCCGGCCGACCCGCCCGCGCAACTGGTGCAGCTGTGAGACCCCGAATCGTTCGGCGTCGAGCACCACCATGATGGTGGCGTTCGGCACGTCGACGCCCACCTCGACAACTGTCGTGGCGACCAGCACGTCGACATCGCCGGCGACGAATCCGGCCATGACGCGGTCCTTCTCGTCCGGCGCCAGCCCGCCGTGCAGCATCTCCAGGCGCAGTCCGGACAGCGGACCGTCTTGCAGCATCGCCATCGTGTCGGTAACGGCGAGGGACGGTCGCGGGCCGGGCAGCTCGACGTCGTCGAATTCGGCCTCCAGGTAGGAGTCGACCTCCGTTCCCGCGCCGATGCGGGGGCAGACGACGTAGCCCTGCCGCCCGGCCTCAACCTCCTCGCGTATTCGCTGCCATGCGCGCTCGAGCCACGCCGGTCGCTCGCCGACCGGCACCACAGTTGTCGAGATCGGCGAGCGTCCGCGCGGCAGCTCGCGCAGCACGGACGTGTCGAGGTCGCCGAACACGGTCATCGCGACCGTGCGCGGGATCGGCGTAGCGGTCATCACGAGCAGGTGAGGAGGCTGTTTCGCCTTGCTGCGTAAGGCGTCTCGCTGCTCGACGCCGAATCGATGCTGCTCGTCGACAACCACGAGCCCCAGATCGGCGAAGCTGACGTGCTGCTGGATGAGCGCGTGCGTACCGACCACGATGCCGGCGGCGCCGCTGGCCGCGTCGAGCAGGGCGGCCTTGCGGGCGGCGGCTGGCAGGGATCCGGTCAGCAGCGCTACCCGCGTGCCGATGTCGGCCCCCCCGAGCTGACCGGCACGGGCCAGATCGCCGAGGAGCGTCTCGATCGAACGGGTGTGCTGGGCTGCGAGCACTTCGGTAGGAGCGAGTAGAGCGGCCTGTCCGCCGTCGTCGAGCACCTGGAGCATGGCGCGGAGTGCGACGACCGTTTTGCCTGAGCCGACTTCGCCCTGCAGCAGCCGGTGCATCGGGTGCGGACGGGCCAGCTCGGCGGCGAGCTGCTCGCCGACCTCGCGCTGGCCGGCCGTCAATTCGAACGGCAGGCGCTTGTCGAAGGCGGCGAGCACACCGTCCGGCACCGCGGGCCGAGGCATCGCCGGGTTGGTCCCGGCCGCCACTCGGCGTTGGGCCAAGGCGAGTTGCACGCCGAGCGCCTCGTCCCACTTGAGCCGGTATCGAGCGGCATGCCACTCATCGCGCGTGTCCGGTTGATGCATGCTACGCAGCGCCGCGTCGAGGTCGACCAGCCCATGCTTTGCGCGCACCTCGCTCGGCATCGGGTCGGGGACCGGATCGAGGCTGGCCAGCACCAACTGGACGCAGTTGGAGATCTGCCAGGTGCGCACGTCTCTGGTAGCCGGATACACGGGGATGAGCGCGCCGGCGAACGCGTCGGCCTCCAGGTGCTCCAGCCCGTCGCCGCGCAGCACGACGTATTCCGGGTGGGTCAACTGGCGCGTGTTGGCGAACACGCTGACCTTCCCGGCGAACAGGCCGAGCGTGCCCGGGGTCAGCTCACGTTGCCGCCAGGCGTGGCGATTGCCGAAGAACGTCAGCTTCAGCGTGCCTTTGCCGTCGCCCACCACCACCTCCACGCGAGATCCGGAACCGTTTCGGTTGCGGATGACCCGCGACGAACGCACCTCGGCCAGCACCGTGACGTCGTCGTCGATGCGCAATGACGCGAGATCGGTCAGTTCGCCGCGCTCGGCCATGCGTCGGGGATAGTGGCGCAAAAGGTCTTCGACGGTCTCCAGACCGAACGCAGACGACAGCGCCTTCGCGGTACGCCCGCCGACGATCCCGATCAGCCTCGTCTGAAGGGTCGCCATCACTGCACCGCCGGGCCGCATGTCACGCCATGGAGGTTAGCTCCGGGGTAAGACCGTCGGGCCTACTCCACGCCGAGCAGCAGGGGGTAGTGCGGCTGGCCGCCGTCGAAGACGGCGACCTCGATCAGCGGTGCCGCCCGGGCGATGTGTGCGTGCACCTCGGCGACAAGGCCGGGATCGGCCTCGCGACCGGCCAGGATCGTGATCATCTCACCACCGACGCCGAGTAGCCGATCGATGAGAGCCACCGCCACCGACCGGACGGACGTCCCGATCTCGATGACCTCGCCGTCGATCAACCCCAGGACGTCGCCTGCCTCGACGGGCCCCAGGCTTGTGAGCGCCTCACGTTGCGCAACAGTGACCTCCGCCCAGCGGGTCGCGGCGGCCGCCTCGGCCATCGCCACGACGTCGTCGCCGAATCGGCGGCTTGCGTCGTGCACGGCTACGGCGGCCAGGCCCTGCACCGGGGACCGCGTCGGGACGACAGCCACCTCGATGCCGTCCTCGCGAGCTTGGTCGGCCGCGGCCTCGACGACGCCGCTCACCTGCGACGCGTTCGGCAGCAGGATGACGTGCGCCGCTCCGCATCCCTGCACCGCGGTGAGGACCTCGGCCATCGACGGGTTGTCGCCCGGACCGCCGCCCACGACGTGCACTCCCTCACCCTCGAAGAGGTGCGCTAATCCCTCGCCAGGCGCTACGGCCACCACAGCCACGCCAGCCCGGCCCGACGGCGGCTTGGCCTGGTCGGCGAACCGGACCACGGTGATGCGGTGCGGACGGCCGGCCTCGACGGCGGCTTCGATCGCGGCACCCACGTCGTTCACGTGGACGTGCACGTTGTATTCCCCGTCACCAGCACCCGCGACGACCAGCGAATCCCCCAACCGCGCCAATTCGCCGCGTAGCGTCGCGACGGCGGCGTCGTCCGCGTTGATCAGGTACTGCACCTCGAAGGAGTACTCCTCGCTCCCCGCCTCACGGGGGCCTTCGAGCATTGACCGCGGCCGAGCCGAGCGCACGGGCGGCGCCAGTCCGGCTCGGATCCCGGTGACGACACCGGCCAACGCGTCGAGCATCACGACCAGCCCGCGCCCCCCGGCGTCCACGACGCCCGCTCGAGCGAGGGCGGGCAGCTGCGCGGTCGTGCGGTCGAGGGCATCGGACGCGCCGGCGACCGCGGCGGTGATCACGGCCGCCAGGTCTGGGTCGCGCACGGCCGCGCCCGCATCGGAGGCGGCCCGAGCGACGGTGAGGATGGTGCCCTCCAGAGGCTGCGCGACGGCGGCGTAGGCGTGGTCGGCCGCCCGCTGCAACGCCGCCTGCAGCCCTTTCGCGTCGCATACCGCGCCGTCGACGGCTTCGGCGAATCCGCGCAGGATCTGCGACACGATCACTCCGGAGTTCCCGCGGGCGCCGAGTACGGCGCCTTTCGCCAGCGACCGCAAGGCGTCCGCAACTGTCATCGCCGCATCGGCGGCCAGCGCGTCGCAAGCGGCGCGCAGGGTCAGTGCGAGGTTGGTGCCGGTATCGCCGTCGGGCACCGGAAACACATTGAGCTCGTCGATCTCGGCCCGGTGCGCGGCCATCGCCTCGGCGGCGGCGATGCTCCACCGGCGAACCGCGGGGGCGTCGAGTTTGTCGAGCACATGCACCTCCCGGGTCCCGCGGAACCGCAGCGCGCCGACCGCACCTCCAGGCGCCGTGGCGGGCGGGGCGGTTCGCCGTACGATACTGGAGCGCCCGCCTGGTTTGGCTCGTCTGCGGCCTCGCGACTAGACTCATGGCAGCCCGGCTGACGGCCGGGCGTTCTCACGTAGGGATCCACAGCATGGGAGGCCACAGTGGCCAGCGTCTGCGATGTCTGCGGCAAGGGCCCGGGCTTCGGCATGTCCGTCTCGCACTCGCACCGGCGCACCCACCGGCGGTGGAATCCCAATGTGCAGACCGTCCGCGCGATCGTCGCGCCCGGCACCCGAAAGCGCATCAAGGTGTGCGCCTCCTGCTTGAAGGCCGGCAAGGTCATCCGCGGCTGAGTTCGGGCCGCAGCTCCTTGCGATAGAAGCGTGCCCGCGGCTCGCGGGCATACGGGCCGTAGGATTCGCCGCGCAGATACCCGCTCGACTCGTACAACGCGATCGCCTCCGGTTGCGCGAGGCCAGTCATCAACACAACCCGCTCGTAGCCGTCGGCCGCCAGGGTAGATTCCAGTCGGTTCAGCATCAGCCGCGACAGCCCGCGCCTGCGGGCGCGCCGCGCGACGTACATACGCTTGATCTCCCCGACGCGTGGCCCCAGGCGCCGCCAGCCACCGCCGGCCACCGGATCGCCATCGAGCAGCCCGACAAGGAAGAGCCCGGCCGGCGGGTCGAACTCCTTCGCCTGGATCGGTGTTTTGTCCGGCCCGCCATACCGCGCGTGGTACTCCTCCTGCAGCTCCTCGATCAGCCGGACCGTCAGCGGATCGGTGAACGGGCGGGGCTCGATGGCGAACACACGTTCACCGTAGTCGGGGCTTCTTCGGCGACCGCGGGCCGCACGATGCGACCTCGCCGGTGCTCGGCCGCCGGCGTGCCCGCGTCGTCCGGGGCGGCGCGGCCGAGCTTAGCGAGTCGGAGGGCGAGGACAGTCTCGGATCGTCCTCGCCCTCCTGGCCTCAGGCGCTATGACCTAAGGCATGGATTGCTGGGCAGGACTTGTCGGAAGTCGTTGGTGCGGTGGATGGGAGTGAACCCCGGCCCTGGGTAGTCGAGGAACAGCAACGGGCCGAACTCGGCTGAGGAGTTGCCCCCGAACGTGTTGGTCGTGCCGGGGATATTGGCTCCGCCGAGTTGCCACGCGCAGCCCACGGAAGCGTCGTCTCGGCTGCTGTAGAACGGATAGAAGTTCGAACCCGGCGGCGGGTTCGAGCATCCGGCCCGGGAGCTGCGATCGCAGATGCCACCGAAGTCGGCCGCCTCGATGCGGGGTAGGTCGGCTTCGAACGCGGCTCGGCTGTAGTTTTGCCCGCCGTTGAACGTCGGACTCGAGAACAGCACCGATTGCGGGTTGAGGGCGGCGTCCCTCGCCGGATCCGTCAGCGAGCCCGGCCAGGTCTTCTGGTAGGAGACCCCGTCGAAGTCGTTGTCGGTCGCTATGCAGCCGCCGATCTGAATCCGCAGGGATTGGTCCGGGTTGAAGCAACCCGTGTCGTCGGCGTCCTTCTTCTTGTCGTTGACGCCGGGATTGACGCAGTTGCCTTGTGGGTTGGCCCGGTTGCAGTACTCGAAGTGGCCGATCTCATCGGAGAAGGCCACGCTGTAGGAGTGCGCGGCCCACGGCACCCGCGTGTGCTCGCTCGAAGTGGAGTACATCGGGTGGAACGCGTAGGGCGTTTGCGTGCAGGTCGAGGCCGTTGGATCGTAGTTGATCTGGGCGAACCCGTTCTCGACGCTCGCGGTCATCGATCCCGACTCGCCGGTCGTGAGGTCGTGGATCTCGGTAACCAGCCCCGCGGCGGAGTCATGAATCGAGACGTTGAGCGCATCGCCCGCGCCCATGAACAGGTCTTGGGTGCTGTCGGGTGTGAACGACGCCAGCGTTTGACTCAGTGGCGCGGGCGGGGCTTGCGGCGTGCCGCTCTTGGTGATGAACGCGAAGTTCGCCGGTTCGACTCCGACGCTGTTCAGGCAGGCCGCGTTGTTGTCGACACCGGTGTTCTGGTTGCTGTTGAGACTGAAGATCGCCATAGCCGCGCACCACTGCGTGGCGTCGCAGCTGATCGCCTTGTCGAAGGAGACCCATCCCGGGGGATAGAACTGCAGTTCCAGGAAGGCCGTCCCAGGGTGCCGCCCGATGTAGTCGGCCTTCGTCGGATCGGCCCCGTCGAAGATGTTGCTGTCGCTGTTCGGAGTGCACGGATCGTGGGTGAACTCCGGCGCCGATTGGTTGTCACACAACGCGAGGCCGAACCAAAAGGCGATCCGGTCCTGGAAGTTGAATGTGCCGCCCGTTCCGTCCTGTCTCGGCAGCACCGGCGGATCGCGCGGCACCACCAGTCGATAAGCCTGATTGTTGCCCGAGCCGGGCGTATCCGAGTAGAAGAGCAGCGACGGTTCATCATGACCCGTGTACTTGCCCTCATAGCCAAGGGCATCCGCGGCTTCGGCGCAGATCGGGCTTCCCTCACTACACAGGAGTTTCTCGCTCTTTCCCTGACCAACCGCCGGGCTCTGCGCACCGACGGACGACCGAGCAGCCACTGTGTTCACCAAGAGGAGCAGGAGAGCCGCGGCGAGGACCATTAGCGTTCGTCTCATTCGACCGCCTCCAAACGGCGTGGCGCGGGTGGGAGGAATCCCTCGACCCACTTACGCGTCGTCGTTGGGATTTGCGCATCGCCGCTGCCGCAACGGGGGCGTTGTGTCCACCACTTCCTTCCGCGATCCTCCCCGAATAGGCCGAACCTGACGGCGAGCGCGATGTGAAGGGTTAACGCCCGAATCGTCCCACAAGGTGGGATGGCACGCCAGATCAAACCGCGCAAATAGATCGACGCACGCCAAGTGGCCCCGACGGTGTCAGCGGAAATGCTCGTGCCCGCCGACCGGCCAGCGCCGCCCGTCGACCCGGACGCCGTCGCCCTCGACTACTGCGCCGATCACCGTCCAGGCCGCGGGTAGCTCGGTGCGGGCCGGGAACGTGGCGACGAGAGCGTAGTCGTCGCCGCCGGTGAAGACCCAGACCAAGGGGTCGATATTGAGGGCCGCCCCGACCTCTTTGAGCTTTGTCGGCATCGGCACGAGGTCAGCCCGCAGCTCGATCCGGACGCCGCTCGCCCCGGCGATGTGCCCCACGTCGGCGATCAGCCCGTCGCTGACGTCGGTCATGGCGGTGGCGCCGGCCTCGGCCGCCCACGGGCCCTCGCGGTAGGGCACCACCGGGCGGCGATGCGCGGCGACGATCTGCACCGGCGAACGGAACCCCCGGCTCAGCACGGCGAATCCGGCGTCCGCCCAGCCGAGCCGTCCGGCAACTGCCACCACGTCATCGGCGCGGGCACCACTCAGCGTAACCGGGTCGCGCCCTTGCAGGTCGCCCAGCGCCGTGATGCCCAGGGTGATCACGTCCGCAGCGGCAACGTCCCCGCCCACCACGGCCGCCCCGACCTCACCGCACTCTTCGCGCAGACCGGCCATCAACCCGTCCGCCCACGAGAGTTCTAGTTCGGGAGGCGCGCCAAGCCCGACCAGGAGCGCGGTGGGCACAGCGCCCATCGCGGCGATGTCGGCGAAGTTGCGGGCGGCTGCCTTGTGCCCGATATCGTTCGCTGTCGACCAGTCGCGGCGGAAGTGCCGACCCTCGATGAGCATGTCCGTCGTGGCGACCACCCGGCCGTCAGCAGCGCGGACGACGGCCGCGTCGTCGCCCGGGCCGAGCAGCGTAGTGTCTGCGGGGGTCAGCTGTGCGGTGACCCGGGCAATCAGGCCGAACTCCCCGACGTCGGAAACGGTGATCGCGCGGTCCTCACTGTGCTGGTCTGTGCGGTGCCTGCGCTACGTTCTACCTTCCCGACGATCCGAGGACGGAAGGGCGCGCCGATGGCAACCGTGAACGCGTACATCCTCAGTCAAACCGAGGTTGGCAAGGCGGCCGCCGTCGCCGCCGAGATCGCGTCGCTCGCGGGGGTCACAAGCGCCGAGGACGTCACCGGCCCTTACGACGTCATCGTGCGTGCCGAGGCAGACACCGTCGACGACCTGGGCAAGCTGGTCGTCGCCCGGGTGCAGGCCGTGGACGGCATCACCCGGACGCTGACGTGTCCGGTCGTCCACCTATAGAGGAGCTTTTGCGATCGACCCGACCCGGCGCCGCAATGCCGGTATCGCCACGGCTATCGCGGTACCGGTCGTGGTGATCGTCGCCTTCGCGCTCGCCCGCGGCGTCGGCAACGGCGAGCCCAAGTCGACGTTGTCGGGGCCGCCGCCGCCGATCGCCGCGTCCGCTCCCCCGGCGAATGCCTCGGCCGAGGGTCCGTGCGCCCAGGTGCTGAGCGCGTTGCCCGTCCAGCTGGGGCAGCTCGCCCCCCGTGTCGTGCACACGGTTCCGGACTCGCCGAACGTTGTCGCCTGGGGTGATCCGGCGGTGGTGTTGCGCTGCGGCGTGCCTCGTCCCTCGCAGCTCGAGGCGACGTCGCAGCTCGTCCTGAGCGGCGTGTACTGGCTGCCGGTCAAGACCAAGAATGCGACTGTGTTCACCGCGGTCGACCGAGCCGTGTACGTCGAAGTGACGATACCGACCAAGCAGGCCTATATCCCGCTGCCCCAGCTGGGCAAGGCGATCGCGTCCAAGCTCAAGCCGGTGTGCGCGGTTCCGGAAGACAACGTCACCGCCGGCGGCGGCCAGCTCTGCGTCAACCGCAAGTAGCCTGAGCGGCGTGCCCGCACCGATCGACTCGGCATCGCTGGATGCGTGCCTGGCTGAGCTCGGCCGGGCGCGGATGCTGCCCCGGGCGGCGTACCTGGATCCCGACGTGCTGGCGTGGGAGCGGGCGAACTTCTTCGGCCGCTGGATGTGCGCGGGCTATTCGGCCGACGTGGCGCAGCCGGGCGACCGACGGGCCGTTGACACGGGGCAGGGCGGGGTCCTGATCGTGCGCGACGAGGACGGCGAACTGCGCGCATTCGCGAACACGTGCCGGCACCGAGGCCACGAGCTGCTGCCCTGCGACGCGACCCGGACCGCCGGCCCCACGATCGTGTGCCCCTACCACGCTTGGACGTACCGGCTGGACGGCACACTGCGCGGAGCGCCCGGCTACCGCCGCGCCGACGGGTTCGACCCGGCGCAGTTCGGGTTGGCGCAGATCCGGGCGATCGACTGGCACGGCTGGATCTTCATCGACCCGGCCGGCGACTCTCCTGACTTCGCCACCCACATCGGCTCCCTCGAGACGACCGTCCCGCCGTACGCGCCCGAGCGGCTGCGCGTTCTCGCGCGGCACGAATACTCCGTCGCGGCGAACTGGAAGATCATCATCGAGAACTACCAGGAGTGCTACCACTGCTCGGTGATCCACCCCGAGCTGTGCCGGGTCAGCCCGCCGAACAGCGGCGGCAACTTCGAGCCGGACGGTGCCTGGCTCGGCGGCTCAATGACGCTGCGCGACGGCGTCCAGACGATGTCGCTGGACGGAAATAGCGGCGGCGTGGCCCTGGCCGGGCTCTCCGAACGCGAGCGCGGCAGCGTCATGTACCTGGTCGGGTTCCCGAACCTGCTGATCAGCCTGCACCCGGATTACGTGATGACCCACCGCCTGACGCCGCTGGCCGTCGATCGCACCCGCGTCGAATGCGCCTGGGCCTTCCCGATCGAGCTCGATCCGTCCTACGCCGTGGACTTCTGGGACCTCACCAATCGGCAGGACTGGGCTGCCTGCGAGTCGGTGCAGCGCGGCCTGGCGTCGCCTCACGCCGTGCCCGGGCCACTAGCTCCCGCCGAGGACGGCGTGCACCAGTTCGTGCAGCGAACGGCCCGGGCCTACCTGCGCTAAATCCCGCCACCGACGGCCGACTTCGGCGGACGGACCCGCTCAACGGCGCGACTTTGCCCCCCGACAGCACGCCGCCAGGCCCCGCCCACATGCCCACCAAGGGCAAAGTCGGACGCCGGACCCCCGCCGGCGCGACTTTGCCCCCCGACAGCACGCCGCCAGGCCCCGCCAACATGCCCACCAAGGGCAAACTCATCCCCCGGACCCCCGCCGGCGCGACTTTGCCGCCCGACAGCACGCCGCCAGGGCCCCGCCCACATGCCCACCAAGGGCAAAGTCGGACGCCGGGAGGAGCGAGATTAGTCCGGCATTGTGCGGCGCACGGCGCGGTCGTGCGCGCGGCCGAACGCGCTGATGAGTCCCTGGACGGCGAGTGGGCGCAGCCGCGACACGATCGCAGCCAGCTGATCGCGGTCGCTCGGGTCGGCGCGCCGGAACGGCTCCCAGATGCCGCGCCGGAACACCTCGGCTAGCCCTTCGGCGGCGGCCGTTGCGTGCTGCTCGATCACAGCCGCTGCCTCGCGCAAGACGCCGGCCGGCAGTGGCAGCCCGATCCGCTCCAGCCCCATGCCGAGGGTGGACGGTGTGGTGCGAAAGCGGCCAAGTCCCGCCCGCTCGACGACGCCGATGGCGACCAGCAGGTCGAGGTCGTCGCGGGAGAGGCGGCGTCCCGCCTGTCGTTCGAGGGTCGCGCGGTCGTACTCCTCGGCCCGTTCCGGCGTCCACGGGGCCAGCATCGCGGCCTGCATCGCGAAGTCCGCGGCGGATGCGTCCAGCGGGATCCGGGCGAGCACCCGCTCGATCGCGGCCAGTGTGTAGCCGTGGTCCTGCAGCTCGTGGATCAGCTCCAACCTCATCCGGTGTTGGGCGCCGTAATAGGCGATTCGGCCGCGTCGCTCCGGCGGTGGCAGCAATCCCTCGGCGGCGTAGAAACGGACGGTGCGCACTGTCATGCCGGTGCGCGCCGCGAGCTCGTCGACGGTCATCTCCTCGACGGCCGCCTTGCTCACGGTGGTCACGATCACAATCCTATCCGCAGTAC
>JBKPQM010000222.1:0-12621 GCA_046734095.1 Actinomycetota bacterium | reverse complement strand
ACTAAACGGTGCCTGGGTGCCGCTAAACGGCCGAGCTGTGCGGCGTAAAGGTGGGCGTCGGCGTAATGGTCAGCGTCGGAGTCGGGGGCGGCGTCGGCGTGGTCGTTGTCGGCAGCGACGGCGACGACGATGGGGGTCTCGGGGGCGACGGCGGTGCGCTCGGACGACTCGGCGCGGACGTCTTTCGGGCGGGTGAGCTGCTTGCCGGCGTCGACGGTGGCCGCGACGCGGTGGTCGATGGTGGGCGGCTGGCTGAGCTGCTGCTCGGCGCCTTCGGCGCGGGTGGCTCGATGACGACCGGCGGAGCGACGGCCACCGTGGACGATCCCGGCGGGGTTGTTCGCACTGGCTTCGGCGTCGACGGGTGCGCGCTGGTCGGCGCGGCCTGTGGAGATGGCGTCCGGTGCACGGGGGCAGGCGCTTTGCGGCCGGTGAAGCTCGCGATTGCGGCGAGGCCGAAGAGGGCAAGGACGATCAGAGCACCGGCCGCGGCAAACGTGCGTGGCCAGGAGGACGACCAGCGTCCGTCCTCCCAGCCGGGGCGGTGCGTACCGGGTCCGGCGTCGTCGCCGGACCCGGCCGCAGGCGCGGCGCTCGGACCGGGCTCGCCCACGTTGCCGCTGCCGGCGATCGGCACCAGCGCGGCACCCAGACCGGGGAGAGCCACGACTTCGGTGGCCCGCGAGGCGTTGAGATCGTCCAGCCGGACGGCGATCTGCGGCGCGCCGGGCCGGTCGAGCGTCTCGGCGGCGGTCATCGTGGTGAGCAGCACGCGCAGCTCGTCACCGACGGGGGCTGGGACAATCGGCGGGCTGTCCAGGCGCGCCATCGCGGCCTCCATCCCGTGGCCGGGATAGACGGCCTCGCCGGTCAGCGCCTCGATCAGGACGAGGCCCAGCGAGTACACATCGGTGGCTGACGTGACCGAGCCACCCCGAATCTGCTCGGGGCTGAGATAGTTGGCCGTCCCGAGCGTCAGGTTGGCGCCGGTCAGCCGGGTTGAGTCACTCGCGATGGCGATACCGAAGTCGACCAGTTTCGGGCCGGCGAACAGGTCATCCAGCAAGGCCGGCAGCAGAATGTTGGCCGGTTTGACGTCGCGGTGGACGATGCCGTGGCCGTGGACGTAGGCCAGCGTTCGGGCAAGCGCCGCGCCGAGACGACCGACCTGCGCCTCGGTCAGCGGCGCCGTCCTGATCTGCTCGGACAGCGTCGGCCCGTGGACCAACTCGGTTACGAGATACGGCGTCTCGACGTCGTCGAGGTCGGCGTCGTACACGGTGACGAGCCCCGGGTCGTGCAGCCCGGCCAGGAACGTGACCTCGCGACGGTACCGCTGGTCAGCATCGTTCAGGTCGGGGCCGGGACGAAAGACCTTGACGGCCACATCTCTTCCGGTGCGATGATCATGAGACCGGTACACGGTCGCCATTCCGCCCCGGCCGATAATCTCGCCGAGCTCGTAGCGGCCGTCCAACCAGGAATGCTCATCTCCGCCGGTCATCCCACTATCGATGGTAACCGCGCCGCGGCGGCGGTTCGACGTACGGCCCCTCTTCGTAGTGGTGAATGTCGGTACGCCGCCGGACCAGGAGCAGACTGATCGAGATGATCAATCCAATAACACCGACGATCAACAAAATGACGCCTACGGTCCCGATATTGAAACCACCGGCATTATCCTGGTAAACGGCAAACCGTAAGATCGCCCCGACAGCGATGGCTAGCAGACTCGTTCCGATGCCCGTCATGAGTTGTTTACCTTTCGACTAACGTGCTTCAGGGCTTAGAGGTCATCTTTCAGATCAGCTTCGGCTTGATCGACTCGGCCGCGTGTGGTCATATCCCACGCGCCGACCGGGGCACCACACTGGAGGACGGCAGGTCGACCGATGGATGAGCGCACGAGGTCGGCCCACTGCGCTCACTCACCCTTTCTGCCCATGTCCTTCGTGGACTGCGTGCCGCCGGTCGGCACGTCGCTTCACCTAAGGCGTTCCCGCCGTTCAAGATCGCTTAACAGTGGTGAGCGTCAGCCTTGGCGACGTTTCCGTTGCTACTGGCGATGTCCGGAATATTCGGGCTGATATCGGCGGGCCATCCCGAATTCGAGCGGCGCCTCACGAACTCGGGTGGCCGACTGAGCGGCGGCGCACCGCTGATCCCTACCGACCTGTCCGGTCGAGACATATGCTGGCTCGGCTGGGCAGGACGCATTCTCGATCGGATGCTGGGGGTGCCATGGTTCAGCGTTTGCCGATACGGCGCGGGCCCTCGTTCGCTATCGACCTGGTGGACAGCGACGCACGGTCGGCCCGGCTGCGCGCGCGGGGTCGACTTGTCGCCGCAGCGGCCGACATGATCAGCGCGGTCCTGACGGCGCAGCAGGAGCGCGGTGTTCGTTATGTCCGCGTCGACGTGTCAGAGGTCACGGCTGCTGACTCGCGCGGCCTCAACGCGCTCTTGGATGTGCACCGGCGCTTCCTCGCCGGGCGCGGCACACTCATCTTCACGGGTGTCGGCAACGAGCTGCGCGCCACGCTGGCGGTGGCCGGACTCGACCGGATTCTGTTCACCACCGAGCCGACCGCCGAAGCGAGCCTCTCGGGTTTGGCCCGGTAACCGGATGGGTATCTGCCCCGTGGGGCGCAGGCCGCGGGCGGCGCTTTGCGACCGGGCGACCGTCCGCGGGCTCAGTCGTCCAAAGCCGCGGTGAGGAAACGCGATGTTGCGTCTTGTGCCGGCCATATCGTGGTGGGCGCAGGGCGGAGCGCATGCGTCCGAGCGGCTCACGGAGTACCGCCGCAAGCGTGATTTCTCCCGGACGCCTGAGCCCGCCGGCACGACGCGAACCGCCGCGCAGCACGCCTCGCGATTCGTCGTACAGCGGCATCGCGCCCGGCGGTTGCACTACGACGTCCGCCTGGAAATCGACGGCGTGCTGGTGAGCTGGGCGGTGCCCAAGGGGCCGACCCTTGATCCGAACGTGCGGCGGGCCGCCTTCCATGTCGAGGACCACCCAATCGAGTACATCGACTTCGAAGGCATCATCCCGGCCGGTCAGTACGGCGGTGGCGATGTCATCGTCTGGGACGCCGGCACCTGGGAGTCGGCCCGTCCCGAAGACCCGGCGCGGGCCGTGGCCGGCGGCGAGCTGCACGTGGACCTGCACGGGCAGAAGCTGCGTGGGCGCTTCGTGTTCATCCGCACCAGCGCCGGACGATCGGACCGCGAAGAGTGGCTCCTGCTGCACAAGCACGACAAGTACGCCCGCGACGGGTGGGATGCCGAGGACCATCCGCGGTCCGTTGTCAGCGGACGGACAAACGACGAGGTCAAGGCCGATCCGGACCGGATGTGGCGCTCCGATCTGCCGGCGGCACGGGCGTCCGTCCCGCTCAAGCCGTCGACCGACCGCGTGCGGGGCGAGGAGTTAGAGGAGCTCGAGACCTTCGCCGGGTCCGGCACATGGCGCGTCCTCGGGCGTGACCTGCGGGTATCCAATCTCGACAAGGTGCTGTTCCCGCCTCGCACGGGCGAGGCGCCGGTGACGAAGCGGGACCTGCTGCGGTACACCGCGCAGATCGCGCCGGTGGTGCTGCCCTACCTGACCGGTCGGGCGCTGAACATGCACCGCTACCCGAATGGCGTCCAGCACAAGGGCTTCTGGCAAAAGGAGCTACCGTCCTACGCGCCGGACTGGATCCCACGCTGGGATAACCCGCAAGCCGATCCGGGTGAGACGCGGACCTACCTGGTCGTGGACGAACCGGCTGCCCTGATCTGGGCCGCGAACTTCGCCGCCCTGGAGTGGCATGCCTGGACATCGCGCACCGACCGTCCGGACCGACCGACGTACGCGATGATCGACCTCGACCCCGGTGAGGATACGACCTGGGACGACCTGCTCGTGCTGGCCCGGCTGCACCGCACCGCGCTCGAGCACCTCGATGTCACGGCCGGGGTCAAGCTCACCGGACGGCGAGGCTTGCAGATCTGGATACCCATCGAACGCCGCCTGAGCTTCGAGCAGACCAGGTCGTGGGTCGAGCAGCTGTCCCGATCGGTGGGCGAGGTCGTGCCCGAGCTCGTCAGCTGGAAATGGCAGGTCAGTGACCGCAAGGGGCTGGCCCGCCTGGACTACACGCAGAACGCGATCAACAAGACGCTCGTCGCGCCCTACAGCCCGCGCCCGGCACCCGGCGCGCCCGTGTCCGCGCCGATCGCATGGGACGAACTCGACGATCCCGCGCTGGCGCCTGATCGGTTCACGATCCGGACGATCACCGATCGCGTCGCCGACCAGGGCGATCTCTTCAAACTGGTGCTCGATACGAAGCAACGCCTGCCGAAGCTGACGTGACGATGCACGATGTGGACGCACTGGCCCGCCGGTATCGGCGGGCCAGTGCGGTTGGGGGTGAGATCAGCCGGCGACGGGGACGGGCTCGGGCTCGGCTACCGGCTCCATGTCGGTCTTCTTGACGGTAATCAGCACGATGGAGGCCACCACCGCGACGATGCCGAAGATCGCGGCCACCAGGAACCCGTGACTCGCCCCGTGCGCCTGCACGGCGTGCAGCGCGTCCACTGCGGTCTGGTCGGCATAGGCCGCCGCCGGGGCGGGCTTGCCGGTCTGCGTGCTCGAGACCAGCTGCTGCAGGTGCTGCTGCGACGCACCGGTCAGCTTGCCGAGCTGTGCGGCGCCCTCGCTCCTCGACGCGCTCGCGAACGCTGTGGCCAGCACCGCGAGGCCGATCGAGCCGCCGACCTGCTGGCCGACGTTGAGCAGCGCGGATGCCAATCCGGTATCGGTGTTGGTGACCTTCGTGACCGCAACGACAGTCAGCGTCACGAAGACCAGCGCCATGCCGGTGGCCATCACGATCATCGGCGGGAAGACACCGGTCCAGTACTTGGTAGTGGTGTCCACCTGAGCGAACCAGAACAACCCGACCGTCAGGAGGGCCGAGCCGGTCGTGATCAGCGGCTTGGGCCCGACCCGCGGCAGGATCTGGCTGACGATGCCCGACCCCACGATGATCACCGCGGTGAACGGCAGGTAGGACACGCCGGTCTTCAGAGCGCTGAAGCCCATGACGCCCTGGATGAAGAACGTCATGAAGTAGAACATGCCGAACAGCGCCGCGCCGATGATCAGCATGATCAGGTAGGCGCCGGCTCGCGAGCGATTGGCGAATATCCGCATCGGCATCATGGCGATCGGCGAACGCGCCTCGTACAGCGCGAACACGACCAACAGCACTACTCCTGCGGTGAGCGAAACGATGGTCGCTCCCTCGCTCCAGCTGTGGTTAGCGGCGTTGATGAAGCCGTAGACGAGGGCCACCATGCCGGCCACCGACAGCACAGATCCCAGAATGTCGAACTTGCCGGACAACCGCTCGGAGGAGTGGATGTACATGAAGCCGCCGAGCATCAGCGCCAGGCCGATCGGGACGTTGACGAACAGCACCCATCTCCACGTGGCGAACTCGGTCAATAGCCCACCGAGTATCAAGCCGATGGCCGCACCGGCCCCGGAGACAGCGGCGTAGACGGCGAACGCCCGGTTGCGTTCTGGCCCCTCCTTGAACAGCGTGGTGATCAGCGACAGCGCCGTCGGGGCCGCGATCGCGCCGCCGATGCCCTGGATGACACGGCCCATCAAGAGCAACTCGTAGGTGGTCGCTATGCCGCCGAGGAAGCTGCCGAACGAAAACAGCCCCAGCCCGAGGATGAACATCTGCCGGCGCCCGAGGATGTCGGCCGCGCGTCCGCCGAGCAGCAGCAAGCCGCCGAACGCGAGCGTGTAGGCGTTGATCACCCACGTCATGTCCGTCTGGCTCTTGTCGAAGTAGCGCCCCATCGACGGGAGCGCGATGTTCACGATCGTTGCGTCCAGCACGACCATCAGCTGGGCGCCCGCGATCAGGAACAGCAGTATCCCTGGATGGACGGTGCGGCGCGCGGTACGCGACCCGGCCGTGGCGACGGGTACTGTGTTTGTCACAGACAACTCCGTGGTCTCGTGGTCTTTGGAACTGGTAGAGAACGCGAACGTCTCCTAACATGGAGACAGTAACGGCGGCCGATAGGGAACGCAACCGTTTTCTATGGCTGGCTCAGCGGCGTCACAGTGAAGGGACCAGGGCGGTGACGGCATCGGCCACGACAGCGACCCCACGGCAACGCAAGCGGGGCGCCGAGCTCGAGGACGCCGTCCACGACGCGGTCTTGGCCGAGCTCGCCGAGGTCGGGTACGCAGCGTTCACGATTGAGTCTGTCGCCGCGCGGGCGCAGACCGGCAAGGCCAGCATCTACCGCCGCTGGGAGACCAAGCAGGATCTCGTGCTCGACGCCTTCGTCGCGCGTTTCGGCCCGCCGGACGAGACCCTCGGTGAGCTGCTCGAGAGCGACGCGTCGACCCGCGACGTCCTGGTCAGACTGGCCACACGCATCTGCGAGGTGAGCGACGAGGCGGGCGAGGCCATCCGGGCGGTCGCCTGCGAGGTCACCCGCGACCCCGATCTCGCCGCGGCTGTCGAGCAGAAGGTGCACCGCCCCAAGCGCGCGGCGGTCGTCGAGCTGTTGCGGCGCGGAGTCGATCGCGGCGAGGTCTGCCCGGAGGCGGTGTGCGACCTTTACGCGGATCTGCTGCCGGCCATGGTCACCTACCGTCTGGTGCTGACTCACCGGCCGATCACTGAGTACGAGGTTGCAACGATCGTCGACCAGGTCGTGATGCCCTTGATCTCGCCGGGACGGTTCGTCCCGCGCCGGGCTCGAACCTAGCCTGGGCGGCGTCAGGCCCAGAGATCGTCGAGGGTGGGGATGGCCACTCGGGCGGTCGTCAGGGTGCGCCGAGGCGGCGGTTCGGGCGGGGTGGCCTCGACGATGTCAAGCGACGCCAGCGCGGTATCGCTGAGGAAGCGGCTCGCCGGAGCGAGGCTGTGCCGATCGCTTCCTGAGTAGCGCTGATGCGGCATGCGAAGCGGCGTGTACAGCGTGAGCTGGTCGCGGGCCCGGGTTACGGCGACATAGAACAGCCGCTGCTCTTCGGCCAGCCCGGTGTCGGTGGCCAGTGCGAGGTCGGAGGGAAACCCGCCGTCGACCAGCCCGATGACGTGGACCGAGTCCCACTCGAGGCCCTTGGCCGAATGGACGGTGCTGAGGGTGAGGTAGTCCTCATCGAGACTCGGCGGTCCGGCGAGGTCGCTCGTCGAGTTCGGCGGGTCGAGCGTGAGGCTCGCGACGTAGTCCGCGAGCGACGGCGCGGCGGCCGCCGCGGCGACCAGCCGCTCGAGATCGCCCAGCCGGATGGCGTGGTCGGGATAGCGACGGGTCAGGAGCGGGCGCAGCGTCGTCAGAACAGCGGCTGCGCGATCGGCGGTCGTCGATGCCGAACGGGCGGAGTTGATCCCGTCCAGCGTTGCGCTCAGCTTCACGCGCGCGCTCGCTGGGGCGGCCGCGACAGCGTCAGCATGCCGCTCGTCGGCGTGCTGCTCGGTCGGCCGGAGCGCAGCAAGCAGGTCCCGGGCGCGCGCCGGGCCGATGCCGTCGTGCAGGCGCAGCAGCCGGTACCACGCGATCTCGTCGGCGGCATTGTCGAGCAGCCGCAGCCCGGCCAGGAAGTCCTTGACGTGCGCGGCTTCGAGGAACTTCAGCCCGCCGAACTTCACGAACGGTACGCGTCGCGCGGTGAGCTCGATCTCGAGCAGGTCGCTGTGGTGACCCGCGCGCATGAGCACGGCCTGGTCGCGCAGCCGGCGTCCCGACTCGAGGGCGGCGAGGACGGAGTCGGCGACCATTCGAGCCTCGGCCGGGGCGTCGTAGCAGCGCAGCAACCGGGGCTTCGGCCCGTCGACGCGGTCGGAGTAAAGCCGCAGCCGTACATCGCCGGGCCGGACGACATTGGCCAGCTCGAGCAACGGCTGCCGGGCCCGGAAGTTGCGCTCCAGGCGCACGACGGTCGCGCCGGGCAGCGTGGCTGCGAGGTCGGTGAGGTGCGCGGCGTCCGCGCCCCGGAATCCGTAGATTGCCTGGGCATCGTCGCCCACGACGGTCAGGCCGGCGCCGGCCGGGCACAACAGCTCGACGATGTCCACCTGCACCTGGTTGACGTCCTGATACTCGTCGACCAGGACGTGGTCCCACTGCGCAGCCACGTTCGGGCCGAGCGTCGGGTCGCGCAGCAGCGAGCGCCAGGCGAGCAGCAGGTCGTCGAAGTCCAGCAACGCGGCGGCCCGCTTGCGGGCCATGTAGTCGCGGAACAGATCGAGAATCCGGTCGATGTGCGGCTCGCACCACGGGAAATCCGTCGTGACGACGTCCCGCGCCGGACGGCCGGTGTTGACGGCCCGCGAGTAGGCGTCGACCAGCGTGTCGGCCCGCGGAAACCGCGCGCCGGTGCCCGCGAGGCCATGCGCGTGGCGGAGCAGGTCCATCAGGTCGGACGCGTCGCTCTGATCGAGCACCGAGAACTCACCCGGCAGTGCGAGCGCCTCGCGGTACTGGCTGACCAGCCGATGGGCCACCGCGTGGAACGTGCCGCCCCACAGCTTGCCCGCCGCCCGGCGATCGCCGCACAACACCGCGGCGCGAGCCAGCATGTCAGCGGAGGCACGGCGCGTGAACGTCAGCAGCAAGACCCGCGAGGGGTCGGCGCCGTGGGCTAATAGTCGCGCTACCCGCGCGGTGAGCGTCCGGGTCTTGCCGGTGCCGGCCCCGGCGAGCACGACGAGCGGGCCGCCCGAATGCGATGCTGCGGCGAGTTGCGCGTCGTCCAATCCAGCGTCCCATTCCGGCTCGAACACGCGTGCGATCGTAGGTCACAAGCGCCGAAATCCGGCCGCGCCGCGCCGGATCGCCTCACCCGCACCGATGCCGGCTGCGCGTCGCACGTCAGAGCTCGCCGGGTGCTGTGACACCCAGGCTGGTCGTGCAGCGGCGGTTCGCACCGATGTCCTGCGGCCGCAGGTAGTGCGTCGACGCCGCGACCTGGGGCAGGTCGTCGGAGGTGACGTCACGAGGAGACGTCGGCGCCGTGCCGGTGATCTGGAAGCGCACCAGGCGGGTGAACTGGCAGTTGGCGGCCACCGACTCGATGCTGAACTCGATCGGGGCGAGGGGCTGGCCGCGGTCGAGCTGATCGAGCCCGCCGGCCCCGGTCGAGCCTTCGACCAGCTGGATCGTGCCGCCCTTCTGGATGGTGTCGTCACTGTTCTGCTCGTGCAGGTGGCCGGCGTTCGTCTGCCGGATCTGCCCGGACAGCTTCTTCAGTAGCTGCTGCGCCGCAACCGGTTCGTGGGTGGCGAAGATGTCGAACAGGTGATCCTTCGAGACCGAGGCAACGGCATTGTCGACCGCGCGCTTCTCCAGCGCGTTCACCGTGGCGTCGTCCTCAGCGCCGAATTCGCCGCCACCGCCGTACACCCGCGGATCGGGCACGGCCGCGATATCGAGGCCGTACGCGTTCACGTCTTGCCCGCCCACGCGGTAGCCGCCGGCGGGACCACGAGTCTTGGTGCCCAGCACGACGACGTTCGGAACCGAGCGCACCGCGGCCACGGTGGCCGGCGAATCGTGATTGCCGGCCAGCCAGATCATCGGAGCGATCTCGGTGACGGCACGCAGCTGGCTGAGGTATGTCGGCGTCATCTCCGACGCGGTGCCGAACTCAGCCTCGTCCCCGGTGTTGACGATCAGCTTGACGTCGAAATTCTTGGCGTACTGCGCGACCAGTGGGTACGTGCTGCCCAGATGCATGTCGGAGATGAACATGATGTTGTACTCGGTGGCCGGAATGTCCGTTCGCTCGATGCTCTTCTGCAGGCTGGACTGAATCGCGGCGACGGCATTGAGGACGTCCAGCGCCTTGGCCCGCTGGTCGTAGTACTGCTGCAGTTGGTCCGGGAACAGCTGCAGAGTCGCCAGCGTGCCGCTGACCCTCGAGCGACGAGCCCAGTCCGGCTGGTAGGTCAGCGTGCCGACGAGCGCGATCACCACGAGTACGGCGACGGCCGCGCCGAGCTGGCGAACCCGGTGCCGCAGCTCGTGTTCGCGACGGGGCTGGCCCCGCAGCTGCCGGACGGCCAGGTTGATCGCCGCGGCCACCCCTAGGCCGAGCGCAGCGCCGATCAGCATTTCGCCGACCAGCCACGCGGTGATCGCCGGTAGCTGGTCGACCAGATCGGCGCGTAGCCGCTCGGCGTAGGCCTGCGGGTCAGCCGAGGCGGCCCCGGCGATCTTGACCAGGTCGACGTTGAGCGGCGAGATGTGCACGCCAACCGGCAATCCGTCCACGTGCGGGAACACCCAGCTGCCGAAGGACGTGTCCGCGCTCAACGACGGCCGGACCAGCACACTGCCCTGCACCCGGAAGTGGGCGCCGCCGGCGGTGGCGTGGTACGGGAAGAGCGTCAACATCGCCGCCGCGCCTGCGATCGGCAAAGCGATGCGAAGCGCCCAGCGCAACACGAACTCGCCGATGGCGCGCGCGACGCTCACCGGTCGCTCCCGCAGCGCTCGGACACCCTCGTCGAACGACGCCTGGACGCGACCGGCGACGCGGGTCAACCAGTCAGGCACGATCCTCCGAGTATGACGGCCGCACGGGCCATGGTCGCTGGTCGCAGTCAGTCCGCTACCGTGCGCGCGGCCGAGCCGGCGTGCATCTCAAAGTGAGACCCGTCACAACCTGGTTGTGGCTAAGACTCGCAGTCATGTTCGACGGGGCGGACAAGCCGACGCGCGCGGTCGAGGACTACGTGAAGGCCATATACGCGCTCGCCGAACGGGGCACCGCGGTTACGACCACGGTGCTGGCCGCGCACTTGCAGGTGACCGCCTCGTCCGTCTCGGCGATGCTCACCCGGCTGCGGGCGATGGGTCTGATCAGCCATCGCCCCTACGCCGACATCAGCTTGTCTGCGTCCGGGCGGCAGCTGGCCCTGCGCGTGATCCGCCGCCGGCGGCTGGTCGAGCTGTTCCTCGTCGATGCCCTCGAGTACGGCTGGGACGAGGTCGAGGACGAGGCCGAGGTGCTCGAGCACGCCGCCTCCGACCTGTTCGTCGAGCGCATCGCGGCGAAGCTCGGCAATCCGGCGGTCGATCCGCACGGCGACCCGATTCCGACCGTGGACGGCCGACTCCTCGTCACGCCGAGCGAGTTGCTTTCCCGGCTCGAACCGGGCGCGACCGGCCGGCTGGTGCGGGTGTGGAACGGCGACCCCGAGGTGTTGCGCTACCTCGACTCGTGCGGCATCGAGCTCGGCGACCGCATCGAGGTGCTCGGCCGAGAGCCGTTCGGCGGCTCACTCGTGATCAGGGTCGGTGAGCCGAAGGAGGGGCGCGTGCACGGCTTCGGCTACGGGCTCGCTGACGTTCTCTCGATCGAGGTGGACCAGCCGTGACGGCAGCCGCCGTACCGCTGACCCTGGAGGACGTGCGCCGGCGGGGCCGGGTCCGCACGGCCGGTGCCCTGCTCGGACCGGCATTTGTCGCCTCGGTCGCCTACGTCGATCCCGGCAACTTCGCGACGAACTTTGCCGGCGGCGCCGAGCACGGCTACCGCCTCGTTTGGGTGATCGTGATGGCCAACCTGATGGCCATCGTCGTGCAGTACCTCACCTCGAAGGCTGGCCTCGCGACCGGACGTAGCTTGCCTGAACTCTGCCGGGACCGGTTCGGACGCCGGGCCAACCTGGTGCTGTGGATACAGGCCGAGGTCGTCGCGATGTCGACCGACCTGGCCGAGTTCGTCGGCGCCGCCGTGGGGATGAACCTGGTGTTCGGCCTGCCGCTGTTGCCGGCCGGGATCGTCACCGCGGTCGTGGCGTTCGCGGTGCTGGCCCTCGAGCAACGCGGCTACCGCCGGTTCGAACTCGCGATCATCGCGCTGCTTGCGTTCGTGGGTGCCGGCTTCGTGTACGTCTTCTTCGTCACGGGCGGCCAGCAGTACGGACAGATCGCTACGGGCGTGCTGCCCCGGCTGGGCGGCGGCGACCAGCTGAGCCTGACCGTGGGCATCATCGGCGCCACGGTGATGCCGCACGTGGTGTACCTGCACTCGGCGTTGCAGAAGGACCGGATCAAGGCCGCAGACCTGACCGAGCGGCGCACGCTGCTCACCTACAACCGATGGGACTGCGTCGTCGGCCTCGGCATGGCCGGGTTGGTCAACCTGTCCATGCTGTGCATCGCCGCGGCGCTCTTCCATCAGCCCGGAATCTCCGGGGTCAGCGACCTCGACTCGATCCACTCTCACCTCGGCCAGCTCGTCGGCGGGGGCGCGGCGCTGGCGTTCGGCGTCGCGCTGATGGCGTCGGGCCTGTCGTCGTCCAGCGTGGGCACCTACGCCGGGCAAGTCGTTATGGCGGGGTTCATGAACTGGCGCATCCCGTTGTTGCTGCGCCGCGCGTTGACCATGCTTCCGTCGCTACTCGTCCTTGCATTCGCTACCGACACGAGCCAGGCGCTGGTCCTGTCGCAGATCGTATTGTCGTTCGGCATCCCGTTCGCGCTGGTTCCGCTGCTGCTGATCACACGCGATCGGCGAGTGATGCGCGACATGACAAATCGCCAGCTCACCAACGCCGTAATGCTGCTGATTACGGTCGC
>JBKPQM010000221.1:0-8057 GCA_046734095.1 Actinomycetota bacterium | reverse complement strand
CTGGTCGACACGATCAGCCGCTCCGACACGTATCCGTACGTCGACGTACGGGAGGACGACGTGTCGATGGGCCATGAGGCCACCGTGTCGAAGGTGAGCGCCGACCAGCTCTTCTACCTCATGAGCCGGGGTCTTACCGAGGACGAAGCGATGGCCATGGTGGTGCGCGGGTTCGTCGAGCCGATCGCCCGCGAGCTGCCGATGGAGTACGCGCTGGAGTTGAACCGGCTGATCGAGCTCCAGATGGAGGGTGCGGTCGGGTGACTGCGACGCTCGAGCATTCGCACAACCGCCGGACCGGCAGCCTTCCTGAACGTTTCACCTCGACCGATCCTGACGCGTTCGGGATGCCGAGCGGGCGCGAGGAGGAGTGGCGGTTCACTCCGGTCCGCAAGCTCCGGGAGCTGTTCACCCCGTTCCAGCCGACCACCCGGATCAGCGGTGATGTCAAGGCGCCCGACGGCGTGGCGTGGACGGTCGAGCCCTTGTCGCCGGCCGGGGTGCTGGCGCCGGCTGACCGGGTCAGTGCGCTCGCCCTCAAACGCGCGCCGCAGTCGTTCGTGCTCCGCGTACCGGCCCGCGCGAGGCTCGACGAGCCGGTGCTGATCAGTGGGATCGCGACACCTGGCCTGGCATACGAGCACATGGTGATCGAGGTGGGCGAACGCGCGGCGGCGACCGTCGTCGTGGACTACGGCGGTAGCGCGACGATCGCCGAGAACGTCGAGGTCGTCGTCGGTGACGGCGCGTCGCTCGAGCTGGTCAGCATCCAGGGCTGGGACGCTGACGCGATCCACGTCAGCGCGCACGCCGCCCAGCTCGGCCGCGACGCGCGGCTCAAGCACGTGGTCGTCAACCTCGGCGGAGCTATCGTCCGGCTCAGTCCCACGGTGCGCTTCACCGGGCCAGGGGCTCGGGCTGACCTGCTCGGCGTGTCGTTCGCCGGCGCCGGACAGCATCATGAAGTTCGGCTGTACATCGACCACGACGGTCCCGACTGCACATCCGACGTGCTCTACAAGAATGCGCTGCAGGGCGAGGGCGCCCGCACCGTGTGGATCGGCGACGTGCGGATTCGCCCAGCAGCCACCGGGACCAGCACGTTCGAGCTGAACCGCAACCTCGTACTGACCGACGGCGCCCGAGCCGACTCGGTGCCCAACCTCGAGATCGAGACGGGCGAGATCCTCGGCGCGGGCCACGCCAGCGCCACCGGCCGATTCGACGACGTGCAGCTGTTCTACCTGCAGTCACGCGGCATCCCCGAGGACGAGGCGCGGCGGCTTGTCGTCCACGGCTTCTTCGCCGACGTCGTCGGGCGGATCGGCGTCCCTGACCTGGAAGCGCGGTTGATGGCCGCCATCGACGCGAGATTGGACTCGGCGTGAGCACCCTGGAAATACGCGACCTGCACGTCAACGTCGACGACATCGAAATCCTGCGCGGCGTCGACTTGACGGTGTCCTCGGGCGAGACGCATGCGATCATGGGCCCCAACGGCTCGGGTAAGTCGACGCTGGCGTACTCGATCGCCGGCCACCCGAAGTACACCGTCACGCAAGGCCAAGTACTGCTTGACGGCGACGACGTGTTGGCGATGACAGTCGACCAGCGCGCTCGCGCCGGGCTGTTCCTCGCGATGCAGTACCCGGTCGAGGTGCCCGGCGTGTCGGTGTCGAACTTCCTGCGGACGGCGGCGACTGCCGTTCGCGGCGAAGCGCCGAAGCTGCGCACCTGGGTGCGCGAGGTGAACGACTCTATGAGCACCCTCGACATCGACAAGTCGTTCGCCGAGCGCAGCGTGAACGAGGGCTTCTCCGGCGGCGAGAAGAAGCGGCACGAGATCCTGCAGCTCGCCCTGCTCAAGCCGAAGATCGCGATCTTGGATGAGACCGATTCGGGACTGGACGTCGATGCGCTGCGCGTCGTGAGCGCGGGCGTGAACCAGGTGCGCGAGACGGGCATCGGCACGCTGCTGATCACGCATTACACGCGCATCCTGCGCTATATCAAGCCCGATTACGTCCACGTGTTCTTCGACGGTCGCATCGTCGAATCCGGCGGCGCTGAGCTCGCCGATCGGCTGGAGGAAGAGGGCTACGCTCGCTTCGGCGTCAACGAGACGGCAATCGCATGAGCCTGGATGTCGATCGCGTCCGCAAGGACTTCCCGATCCTGACTCGCGAGGTGCGCGGTCGGCCGCTCGTGTACCTGGACAGCGCCAACACCTCGCAGAAGCCGCAGGTCGTCCTGGACACGCTCGCTGACTTCTACGAGCGGCACAACGCCAACGTGGCGCGTGCTGTGCACACACTGGGCTCGGAGGCGACGGCGGCGTTCGAGGCCGCCCGGGACAAGGTCGCCGCGTTCGTCAACGCGCCCAGCCGCGACGAGGTCGTGTTCACCAAGAACATCTCCGAATCGCTCAACCTCGTCGCGTACGCGCTGTCGAACGCGGCGACGACGCCGGGCGCCGAAAGGTTCCGGGTCGGCCCCGGCGACGAGATCGTCGTCACCGAAATGGAGCACCACTCGAACATCGTCCCGTGGCAACTGCTCGCTCAACGTACCGGCGCGACGTTCAAGTGGATCCCGCTCGACGACGAGGGGCGGCTGGCCACCGACGCCATCGACGAGACGATCACCGAGCGCACGAAGGTGGTGTCCTTCGTCCACCAGTCCAACGCGCTCGGCACGGTAAATCCGGTGCAGCGCGTCGTGGCGCGAGCGCGTGCGGTCGGCGCCCTCACTGTCGTCGACGCCGCCCAGTCCGCGCCGCACCGTCCGCTCGACGTGCAAGCGCTCGGCGCCGACTTCGTCGGCTTCACCGGGCACAAGCTGTACGGACCCACCGGAGTCGGCGTGCTGTGGGGTCGCTACGAACTGCTCGCCGAACTCCCGGTGTTCCTCGGCGGCGGCGAGATGATCGAGACCGTCGATATGACGGGCACCACGTTCGCCAAGCCGCCGCACCGGTTCGAGGCCGGCACCCCGATGATCGCGCAGGCCGTCGGACTCGGCGCCGCGATCGACTACGTCAGCGCGCTCGGCATGGACAACATCCTGGCGCACGAGGAGCAGCTCACGGCACACGCGCTCGAGGCACTGTCCACTGTGGACGGTCTGCGCATCATCGGGCCGGCAACGGGCCTCGATCGCGGCGCCTCCATCTCGTTCACCATGCGTGGCGTACACCCGCACGATGTGGCGCAGATCCTGGACGAGCAGGCCATCGCAGTGCGCGCGGGACACCACTGCGCTCGCCCGGTTTGCGTCCGTTACGGAATACCGGCCACCACGCGAGCGTCGTTCGGTGTGTACACGACGATGGACGAGGTGGACGCCCTGGTACGCGGTCTGGGGCAGGTGAAGGAGGTGTTCGGATGACGCTACCGATGGACTCGATGTATCGCGAGATCATCATCGACCACTACAAGCGCCCGCAGCACCACGGACTGCCCGACGACTTCGACGCCGAGATCCACCACGTCAACCCGACGTGTGGCGACCAGGTGACCTTGCGCATCCGTATTGCTGACGGCACGGTCAAGGATCTTGGCTGGGTCGGCGAAGGCTGCTCGATCAGCCAGGCCTCCAGTTCGGTCATGAGCGAATTGGTCGTGGGCCGCCGCGTCGCCGACGCATTGGAGCTACACGAGAAGTTCCTGCGGCTGATGCAGTCTCAGGGCCAGGCCGATTTGACCGACGAGC
Organism: Actinomycetota bacterium; assembly: GCA_046734095.1. GTDB lineage: Bacteria > Actinomycetota > Actinomycetes > Mycobacteriales > Jatrophihabitantaceae > DASXRA01. The sequence goes on along the minus strand of JBKPQM010000221.1, from coordinate 4,346 downwards.
AAGCCGACGAACTGGGCGACGCGGTGGCGTTCGAGGGCGTCTCGAAGTACCCGGCCCGCGTGAAGTGCGCGCTGCTCGGATGGATGGCGATGAAAGGCGCGGTCGCCGCTGCGCAGGAAGGGGCAGGCGATGAGTGATACAGCCACACTGCCGTCGCGCGACGACGTCGAAGAGGCTATGCGCGACGTGGTGGATCCGGAGCTCGGCATCAACGTCGTCGACCTCGGTCTCGTGTACGACGTGCAGATCGAATCCGCGCAGGGCGCTCCGGCGCTCGTCACGCTGGACATGACTTTGACCTCGGCGGCCTGCCCGTTGACCGACGTGATCGAGGACCAGGCGGCGGCCGCGCTGTGCGGTGGCCCGCAGCCGATCGCGAGCGACGTAAAGATCAACTGGGTCTGGATGCCGCCGTGGGGCCCGGACAAGATCACCGATGAGGGACGGGAGCAGCTGCGCGCGCTCGGCTTCAACGTGTGACGCGTGATGGGCGCACGCACCGGCCCGGCCGGCTGGCCGCCGATCAGGCGGCAGCGCCCAAGCGCCGCAGGCTCACGGGAGCTACGAACTCGTCGACCAGCGCCCGGTGCCACCAGGCGCCCGTCTCCCGGCGTTCCCGCCAGCGCGTGTAGCGGTAGCGGTAGACCACGGCCCGGACGTGAACCGGCGGAGCATCCGCGAACGGGTTGCGCCGCATCAGCCTCAGCACATGGTCGTCGTTGACGAGCAGCTTGCGCAGCAGCGCGGGAAACCAGGCGCCGGCATACGCAGGTGACAGCGGGATGAACCACATCATCCAGTCCAGGCGCAGGTGGTACGGCGCGACCTGAGGCGGCCGCCGGCGGGGATCGCCCGGCTTGCCCTTGAACTCGTACTCGCGCCACGTCGTGTCCGGACCGATGTCGGCGTCGGCGGTGCCCTGGATCACGACCTCGTCGCGACGACGGCTGATGCTGCCGAACGCGCCGTAGGCGTTGACGAGATGGAAGGGGTCGAAGCTGTAGTTCATCAGCTGTCGGTGGGAGATCAGGTTACGTACCGGCCCGTAGCTGCGGCCGACGATGACTACGGTTACGGCGAGCACAACCGCCTCGTACCAGCTGGGCGTGGCTTCGAACTCGGGTGACTCGGCGATCACTGAACTGTCCACAGCAGGCACCGCGATCACGATCGTCAGCCAATTCAGCCAGGCGAAGTTGCCCGACACCACCAGCCAGAGCTGAGTGACGATCACAACGAGCGCCGCGGCGCTCGCCACCGGCTGGGGTGTGAACAGCAGCACGGGCGCCACAAGTTGGGTGAAGTGGTTCGCTGCGACTTCGACGCGATGCATCGGAGGGGGCAGGCGGTGGAAGAACCAGCTGAGTGGTCCGGGCATCGGCTGCGTCTCGTGGTGATAACGCAGACAGGTGAGGTCACGCCAGCACGGGTCGCCGCGCAGCTTGATCAGCCCGGCGCCGAGCTCGATGCGGAACAGCAGCCAGCGAAGTAACCAGAGCAGCAGCACGGGGGGTGCGACCCGCGCGTTGCCGAGGAAGATCGCGAGGAACCCGGCTTCGAGCAGCAGCGACTCCCAGCCGAAGCCGTACCACGTCTGGCCGACGTTCACGATCGACAGGTAGAGCGTCCACAGGACGGCCCAGATCAGCATCGACGTCCAGAGCGGCCCGACGTCGGCCAGCCCTCCGACTGCTGCCGCGGCCAGAGCGGCGCCGCCCCACGCCGTGGCGGCGAAGAAGCGGTCAGAGTAGTGCAGTTGGAACAGGCTGGGCGCCCGTCGCATCGGGACGCGAGCGACGAACCGTGGAATTGGCAGCAGGCCCTGCGAACCGAGTAGTCCTCGGAACTGGTTGGCCGCGACCACGAAACCGATCAGGTAAATGGCGGCCAGCCCGCGCTGGAACACCAGCCGCGAGAGCCAGTAGTCGGGTGCGTCGAACCAGTGCATCGCCAGTCACTTCCCGAAGACGTGCCCCAACGCCACGGTGGCCGCGTGATGGCCGCACATGCCGTGCACGCCCGGCCCGGGCGGAGTCGCGGACGAACACAGGAAGATCGCCGGATCCGGAGTGGTGTAGGGGACCGGCGAGAACGTCGGCCGGAACAGCAGGTGCAGCCCGTCGCTGCGTCCGGCCGCGATGTCGCCTCCGACCAGGTTCGGGTTGCGGTCCTCGAGGTCGGCCGGTGTGGTCACCGTTCGAGCCAGCACGATGTCGCGAAAGCCCGGCGCGAATCGTTCGAGCTGCTCCTCCATCGCTTCGGTGTGATCACCGCGCCACCCATTCGGCACGTGGCAGTACACCCAGAACACATGCGATCCGGCCGGCGCGCGCGACCGGTCGAAGAGGCTGGGCTGGGCAGCGATGAGGAATGGGGGACGAGGCGGCGTGCCGTGCGACGCCGCGTGCAGAGCCTGGCCGATGTCGGTCATCGACGGTCCGATGTGGACGGTGCCGGCTCGACGGCAAGCTCGGGCGGTCCACGGCACCGGCGACGACAGGGCGTAGTCGACCTTGAAGACACCGGGCCCGAGGCGGCGTCGGCGGAGCCGGTCGGCGAAGTGCGCGGGCAGCCGGGCGCCGGCGATTTCGGCCAGTTGCGCCGGGTCGGTGTCGAGGAGGTACGCCCGGGCCGATGGCAACTCGTCGAGGCTGGTCACCCGACGGCCGGTCTCGATGCGTCCGCCGAGCGATGCCAGCAGCCCGGCCAGTGCATCCGACAACGCCTGCGACCCGCCCCGGGGGAACGGCCAGCCGACCTCGTGCGCCGCCAGGGCGAACATCAGCGCGACGCCGGCCGTGCCGGGCGATGTCAGCGGCGTGATCGTGTGCCCGGCCATCCCGGCCAGCAGCGCCGGGGCGTGGTCGCCGCGGAACCGGCGGGCGAGCACCGATATGGGCAGGGCCGCGCGGGCGGCGAACCGGGCCAGGAGCGCTGGGTGTTGCGGCCAGGCCGACAGTGGCGGGCGGAGCAGGTCGTTGGCCAGGTCGTCCCATCGGCCGATGAACGGTTCGACCAGCCGGAGGTACGCCCGGGTGTCCGGGCCGAGGGATGCGGCCGTCTCCCCGGCCGAGTGCGTGAGCACGGCGGCCGAGCCGTCCGGAAAGGGATGTGCCAGCGCGAAACCGGGGTGCACCCATTGCAGGCCGTACTGCTCCAGCGGCAGCGCTCGCAGCACGGGGGAGCCGACCCCCAGGGGGTGCACTGCCGAGCAGGTGTCGTGCCGGAATCCGGGCAGGGTCGAATCCTCGGTGCGCGCGCCGCCGCCGACGTGCCGCGCGGCCTCGTACACGACCACCTCGACGCCCGCTCGGGCGAGAGTGACCGCCGCCGTCAGGCCGTTCGGCCCCGCACCGACCACGATCGCTTCGGCCACGCACTCAATGGTGACCTATCTCACCCGATCTGGGGCGCGCCTGGCGCTCGTCGAGCCACAGCGCCATCGCGAGCAGGCCGGCGGCGGCCACGACGCTCAGCCCGAGGCAGCAGAGCCAGAGCAGGCTCGGGCTGATCGCGTACAACCGCGCCCCGACGAAGGGTGCGAGCATGGCCGATGTGCCCCAGGCCAGGCCGGTCGCGCCCATGTAGCGTCCGCGGAGCGCCTCGGGGGCGATGGAGGCGAGCAACGCCTGCAGGGAGGTCGTGGCGCCGATCTCGCCCAGGGTCCACACGACCACGGTGAGCGCGAATGCCCAGACGCTGTCGCAGATGCCGCTGAGCGCGATGCCGGAGCCGACGAGCAGCATCGCGGCGGGCAACAGCACGGCGCGAGGCGCCCGGGCGATGAACGAGAGCGTCAGCGGCTGCACCAGCACGATGACGATGCCGTTGACGGCAATGATCAGCCCGTAGGCCGCGGTGCCCAGGCCGGCGTCCTTCACCGCCAACGGCAAGGTGACGTAGACCTGTCCGTACAGCGTCGCGTAACACAAGAACAGCGCCACCAATGCAAGCAGCACCCTGTCGCGCAGCATCAACCGCCAAGCCGGCGCGTCGTGCTCTCGCCGGATCGCGCTCGCCGGCCGCGTCTCGGGGACCTTGCGCAGGACGACGAGCCCGAACACCAGGCTGGTCGCCGCATCCAGGATGAACAGCGTCGCAAAGCCGAGATGGACGAGCAGGCCGGCAGATACCGCGGCCACCGAGAAGCCGAGGTTGATGGCCCAGAACTGCAACGCGAAGGCGCGTGTCCGCTGCTCGCCGTCGAGCAGGTCGGCGACGGTCGCCGACGCGGCCGGACGGTAGACGTCGCCGACGACGCCCACGAGCAGTGCGGCGAGCGTGATCGCCGGGACACTGCGGGCCATCGCCAAGATGCCGAGTGCCAGCGCGACGGAGAACATGCC
>JBKPQM010000220.1:0-4493 GCA_046734095.1 Actinomycetota bacterium | reverse complement strand
GACTCGTAGTCACCAAGAGTGGGTTGACCTACCAAGCCGGCCAACTCGAAGGCCGCGGATTGGTCGCCCGTCGCGGGCGCACGGACGACGACCGGGCCGTGTTGCTACGCCTGACCCCAAAGGGGAGGGCACTACTCGCCCGTGTCCTGCCCGCACACGTCGCGCTCGTGCGGGAGCTGTTCATCGACCGCATCGATCCGGCTGACCTCGCGATCGTGCGCGACGCACTCGCGGCGGTGGCCGCCACGGATGCTGCGAGACAGCGATGAACACTTCGACGCGCACGCGCCAGGAATAGCCTCGTCTCCCTGAATAATCGCGGCGCCTGCCGCTTTTTGTCTGCGGTCGCGCCGAACGGCCCGCTGCGGAGCGTCCGCACCGCCAACCGTCCGCCACGCGCGGCGGCCGCGGTACGGTCAGGAGACTGCGGCCTTCACCAGCTCGACGACCTTCTTCTCAACCATGGGGCTCCACTTCTGGAGCGCGTACGACACCGGCCACAGGTCGCCGTCGTCGAGGTTGGCCGCGTCCTGGAAGCCCAAGGTGGAGTACCGGTAGTTGAACTTGCCCGAGTTCTGAAAGAAGACGACGACCTTGCCGTCCGCATTCGCGTACGCGGGCATCCCGTACCAGGTCTTGGCTGACAGCTGCGGGGCAGTAGCGGTCACTGTCACGTGGACGCGCTCGGCGACTGCACGATCCTCTGGCGCCATCTCCGCGATGCTGTCGAGGACTGCCTGTAGCCCGTCGGCCTTCTTGGCGCCCTGCTTGCCCTCGCCGCGCAGCTCCGCGGCGCGCGCCTTCATCGCGGCACGTTCCTCGGCGCTGAAGCCAGGGGACTCGATCTGGGAACTCTTCGCGGGCATTTTTCACGCCACCTTCCGACGCTTGAGGCGCGGCGCGATGCCGGCCATCTGAAGGAAGGCTAGGACCCGGTGACACCCGGGCGCTTCTCGATTCCTGACCGGATCGACGAGCAGGAAATCAGCGCCGGTAGCGGTCGTTGGTCGACCAGACACCTCGCGGTTCGGCATCGCCTTGGAGCAGCACCTACCTGGGGTGGGACGAAACCTGCAGGACCATCCGCGTTTCGGCTGCGTCTGGGAGTATCAGGAACCGCTGCCGCTACGCAATAACGGCATTGAGGCGACGTTCTTCGCCAAGAGCGGTCCCGGTGTCCAGTCCCCGGATCTGCAAGCCTGCCTAGGTGAAACGGCGCTGTATTCCAGCCCGGAGACCGCAGCTCGATTCGAGCTGTCCGAGTCTGGCTTCACCTGGGCCGCCGGGGTGGTGCGACCCAAGAGCCGTGGACAGATCCACCTGACCGGCCCCGATCCGAACGACCCGGTCCGGATCGAGGCCAATACGCTCTCCCACCCCGACGACATGGTTGCTGCAATGGCGTGCGTGGAACTATGCCGCGAGATCGGCAACTCCGCGGCCATTCGTCCATATGCGAAGCGCGAAGTTATGCCAGGGAAGTTGACGGGTGCCGAGCTGGAGGAATTCGTCCGCGACGCCGCGTTGAGCTACTGGCACGAAACGTCCACCGCCAAGATGGGTCAAGACTCCATGTCGGTGGTCGACGCGGGGCTGAAAGTCTATGGGATAGAAAACCTCCGCATCGTCGACGGGTCGATCATGCCCCGGGTGACCACCGGCAACACAATCGAACCGTGCGTGGTCATCGGCGAGCGCGCCGCCGAAATGGTCAAGGCCCGGCACACACACTGAGACCGCGGAGGACTAAACCGCCGCCGTCGGGGCGATCGCCTGATCGGCCGTCCGCGTCAGCACGGAGGGCATTAGACCTGCAGCGGATCGGCCGCGACTCGCGTGAGTCCGCGAACGGCGTGTCTCGCCGTGGAGTACTCGACGGTCGGTCCGCCTCGGTCGGCGAGCAGCAGCGCCGTCGCCTTCCCCATCCCGCTGCCCGCTCCGGTCACGATCACTAGCTTTTCACCGAAGTTCGTCATGACCGCTAATCCGGAAGGTCGACCGGGTACGCCTGGTCCGAGTCGGCGGATCGGCTGACCACCTCCCACGTCGCCGCCTCCTCGATCTGGCGCTGCGAGTAGTTCTGTGCCATCTGGACGGCACCCGCGCCGAGGAGGAGATGCGAGGGAAGGGTCAGCTGCTTGACCACGCGGACCAAGATCTCTCCGGCCCGCTTCGGGTCGCCGGCTGTGACGGTCGAGTTGCCCAACAGCCGCACCATCGCGCCGACGGTCTGGTCGTACTCGGGCGCGACGTCCTGGATCTGCATCGACGAGCCGGCCCAGTCAGTCGCGAAGCCGCCCGGTTCGACGACGAGGTACCGGATGCCGAGCGGCGCGGTCTCGGCCGCGAGCACGCGTGTCAAACCGTCGACAGCGAACTTGGCCGCCTGGTAGGACCCGAGGCCGGGCGTACCGCCGACCCGGCCGCCGATGGACGAGAACTGCACGATCGTGCCGCCGCCCTGGGCCTTGAGAATCGGCAGCACCGCGGTCGACACGTTGTAGACGCCCCAGAAGTTCGTATCGAACTGTCGGCGGAAGTCGTCTTCGGGCATGTGCTCGACGGCGGCGACGTTCGCGTACCCCGCGTTGTTGACCATCACGTCGATACGGCCGAAGCGAGCCACCGCCGCTTCGATCGCACTCACCGCCGCGGCGCGGTCGGTGACGTCGAGCGCGACCGGCAGAACCCGGTCGCCGTACGGCTGCACGAGGTCGTCCAACTGCTCGGGTTTGCGAGCCGTGGCAACGACCTGATCGCCGGCCTCCAGGGCCGCGACGGTGAGGGCGCGGCCGAAGCCGCGGGACGAGCCGGTGATGAACCAGGTTTGAGTAGTCACGATAGTTACTAAAACACGGTTGCGTTATTAGCGCAACACGGTTGCGTTATGATGTTGGTCATGAGCACGGCAGTTCCCCAGCGCGCCCGCACCGCCGCCGCCAAACAGCAGCGCGAACGCGCGATCCTCGACGCCGCCCGGTCCCTAGCCGCCGACCAGAGCGTGCGTGTGGTCACGCTGACCGACATCGCGGCCGCTGTCGGCCTGCACAAGTCGGCGATGCTGCGCTACTTCGAGACACGCGAGCAGATCTTTCTGGCGCTCACCGCCGAGGGCTGGCGTGATTGGTCCCTGGCTGTACAACGGCGCCTGGCCGATCTCGTGCACCCCACACCCGGGTCGGCCGCCTCAGCCATCGCCGAGACGCTCGTGACCCGACCGCTGTTCTGCGACCTGCTCGCTCAGGCGCCGCTAAACCTGGAACGCAACGTGTCCCTCGACGCGGCGTACGAATTCAAGACGAGCGTGCTCGCCGAGGTCGCCGCGATGACGACGCTGCTGCGACAGCTCCTCGGGATCACCGAACGCGCGGCCAAGGACGTCATCTCCACGGCCACCGGCATGGCCGGCGCCCTGTGGCAGATGGCTGCCCCCGGTACCCAGCTCCGCGCGCTCTACGAAGCCCGGCCGGAGTTGGCACATGCGGTCGTCGACGTCGAGCCGCAACTGACCCGCATCCTGACAGCACTGCTGACCGGGCTGTGCGCGGTTACACCAGAACGACGGTCTTAGGCTTGGTGTCCGCGTGACGACGACTGCCTCACCGTCAGTACTCACTTCTCGCTGAGCCCACTCCACAGGCCGATCACCTGGACCTCGAGCTTGCCCAGCGCGTTGATCAGGGCGGCGATGGTCGCGCCAGACGATATGGCGCCTTCAGCGACGGCTGCCTCGTTCAGCCGCGCGATGAACTCGCGGGTGATCACCATCTCCTCGGGGAACGTCTCCAGCGGGATCTGCTGTGGGGTCTGCTGTGTCATGCCATCACCGTCTCGACGATCGTATGTACGAAGTCCGGGCCGGGCCGCGGTTCTAGCCGCGGCAGCAGTACCTGGGCTCCCTCTACAAGCAGTGTTACATCGGTGGCGGCCCGGCGGAGTGCAACCGGACGGCGCTTGACCGCACTCGACGTGATCCTGGGGGACGAGCCCGGCGAGCGAGACTCAGACTTCATCCCCCCACCCGGCTTTGATCAACTTCGTTAGTCCGTGGCACGTTCCGTGAGGCCCGGAATGACTGACGTAGATGCTGGTGCGCCGCCAGGGACTCGAACCCCGAACCCGCTGATTAGGAGAGCGCCGATACGCACGGACTGCACTGTCTCCCGCCCGAAATGACTTGTTCCTCGTACCAGGTGCGCCGGGCAGCTATGGTGTCCCGCATTGGGACGTTTCCGGCTCCAAAAAGAGCCGATCGTCGCAGCGCCCTCGGTGTCGTCGGTCATCAAAGTCCGCGACCGCGTCGACGGCCGTAAACGCCGCCGACGCGACCGCGGATCGCCGCATCGAGTTCGTCCGTCACCTGCTGTCGCGTGCTCTGTCGATACGAGTCCCAGTCATCGAGGTGTCGCTGGGGGCCGCCTGTCGCGGTTGACGTCGCGCCGAGCTAGCTGCGCCACCACTAGGGCGACGACGGCGGTGGCGGCTACGGCCAC
>JBKPQM010000219.1:0-25207 GCA_046734095.1 Actinomycetota bacterium | reverse complement strand
TGCAGCGCCAGCACATCGATCTCTACGTGAACGAGTTTACCCGGTACCTGGGCGATGAAGGCTACGCCGCGGCCGGCGTACTTCTCGACCGGGCGTTCGCCGCCGGCCTGACCCCATCAGCGCCCAACCTGCGATGAGGCGACGAGCGCTGGTACGAACAGCTTAAGGCGACCACCGGAAAGGGCGCCCGGGCGCGATGAGCGCTCGCGCGAAGAGCCCGGCCCGCTACGCGGCCCGCGCCGCAGGCGCGGAGTGGCTCGAGGACGCGCCCCTCCAAGAACGCAACCACCAGGCGATGAGCGCTCGCGCGAAGAGCCCGCCGGCCGCTACGCGGCCCGCGCCGCAAGCGCGGAGTGGCTCGAGGATGCGCCCCTTGGGGCGCAGCCGAGAGACACATCCGGTGGATAAATTACGCGTCGAGGTTGTCCGCGAAGGCGCGGAGCAGGGCGGCGATCTTGCGTGATTCGCCGCGATCAGGGTAGCGGCCGCGGCGCAGCGAGTTCGACGTCTGGTCGAGCATCTTGATCAGGTCCTCGACGAGCGGGGCCAATTCCTCGGCGGGCTTACGCGTCGCACGTACAACCGACGGCATCGGGTCCAGCACCCGCACCGACAGAGCCTGGTTGCCTTTACGCCCCTGGACGACGCCGAACTCAACCCGCTGCCCCGGCTTCAGCTCCGTGACACCGCTGGGCAGGGCATCACGATGGACGAACACGTCCTCGCCATCGTCCTCGGCCAGAAAGCCGAAGCCCTTCTCGGCGTTGAACCACTTCACCTTGCCGGTAGGCACCGGAGCTCCTCTCACAAACACAACGGAAGGCACCGCACCGGCGGTGCCTCCGGTCCTACAGGTTACTTGGGCTAAGGCGTCTCGGCACAAGACTTAGCGGCTTTGTTGGCGTCCGAGCTGTCCGATCTGCCCGAGTCGAGCACGATCCGCCCGGTCCCACGCCCAGCGTCCCTAGCAGCGATCAAGAAGGCGAAGTGGTCTCCCGCGTAGCCATTTCGGCTTCTTGATCACCTCAGAAGCGGGCGAGGATATGCCACATGGCAGACTGGTTCTTTGGACTTTTGCCGCCGACCCAGCAGGAAGGGACTGCCTGATGCCCGGTGCCACGCCGCGACTGCCGGAGCTCTACCAGCCGTTTCCGGTGGAGGCCGATCTGGAATTCCACGTCTCCGAATTCGCGGCCGATCACGCCGGTGGGATGTCACCGTTCGGCGACGACATAGAGTTCCCCCTCCCCCTCGACCGGATCAACTACCGCCATCCCACGCCCGCGGAACGGCCCCATCTGGTCGGTGACTGAGCGCTGACTGATTCGCACGACGGCACCCCGGCCCGGTCGCTCACCGAGTGGCTGCGGCGGCGCAGTGATGAACAGCTCGCCGAGCTGCTGCGGCGGCGTCCCGATCTGACGCTGCCGGCACCGGGCGATCTGGCAACTCTCGCGAACCGGGTAGGGGTGCGCACCTCCGTGCAACGGGCCATCGAGGGCCTGGACGCAGTGCGGCTGGCTACGCTCGAGGCGCTCGTGCTGGCCGGCGGGTCCGCCAGTGTCGCCGGGGCCGCCGAGCTGCTACCCGGCATCGACGTGCGCGCCGCCGTCGACGAGCTCCGGGCGATCGGGCTGGTATGGGGCGAGGACGACCGCTTGCACCTCGTCGGTCACGTGGTGGACGCGGTCGGTCCCTATCCGGCCGGGCTCGGCCGTCCGGCGGCTGACCTCTTCGCGGCCGTGTCCGACGTCACCCTCGCGCCCGTCCTGCGCACGCTCGGCCTGCCACCGGCGGGGCAGCCGCGCTCGGGGGAATCGGTGGCCGACGTGCTGCGCGATCCGGGCCGGCTGCGGCAGCTGCTCGACGATCGCGACCCGGCCGAACGCGACGTTCTGGCCCGGCTGGGCGGGGGGCCGCCGGTTGGTGTCGTCCGCGATGCGCTGCTGCCGTCCGCCCCGAGCGACAGCGCGACGCCGCCGCGCCGGCTGATCGCGCGCGGATTGCTGGTACCCATCGACTCGCAGACCGTCGAGCTGCCCCGTGAGGTGGGGCTGGCGTTACGCGCCGGCGCTCCATTCGCGTCGGTGCCGGCCGCTGCGCCGCCGATAGCGCTGGCCGATAGCGACGTCGATCGTCTCGGGACGACGGCCGTGCTCGACACGGTGCGCCACGTCGAAACCCTCGGCGAATTGTGGAGCGAATCGCCTCCCGCAGTGCTGCGCGCCGGCGGGCTCGGCGTGCGCGACCTGCGCCGCAGCGCTCGCGCGCTAGACGTCGACGTATCGGTGGCCGCACTGCTCGTCGAGGTAGCCGCCGCGGCCGGGCTGATCGCGTCGACGCACGGGATTGAGCCCGTCTTCCTGCCCACGTCGGATTTCGACACGTGGCGCCGACGGGAGACCGCCCCGCGCTGGACTCCCCTTGCCACCGCCTGGCTCGGCATGACCCGCCAGCCCAGCCTCGTCGGGCAACGCGACGAGCGCGATCGGCTGATCACCACCCTCGGGCCGGATGCCGAGCGGGGAACGATCCCGGCGCTGCGTCGGACCGTGCTCGGCGTGCTGGCCGAATTGCCCGCCGGACGCGCGCCGGCCGATCGTGCGAACGTGCTGGCCCGACTGGCCTGGCTCGCACCTCGGCGCGCTTCGGGGCAGCGGAGGCTGGCCGAGGCGGCGCTCGCCGAGGCGGATGTACTGGGCCTGACCGGCGCCGGAGGCCTGACGTCCTACGGCCGGGCGGTGCTACGCGGGTCGGCTTCGGCGGCCACCGAGGCACTGGACGCAGCGCTGCCCGAGCCAGTCGACCACTTCCTCGTCCAGCCCGACCTCACGGTCATCGTGCCCGGGCCGCCGAGCTCAGAACTGGCCGACGAACTCGGCGCGGTGGCCGACCTCGAATCGACGGGCGGGGCCAGCGTGTATCGGGTGACCGAAGCATCCGTTAGGCGTGGCCTGGATTCCGGCCGCAGCGGGGCCGACGTCGCCGCGCTGTTCGCCGAGCACTCCCGCACGCCGGTGCCGCAGGCGCTCACCTACCTGGTCGAGGACGTCGCCCGCCGACACGGGCTGCTTCGGGCCGGACCGGCCGCGGCCTACCTGCGTAGCGACGACCAGGCGCTGCTGTCGCGCGTGCTCGCGGACCGGGCGGTCGAGCCACTAGGCCTTCGCCGCATCGCTCCCACCGTCGCGATCTCGACGGCGCCGGTCGCCCGCATTCTCGACGTGCTGCGCGAGGCCGGCTATGTCCCGGCCGCCGAGGCGGCGGACGGTGCTGTCGTGACGCTCCGGGTCGACGCCGCACGCGCGCCGTCCCGGCCGACGTCGCGGCTGGTACGCAATCGACCGGCGACGGACGCCACCTCGCACGTGGACGAGCTGGTGCGACGGCTGCGCGCCGGTGATCAGCTGGCTGAGATCACCCGCCGCGTCGGCCCCCGCGTCCCTGGCGTGACCTCGGCGGCGACGCTCGGGCTGCTCCGCGAGGCGATCCGCGGTGGTCGGCGGATCTGGCTCGGCTACGTCGACGCGCAGGGCACCTCATCGCAGCGCACCATCGAGCCGATCTCGATGGCCGGCGGCACGCTGCGCGGGCACGACGTGGAGACCGGCCGCCTGGAGGCGTTCGCGTTGCACCACATCACCGGCGTCGGGGTACTAGACCCGGTGCACGGCGACTCCGGCGATCACTAACCCGACGCCGGCGAGGTCGCGAGGCGTGGGCACCTGCGACAGCACGACCAGCCCGATCACCGTCGCCGTCGCCGGCAACAGTGCCAGCATCAGCGCGAACGTCGCTCGGGGCAGCCGGGCCATGGCCAGCTGGTCGGTGACGTACGGGATCACCGACGAGCACAAGCCGACGCCGATGCCCCAGAGCAGCCACACCGGATGCGTGAACGCGGGTACCGCTTGCCCGATGGCGAACGGCGTGGCCACGATCGACGCGATGATCATGGACGCGCCGAGCCGGTCAAGGTTGTCGCCGCTACGGGAGACCCGGTGGCCGAGGATCACGTACAGCATGAACCCGGCGCAGTTGGCGAACGCGAACGTGAAGCCGAGCGGCTCGCCGGCGAGGCGCACATCGGTGAGCACGAACACGCCGGTGATGGCAAGCACCAGGGCGGCACCATTGCGCGCAGTTCGCGTGCCCGCCGCCGCAAGCACGATCGTGCCGAGGAACTCGATGGCGCCGACCGTCGATAGCGGCAACCGAGCGATGGCGAGGTAGAACAGGCTGTTCATCGCGGCCAGCACGACGCCGAGCCCGACAAGTACCGGGTTGCCCAACATCCGCCAGGGACGGCGCCACACGGCGAAGACCGCCGCGGCACTCACGATGCGAAGCCAAGCCACGCCGAGCACGTTCACGTGCACGAACAGCAGGACCGCGAGCGACGGCCCAAGGTAATGGAAGACCGCGCTGACCAGGAAGAACGACGCCGGCGGTGCTCGGTCGACCACCCGCTGCGCGCCCACCCCTTGGACCATGCCCACGATAGTGGCAAGGTGTGTTACCGATCGGAAGGCAATCCTCAAGGTATGGACACGGATATGGCTATAGAGCTAAGGAAGAAGAACGGCGTTACCTCCAGTCCACTACTGGACGATGTGAACCGTCGCTTGCTCCACGAGCTACAGGCCAACCCCCGCATAACGATGTCGGCGCTGGCCCGGCTGGTCGGGATGTCGGCGCCGTCCGTCACCGAGCGGGTGCAGCGGTTGGAGAAGGCCGGCGTGATCAGCGGCTACCGCGTCGAGATCGATCCGGCGGCGCTCGGGCTTCCGGTCGCGGCCTTTGCGCGGATCCGGCCCACACCCGGTCAGTTGCCGAAGATCGCCGCACTGGCCAAGCGCTCACCCGAGATCAGCGAATGCCACCGCATCACCGGCGAGGACTGCTTCCTGATCAAGGTGCACGCGCCGTCGATCGAGGCGCTCGAGGCGATTCTTGACCGCTTCCTGGTGCACGGGAACACGGTGACGTCGATCGTCGTGTCCAGTCCCGTGCCACCGCGGGACCTGCCCGTGTAGGCCGCCCCCGCATCCGCGTATGCCCATCCCGCGAATGTGGCCCGGGTGCGGCAAGATGTCTGCCATGGCGCAGGTGTTGCTGGCGGTCGACGGCAACTCGCTAGTGCACCGGGCGTATCACTCCCAGGCCCGTACCGGCCACGAGACGTGGGCGGTCCGCGGTCTGTTGTCGCAGTTGGTCACGTCGGTCGAACGGGTTGCTCCCACGGCGATCGTGGTCGGCTTCGACGACGCGGACACCAGCCGGCGCCGCGACACCTGGCCGCAGTACAAAGCGCAGCGCGGCGACAAGCTCGACACCCTGGTCGACCAGTTGCGGCATGCCGCCGACGTCCTGCGTGGGCTGGGAATCGCTGTTGTCGTCCCGGCCGGTCTCGAGGCCGACGACGTCCTCGCCTCGGCGGCGACCTACGCCGCCGAGCAGGGCGCTACCACCGTGATCATGACGTCGGACCGGGACGCGTTCTCTCTGATCGATGACGCCACCAGCGTGCTGCGCATCATCAACGGGGGCGTCGAGGCATCGCCGATGCTGACCCCAGCGCGGCTCATGACGATGATCGGCATCCGTCCCGACCAGTATCGCGACTACGCGGCGCTGCGCGGCGACGCGTCCGACAACCTGCCAGGCGTGCGTGGCATCGGTCCCAAGACGGCGGCCACCCTGCTGCATGAACTGGGCTCGGCGCGGGCGGCGTTCGACGACGTGGCGGACGGGGGCCGGCGGGTGGCCGCGGCGATCGGGCCTGCCGGTGCGCGTCGGCTGGCCGCGCCCGGCGCACGTGAGGCCTGGGAGCTCAACTGCCAGGTAATGGCGATGCACCGCGATGTCGCGCTCGGCATCGATCTCGCCGGCGGCGTCGGCTGTCTGCCGTTGTCCACCGAAGCGGTGCGGGCGGCGTTTGCGGCTCAGCAGTTGACCTGGACGACGAGCAGTGCGGTCCGGGTGCTGTGCGACCAAGAGGTACGGAACGCGCAGTGGCCGGACGAGCCCGTCGCCGATTGGGCTGGGCCGCCCCGCTTCGCCCGCCTGACGCCGAAGGCGCATCAGCCCGCCTTGTTCTAGCCGCCCGAAAGCGAGCAGATGACCTTCGTCGAAGACGAGATCGCGAGCCAGCCGACGTGCTGGGAGACGGCGGTCGAACAGGCAAACTCGCCGTTGCTGCCGAGCCCCGGCGAGCGAGTGGCGGTCGTCGGCTGCGGCACGTCCTGGTTCATCGCGCAGTGCTATGCCGCACTGCGGGAGGCGGCCGGACACGGGGAAACGGACGCGTTCGCCGCGTCCGAAGCACCGATCGGGCGACCGTATGACCGGATCGCCGCCATCACCCGTTCCGGCACGACGACCGAGGTGCTCGACCTGCTCAACCGAGCGCGGATGCCCACCCTAGCTATCACGGCGAGCGCGAGCACGCCGGTGGTCGACGTGGCAGCGCACACGATCACGCTCCCGTTCGCCGACGAGCGTTCCGTGGTGCAGACGCGATTCGCGACGACAACCCTCGCCCTGCTGCGAGCACACCTCGGCGAAGACCTGAGTGGCGCCGTCGCTGACGCCCGAATCGCGGTCAGCGGCGAGCTGCCCGACGGCGCTCTCTCGCGTGGCCAATTCACCTTCCTCGGCTGTGGCTGGACGGTCGGGCTGGCCAACGAAGCGGCGCTGAAGATGCGCGAGGCCTCCCTGTCCTGGTCGGAGTCTTACCCGGCCCTGGAGTACCGGCATGGGCCGATCAGCATCGCGGATGCGCGCAGCCTGGTGTGGATGCTGGGCCAGGCGCCGGACCGGCTGCGGGATGAGGTCGTCGCCACCGGCGCCACCTGGGTGGATTCATCGCTCGACCCGATGGCCGAGCTAATCCGTGCGCAGCGGGTGGCTGTTGCGCTGGGGCTCTCCCGTGGCCTCGACCCGGACGACCCTCGCAACCTCAGCCGCTCAGTAATCCTCGGCCCGGCCTGAGCGCTTGATCGGGACGCTCTAGGGTCGCGGTCATGGAGTGCGTCATCGCGCTGGACGTCGGCGGCACGTCGATGAAGGCCGCGCTGGTCGACGCGGACCGGCGGGTGATGGTGACGCAACGCATGCCGACGGGACGGACTGACGGACCGGATGCCGTGGTGGAACGGGTCGTCGCGACGGTAGTCGACCAGCACACTCAAGCGGCCGCGCAGGGGCATACGGTGCGCGGCGTCGGCGTGGTTGTGCCGGGCATTGTCGACGAGGATCGTGGCGTCGCCGTCTTCTCGGCCAACCTCGGCTGGCGCGACATGCCGCTGGTCGAGCTGATCGAGAAGCGAGTTGACGTCCCGGTGGCGTTCGGACACGACGTACGGGCCGGCGGCTTCGCCGAGGGCGAGCTCGGGGCGGCCCGCGGCGCACGTGACTACCTCTTCTTGCCTATCGGAACGGGCATTGCCGGGGCGGTCGTCCTTGACGGCCGGCCGTACTCCGGACACGGGTACGCCGGCGAGATCGGGCACATGATCGTCGACCCGGACGGCCCGTCGTGCGGTTGCGGGGCGCGCGGATGTCTCGAGGCCATCGCATCAGCCTCGGCCATCGCCGCCCGCTACTCGGCGAGGACGCGGCGCGCCGTCGAGACGCACGACCTGCGCGACCTGCTCGTCGCGGGCGATCTCGATGCGGAGGTCGTCTGGAACGATGCTGTCGAGGCGCTGGCGCGGGCGTTGCAGGCCTACACCACCCTGCTCAGCCCGGAGTTGGTCGTCGTCGGCGGCGGCTTGGCTGAAGCCGGTGCCCTGCTTCTCGATCCGCTGACCGTGGCCCTGCACAATCGGTTGATCTTCCAACGGCGCCCGCGTCTCGTCCTGGCCGAGCTCGGCGATCAGGCCGGCGCCCTGGGCGCGGCCCTGCTCGCCTGGCGGGCGGCCGCGCGGCTTCCGGCTCCGTGATCCTCACCGTCACGCTCAACGCGGCGCTCGACGTGACGTACGTGGTCGACGCCTTGGTGGTCCACGGCACCAACCGTGTCCGCGAGGTGCACGAGCGCGCCGGCGGCAAAGGCGTGAACGTCGCCCGCGTGCTGCACGCCCTTGGCCACGATGTGGTGGCCACCGGCTTTGCCAACGACGGCGTCCGCCGCGAACTCCAGGCAGCCGGGATTCCGGAGGAGTTCGTCGCCACGGCCGGACGGCGCACCGTGACGGTTGTGGACGGCGCCGACGCGACCGTGCTGAACGAGCCCGGCTCGATCGTCAGCAGTGCGCAGTGGACGTCGCTGGTGACGCGGTTTCAGGCGCTCGCCGCCGATGCGGACGCCGTCGTGCTTGCCGGGTCGTTGCCGCCCGGAGTGCCCGCCGACGCCTATGCCCGTCTCGGCCGGGCGAGCCGCGCGCCCGTGTTGCTCGACACGTCCGGCTCAGCCCTGCGCGCCGGACTAGCGGCCCGGCCCGCCGTTGTAAAGCCGAACCGAGCTGAACTCGCCGAGCTCGGCGAGTCGCCGGGGGCGCTGCTGGATCTGGGCGCAGCCGCGGTGGTCGTGTCATGCGGCGCCGACGGTCTGGTGGCCGTGACTGGCGACGGCGGCTGGCGGGCCCTCCCGCCCGAGCGCGTCGAGGGCAATCCGACCGGGGCCGGCGACGCCGTCGTCGCGGCGCTGGCCGCGACGCTCGACGAACCCTGGCCCCATCGCCTGGCCGATGCAGTCGCGCTCTCGGCAGCCGTTGTCGCATCGCCGGTGGCCGGGCAGTTCGATCAAGCCACCTATGAGCGGTTCCGGACCACGGTGTCGGTGGAGGAGATCTGATGCCCCTGACCTCCGCCGGCGAGATCGTCGCCGACGCAGCGCAGGCCGGTTACGGAGTCGGCGCGTTCAACGTGATCACGCTCGAGCACGCCGAGGCGATCGCCAGCGGGGCGGAATCAGCCGGATGTACAGCTATCCTGCAGATCAGCCAGAATGCCGTGCGCTATCACGGCGCTCTCGCCCCGATCGCGACGGCCACGATGCACATCGCGCAGGCCGCCGGGGTGCCGGTCGCGGTCCACCTCGACCACGCGACGTCGTCGGACTTGGTACGCGAGGCCGTGTCGCTCGGCTTCGGGTCCGTGATGTTCGACGCGTCGGCGCTCGATGATTCGGCGAATGTGGCCGCGACTGCGAGCGTGGTCGCGGAATGCCACTCCGCCGGAGTCTGGGTCGAGGCCGAACTCGGCGAGGTCGGCGGCAAGAACGGCGTGCATGCTCCCGGAGCGCGCACCGATCCGGCCGAGGCGGTCACATTTGTCGAGCGCACCGGCGTCGATGCGCTGGCCGTCGCTGTAGGCAGCAGCCACGCGATGCTCACCCGCGATGCTGCGCTCGACTTCGACCTGATCGCCGCCCTGCACGCTGCGCTGCCGGTGCCGCTGGTGCTGCACGGCTCCTCTGGGGTGCCGGACGAGGGCCTCCGTCGAGCAGTGGAGTGCGGCATCGTCAAGGTCAACATCGGCACTCAGCTGAACAAGGTGTTCACCGCCGCGGTGCGGCGGGCGGACGCCGTCGATCCGCGCACGTACCTGGGCGCGGCCCGGGCCGCCGTCGCGGACGAGGTTGCCCGGTTGCTCACCGTGCTGCGCGGGTGAGGAATGTTTACGTGAGGTCACCGGCGTGGCCCGCGGGCCAGCCGCCGTGCTCGGCTAGCTATCACCGATCGTGCGTGACGACCGGGCGGCAGGCGACACGTGGCGCTTGACAGCAGCCGCGGCGGTGTACAACCGGGTGCCGGTCTCGGCGTTGGACAGGCCTTCGACCACCCACCTCGGTCTTGCGCCGGCCCCGGTGCCGCCCGGAACAGGCGCGTTGTCGCCTCGGTTGGGAGAATGGATCCCGACCCCGAGGAGCGACGGTGACCGACGGACCCCTGATCGTCCAATCTGATAAGACCCTTTTGCTCGAAGTCGACCACCCGCTGGCGGCCGACGCGCGCGCCGCCATTGCGCCGTTCGCCGAACTCGAGCGCTCGCCGGAACACGTCCACACGTACCGGCTCACCCCGCTCGGCCTGTGGAACGCCCGAGCCGCGGGACACGACGCCGAGCAGGTAGTGGACGCGTTGGTGCGCTACAGCCGCTACGCCGTGCCCCACGCGCTGCTGGTCGACGTCGCCGACACCATGGACCGCTACGGGCGGCTGCAGCTGACCAAGCACCCTGCACACGGGCTGGTGCTGATCAGCCTCGATCGAGCCGTCCTCGAGGAGATCCTCCGGCACAAGAAGATCGCGCCGATGCTCGGTGCCCGTATCGATGACGACACCGTCGTCGTGCATCCCTCCGAGCGCGGCCGGCTCAAGCAGGCCTTGCTCAAGGTCGGCTGGCCGGCCGAGGATCTCGCCGGCTACGTCGACGGCGAGGCGCACCCGATCGCGCTCCGCGAGACCGGCTGGCACCTTCGCGCTTACCAGCGCGAAGCCGTCGAGTCGTTCTGGCACGGCGGCTCGGGAGTGGTCGTGCTGCCCTGCGGCGCCGGCAAGACCCTGGTGGGCGCCGCGGCGATGGCTGAGGCGCAGGCCACCACGCTCATCCTCGTCACCAACACCGTCGCCGGCCGGCAGTGGAAGCGCGAGCTCATGGCCCGCACGTCGCTCACCGAGGACGAGATCGGCGAGTACAGCGGCGAGCGCAAGGAGATCCGCCCCGTCACGATCGCGACGTACCAGATCATGAGTACTCGACGGAAGGGCGAGTACCGCCATCTGGAGGTGTTCGACTCCCGGGATTGGGGTCTGATCGTCTACGACGAGGTTCACCTCCTGCCCGCACCGATCTTCCGGCTCACCGCGGACCTGCAGTCGCGCCGTCGCCTCGGCCTGACCGCCACGCTGATCCGGGAGGACGGCCGTGAGGGCGACGTGTTCTCGCTGATCGGTCCGAAGCGCTACGACGCCCCGTGGAAGGACATCGAGAACCAGGGCTGGATCGCGCCCGCGGACTGCACCGAGGTGCGGGTGACGCTCACCGATGCCGAGCGCATGACTTACGCCACGGCCGAGCCCGAGGATCGCTACCGCATCGCGGCAACCGCGCGCACCAAGCTTCCCGTGATCCGCACGATTGTCGAACGGCATCCCGACGATCAGGTGCTCGTGATCGGGGCCTACCTGGATCAGCTCGACGACGTCGCCGCCGAGCTCCAGGCGCCGGTGATCCAAGGTTCGACCACCAACCGGGAGCGCGAACGCCTGTACGACGAGTTCCGTCGGGGCGAGCAACGTGTGCTCGTCGTGAGCAAGGTGGCCAACTTCTCGATCGACCTGCCCGAGGCGGCCGTTGCGGTGCAGATCTCCGGCACGTTCGGTTCGCGGCAGGAGGAGGCGCAACGCCTAGGACGGGTGCTGCGCCCCAAGCACGACGGCCGGCAGGCGCACTTCTACGCAGTCGTCGCGCGAGACACGCTCGATGCCGAATACGCCGCGCACCGCCAGCGCTTCCTCGCCGAGCAGGGCTACGCCTACACGATCACCGACGCCGACGATCTGCTCCGCCCCCTCTAATGGGCAAGCTGGCCGCCGCGCACGTCAATCGGAAGGAGCCTCGCCGCCGCGCACCTCTACGGGAACGAAGTGGCCCGCGTTCGCGGCCACAGACTTCGGTCCATGCACGCCACCTCCTCGTCTACGTCCGGCTGTAATTTCCGGCCCGACGCGACAGTACGTGCTGTGCACGAGAGCTCCGGGCTATTCAGCCCGCTTGTGGATGACGCGAGGCCTTGTGGACCACATCGCGGGAAGTGTCAGACCTGGCCGTACCGTCGCGCCCCGGCGATGAGCTTGGCATAGGCGTGGCCGCTGGCCTTAAGGGTGCGCCGCTGAGTGGCGTAGTCGACGTAGGCAAGCCCGAACCTGGGCCAGTAGCCGTAGTCCCACTCGAAGTTGTCCAGCAGCGACCAGGCGAAGTAGCCCTTCACGGGGGCCCCCTGCGCGTGCGCGCGCGTCACGGCAGCGACGTGATCCATGAGGTACGCAGTGCGCTCCGGGTCGTTCACGTAGCCGTTCTCGTCCGGGCGATCGGCCCAGGCCGATCCACTTTCGGTGACAAAGACCGCCGGAACGTCGTAATCCTTCGTCACGCGCAGAAGCAGGTCCTCCAGTCCCGGCGCATAGACCTCCCAGCCGAGTGCCGTCGTCACGGCCCCCGGCACCGGCACCTGTTGATAGCCAAGTGTCGCCACGGCTGGGTCAGCCGCGATCTTCATTCGGAAGTAGTAGTTCAGCCCGAGGAAGTCGGTGGGCGTCGCGATCGTCTCGAAGTCGCCGGGCTTCTCGGGTAGGTCGATGGCATACAGCTCGCGCATGTCAGCCGGGAACCCCCTGCCATACAAGGGATCCAGCCACCATCGGTTGGTGTGCCCGTCGGCCCGCCACGCCGCGGCCGCATCCTCCCCACTGTCGCTCGCCGGCTCACACTGGCTGAGGTTGGCCACCAGCCCGGTGGAGGCCGGATGCGTGACCACCGCTCGCAAGGCCTGGGTACCGAGTCCATGAGCGAGCAGCAGGTGGTAGGACGCGTGCACAGCGGTGCGCCAATCCCGGACGCCGGGGGCCATTCGTCCCTCGAGATGGCCCAGCCAAGCCACGCACAGCGGCTCGTTGATCGTGACCCAGTCGGTGACCCGATCGCCCAGACGCCCGGCCACCACGGCGACGTAGTCGGCGAACCGCTCCGCCGTTTGGCGAGACATCCAGCCCCCCGCGCGCTGCAGCGCGGACGGCAGATCCCAGTGGTACAGCGTCACGAACGGGCGAATGCCGGCTGCGAGCAGGTCGTCCACCACGTGGTCGTAGTGGTCCAGCCCGGGTGGATTCACCGCCCCGGCGCCCGTCGGCTGAACACGTGGCCACGCGACCGAGAACCGGTACGCGTCAACGCCCAAGTGCCCCAGCAACTCGAGATCCTGCGACCAGCGGTGGTACGAGTCGCTGGCGACGTCTCCTGTGTCACCGCCGTCGATGGCGCCCGGGACCCGAGTGAAGTCATCCCAGATGGAGGGCAGCCGCCCGTCGTCGGTGACGGCACCCTCGACCTGGAAGGCCGAGGTCGACACCCCCCAAACGAAGTCGGCGGGCAGCGCGAAAGGATCGCTCATTCGTATTCTCTCCGAGTTATTTGATCGAGCCTGCCGTCATGCCGGCGACGAGATAGCGCTGCAGAAGCAAGAATCCGAGGACGATCGGCACGCTGACCGTCAGCGACGCGGCCATGATCTGGTTCCAGTACACGTTGTTCTGTGTCGCGTAACCCTGTAAGCCGACCGCAAGTGTCCGCGTCGCGTCATCCGCCAGCACCGAGGCGAAGAGCACTTCACCCCACGCCGTCATGAACGCGTATATCAGAACCGCGACGATTCCGGGCGTGGCCGCAGGCACCACCACGCGAATGAACGCGCCAATCGGGCCCGTGCCGTCGACCTTCGCTGCCTCGTCCAACTCGCGCGGAATCGAGTCGAGGTAGCCGACCAGCATCCAGATCGCGAAGGGCAGCGTGAACGTCAGATAGGTGATGATCAGCCCGGTACGGCTGCCGTAAAGCTGAATGCCGGTCGAGTTACCGATATCGACGAAGATCACATATAGCGGCAGCAGGAACAGAATACCGGGAAACATCTGCGTCGACAGTACGATCAACGAGAACGGTTGTCGGCCGCGGAACCGGTACCGGCTCACTGCGTACGCGGCGAATAGTGCCAGGATTACCGAGGCCACCGAGGCGACGCACGATACGACCAGACTGTTCACGAAGTAACGCGCGAGCGGGATCGTGCTCCACATGTCGAAGAACGGTCGCACCGTCAATTGGCTCGGCCACCACCGGAAGCTGCTCTGCACGTCACGCAGCGGCTTGAGCGACGTTGTGAGCATGACGTAGACGGGAAGCAGCGTGAACAACAAGAGCAGAGTGAGCCCGATCCGCCGGGTCCATCTAAACCACGTGGGTTCACGCATAGTCCTCACTCCTTCCCCGGAAGGCGGACAGGTAGACAGCGGTTACGACCAGCAGGAATCCCAACAGCAGCACGGACATTGCCGAGCCGGTACCGAAATTCCACGTTACGAATGAGCTCTGGTAGATGTGGATCGAGATCAGGTCCGCCGGTTTGGGCGCAGACCTGCCGAACAGCGTGTACGGCGTCGTGAAGTCGTTGAAGTTCCAGAGGAACAGCACGAGGATCAGCACGCGGTTGACCGGACGGAGCATCGGCAGCGTGACGTAGCGAATCTGCGCGAGGACACCCGCGCCATCAAGTGCGGCCGCTTCGTAGAGATCCGAACGAATACTCTGCAGCCCGGCTGTAATAACTAGAAACGCGAACGGCCAGTTGCGCCAGACGGCTACCAACACGAGCGACACGAAACTATTCGACCCGATCAACCAGAACGGCCGGCTGCTCGTGATATGCAACTGGTCCACCAGAATGTGGTTCACTGCACCGGTATCGCGCTGCAGCATGAAGTTCCAGGTGATGACGGCGGCGAACATGGGCAGCGCATACGGAATCAAGAACGCGGTCCGCACCAGACCGCGACCGCGGAACGTGTGCTGGGTGAACACGGCACCCGCTAGGCCGAACAGCCACGAGATCGCGAGCACAAGGACCGTGTAGGCCACCGTGACGGAGAACGAGTGCAGCAGCGCCTGCCCGGTCGGCTGGTCGAAGTTCAACGCCACCCGGTAATTCCCTAAGCCGGCGAACGGGGCGTGCCGCCAGTCGCGGATATAGAACTGGGTCAGTTGCAGCAGGCTGATGAAAACGCCCACAGCCATTGGGACGATGTGGATCAGCAGTTCGAAGATGACCGCCGGGAGGAGCAGCAGATATGGCAGCAGTTCGCGTCTCCGGCGCCGACGCCGGCGGGGCTCCGGGATACCCGGTGCCCCAACCTGCGCCGATCGCTGGATCGTGTCAACCAAGACGCCTCCTCAGGCGATGGGCGAGCCCAGGAGGTGGCTCGCCCATCACATCCGGTTGTCCGGCCTCAGCCGGTCAGCTGCTGCTGCGCGGCGGTCAGTGCACTGGCAATAGCCGAGTCGTCCACGGTCTTGCCGGTAGCTGCGTCCGCGAACAGGTTGTTCATCGCGGTGCCGACCAGGGTTTCGAACTGGCTCTCCTGCGCCACTGCCGGCATGGGAGCCGCGGTCGTGCTGAGGATGCTCTTGAAGGTGCTGACCGCCTCGTTCTGGAACGCCGGGTCGCTATAGGCGTCACTCACTGTCGGCAGGGAACCGTACGTCTTGTTCAACTCCTGCTGCACCGGTGTGCTGGTCATGAACTTCACGAACTGGAGGTCGGCGTCCTGGTGCTTGGAGCCCTTGAAGACCGCGAGGTTGATGCCGGCGACAATGCTGGTGACCTTCTTGCCGCCGGACGGCATTGCGTCAGGCAGCGGGACCGGCGCGACGCCGATGTCCGCAGCATTCATCCCAAGCTGCTTCAACGAGCCCGCGGCCGCCTGCCAGATCACCATCGACGTCTTGCCTGTCGCGTAATCACTCAGCGCCTCCGTACCCTTCGAGTACTCCGCGTCGCTCGGATTGGTGATCTTGTCTTTCTGGATGAAGTCGATGTACTGCTTGATCGCCGCGACATTCTGGGGGGTGTTGAACGTCGCTTTACCGGACGAGTCGAAGAACGCACCGCCCTGCTGCTGGCTCAGCGTGAACGCCGCGTGGATGTTCTCGCTGACGCTGCCGCCTTCGATGGAGAGCCCCCAGTGGCCGTTCTTGGTTAGCTTCTTGGCGTCGGCGACCATCTCGTCCCAAGTGGCCGGCGGGCTCGTGATGCCAGCTTCGGCGAACTGCTTCTTGTTGTAGTAGAGACCGTAAGCCAGGCTGTACAAGGGTACTGCGGTCGGGGGCTGGCCGGGCGCGCCGGTCGCGGAGAGGCTGCCTGACAAGAAGCGGTCCTTGCCATCGATCTTCGTCATAGTCGCGTCGTCGAACTGGGTGAATGCGCCAGTGGCCTGTAGCGAGGCCGACCAGGTGTTGCCGATGTTCAGCACGTCCGGGCCCTTGCCCGACGTCGTGGCGCTGAGAATTCGATTGAGCAGGTCCGACCACGGGACCACTTCGACGTTGACCTTGATGCCGGTCTGCCTCTCGAAGGCGTCGAGTCGAGGCTGGAGGATCTGCTTGTCATTTTCTAGGCTGGTGCCCTGGTTGCTCGCCCAATACGTCAGGGTCGGGTGGTCCTCCTTGCCGCCACCTTTGCTGCTACTGCTGCTGCAGGCGGCAAGCGCCGCGACCAACACAGCCGCGACGATGCCTGCGGTGCAGGCCCGAGTAAGTCGCACGTGCGTTCCTTCCCGATGGGGGCATCGCGCAGCCGATCGGCGACGCCGGCCGGAGCTGTCAGGTAGATTGTTTAGGTGTTCCTATAAGTCGTGAATAATGTCGTGCGAGACAAGAGCCGGGTCAACGCTGTGAGCTACTTCGTGACCTTTCCGTTATCAGGCTCTTCAACCGACTTCTTTCACGACCTGAAGTATGCTCGACGCGAGTCGAGGGGGGAGTAGCACCTGCCATGCCGGGGACGCCCAATACGACCAAGACCGTTCGCGACCTGCGGAGCGGGAATCAGTCACGAGCGTTGTGGGACGTCTACCTGAACGGCCCGCTGACCCGCCAGGAGATCGCGGACCACGCCGGGCTGAGCCTGGCCAGCGTGAGCAACCTGGTTGGCGCGCTGCTCAAGCAGGGCGTCGTCCAGGAGGTGGGGCTCGAGGACTCAAACGGTGGGCGGCCGCGCGGACTGTTGGAGGTCAATCCCGAGTACGGCTTCGTGATCGGCGTCGACATGGGTGAGACGGCGTTTCTGGTCGAGCTATTCGATCTCGGCATGCAGGTCCGGGCCCGGCATGTGTCGACGGCCAGTGACGAGCATCCCGCGCCGGCCGAGGCCGTCGGCCACATGCTCGACGGCATCCGGGCCGTGACCGCCGAGGCCGGAGTCGACGCTGATCGAATCCTAGGCATCGGCGTCGCGGTGCCGGGCCTGGTCGAACATGGCAACGATGCGGTCGTACATGGGCAAACCATCGGTTGGCGGGCCGTGCCGTTCGAACGCATGCTGCGCCGCGGCACCGATTTGCCCATCCTGATCGACAACGGCGCGAAGACGCTCGGCCAGGCTGAGAAGTGGTTCGGCGCTGCCCGAGACACCGACGACGCCGTGATCGTGCTGCTCGGCATCGGCGCTGGCGCGTGCATCATCAGCGATCGCCAGCTCTACCGTGGGGCGACGAGCAGCGCCGGCGAGTGGGGGCACACGACCATCAGCGTTGACGGTCGGGCGTGCCGATGCGGGGCGCGCGGCTGTCTCGAGGCCTACATCGGCGCTGGTGGAATCGTCGCGCGTTATGATCAGCTGAGAGGTCGCCGCCGACGGGTGCGCTCGATCGAGCTCGGGCGGCGCATCGGCGAGATTCTGACTGCCAGCCGAGACGACGAGGCAGCCGAGCAGGTGATCAAAGAGACGGTCGACTGTCTTGGCGCCGGCATCGGTGACCTGGTCAACTTGTTCAATCCTGAGCGGGTCGTCGTCGGCGGCTGGCTCGGGCAGGCCCTGGCCGATCGGCTGCTCCCGCGCATCCGCAAGGCGGCCGGCCGGCACGCGCTCCGGCTGCCGTACAGCCATGTTGAGATCGTCGCGGCGGCGCTGGGTACGGACGCCGTGGCGCTCGGCGCCGCGACCTTGCCCGTCGCGAACCTCCTCGCCGGTGGCGGAGCCACCGCCGAGCCGCACGCCCATCGTCGCAGCGGCACCCGGCCCGGCCGCGTCGCCGCTCGACACGCGCCATAGCAGCCGCGCCTTTTGCACGATATTGTTGAACTGTCAGACTCTGCCGGACGTGAGAGTCTAAGACCTCCGTGTCGGACATTCCGGAGGGTCCACGAATGCTCGCACGCCAGCGTCAAACACTGATCCTTGAGGAGCTTCGCCGCGCCGGCGCGGTCCGAGTCAGCGAACTCACCGAGCTGCTCGACGTATCGGACATGACGATCCGCCGCGATCTGGAGGGCTTGGCAGACTTCGGAGTAGTAGCGGCCGTCGACGTCGTCATCACCGACGACGCGATGCCGGCCGACGCCCGGGCCACCGTCACTAACGCCGTCGACGAGCTGATCCTCGTGGCGCCCGACGCGTACGGCGGCACCTGACGTTGGCTCAACGACGTCATGCCCGAGGTGGGCCGGGCCCGAGTGTCGTGCGAGTAGTCGTCCGAGGTTTCGGCTGTGGCAACGCGCAGTTCACTCGGGGCCCTTGAGATGGGGCGATTCACATCTCCCTCACAGCCGAGGAGCGTTCATGCTGCACCGGCCTGCCCTCCGATCTATCGCGACGCTCGCCGTCGCCGCACTAGCGACCACCGCCGTCTCGACCGCCGCCGCGGCGCCCGGCTCGTCGAGCGCCCACCACGCGTCCGCACCGCTGGTGCTCGGCCACCGGGGCGCCGCCGGCTACCGACCCGAGCACACGGCGGGTGGCTACGACCTCGCCGTCGCGATGGGAGCCGACTACATCGAACCCGACCTCGTCGCGACGAAGGACGGCGTGCTCGTCGACCGGCACGAACCCGAGGTCGGCCAGACTACCGATGTGGCCAGCCATCCCGAGTTCGCCGGCCGCAAGACGACCAAGGTGATCGACGGCGTCGTCACGACGGGCTGGTTCACCACCGATTTCACCCTCGCCGAGCTCAAGACGCTGCACGCGATCGAGCGGCTGCCCGCCATTCGCCAGCACAACACGCTCTACGACGGGCTGTATCAGGTCCCCACTCTCCAGGACGACATCGACCAGGCCCGGGAGCTGTCGCGGAAATACCACCGGCAGGTCAACCTGGTGCCGGAGATCAAGCATTCGACATTCTTCCGCTCGGTCGGCCTGCCCATGGAGCAGCGACTGCTGGACGTACTGCGTAGCAACGGCCTCGACAACCAGCGTTCCGGGGTGATCATCCAGTCGTTCGAGGTGGGCAACCTGCAATGGCTGCACGAGCACACGAAGGTGCCGCTGATGCAGCTGACCTCGGCGACCGGCGCGCCGGCCGACTTCGTGGCGAGCGGTGACCCGCGCACGTACGCCGACCTGGTGACGCCGCTCGGGCTGCGCGGGGTGGCGCAATACGCGACCTATCTCGGCCCCGACAAGAACCAGATCATCCCCCGAGACGCGACGAACCACCTGACCGCGCCGACCTCTCTCGTGGCCGACGCACACCGCGCCGGACTGCTCATCACGCCGTACACGTTCCGCAACGAGAACAGCTTCCTGCCGGCCGACTTCCAACGCGGCAGCAACCCGGCTGACTACGGCAACGCCATCGCCGAGTATCTGCTGTTCTTCGAGGTCGGCGTCGACGGCATGTTTACCGATAACACCGACACCGCTGTGCGCTCCCGGCAGATGTGGACCGACGAGGGCCGCCCGAGCAAGGCCGCCTGACCCCGGTTCAGGCCGCCAGTCCGTCGCAAAGTCGTACTGGCGGCCTGTCCTTTCGGCGCTCACACCGCAGAATGTGCGAGTGGACGCAACGCTGGAGATTCTCGGCCTGGCCATCACCGTGGTCGTCGTCGCCGGCGCGTCGCGGCGATACGGATGGCCGGCACCGGTACTACTCGTCGCGGCTGGTGTCATCGCCTCATACCTCCCCGGCGTGCCGATCATCGAGATCAACCCGGACGTCATCCTCGTCGGACTGCTGCCCCCGCTCCTCTATGCGGCCGCGATTCGGACATCGCTGGTGGATTTTCGGGCCAACCGCCAGGCGATCGTGCTCCTGTCGGTGGGCCTCGTAGCGTTCACGACCCTCGTGGTGGGCGTGGCTGTGTGGTGGGCGGTGCCCGCGGTGTCTCTGGCAGCGGCCTTCGCCCTGGGCGCGGTGGTGGCGCCGACCGACGCGGTGGCCGCGACTACCACGGCCCGACGGGTCGGCATGCCGCGACGCATCGTGTCGATCTTGGAGGGCGAGAGCCTGGTCAACGACGCCACCGCGCTGGTCGCCCTGAACACCGCGATCGCGGCCATCACCGGGAAGGCTCTCGGCGGCAGCGTCGCGCTGGACTTGTTGATCGCCGCCGGCGGCGGTATGGCGATCGGTCTGGCCGCGGCGACCGTGCTCCTGCTGATCCGCAAGCACATCCGCGACCCGGTACTCGACACGGCGCTGTCGTTCGTGGCGCCCTACATCGCATTCCTGCCCGCGCAGCTCATCCACAGCTCGGGACCGCTGGCCGTGGTGGTCACTGGGCTGCTCCTCGGCCACAAGTCACCCGTGACGCAGACGGCCACCTCGCGCATCTCCGAGAGCATCAACTGGCGCACCGTGCAGTTCCTGCTCGAGAACGCTGTCTTCATGCTGATCGGCCTGCAGCTACGGGCGATTCTCAACGGCGTCACCGACGCGGCGACAGCGCTCGGGTGCTGCTTCGTCGCGTTCGGTGCCACCATCGGGGCCCGCTTCGTCTGGGTATACGGCGTGGCCGCCATCTACCGGGCGGGCACACGGCGGATGCGCGAGAACGCGTGGAGCTGGCGCTCCTGCGCCGTCGTCTCGTGGGCCGGGATGCGCGGTGTCGTCACGCTGGCGGCCGCACTACTGCTGCCGGAGGAGACGCCGGCCCGGGACGAGTTGCAACTCGCGGCGTTCGCCGTAGTGGCCGGCTCGCTACTGCTGCAGGGATTGACGCTGCCATGGCTCATCCGTCGGCTCGGCCTGCGCGCGCCGAACGTTGCCGAGGATGCACTCCAGTACGCCGGGTTGATAACGGATGCGGCACGCGCCGGCTCGGCCCGCCTGGACGAGATCCGCACTCCGGATGACCCGCCCGAAGTGATCGAGCAGCTGCACAGCCGGTCGAGCAAGCGCACCAACACCGCCTGGGAGCGTCTGGGCCGACCCGTCGACGAGCTCGAGCCACCGTCGGCGGCGTATCGACGGCTGCGCACGGAGATGCTGCAGGCCGAGCGGGGGCGGATCCTGGAGATCCGCGACACAGGCTTGATCGACGACGAGGTGCTGCGCGCCGCCCTGGCCTCCGTGGACCTCGAGGAGACCATGCTCGACCGGGCCGCGGACACCGACGCTCGCCTCGAAGGCGAACTAATCGCCCCACCGCAACAGGCGGGCGAGTGCGAGCACCTGCGGGCGGCTCCGCGGGTGGCCGTCCCCCAGACGCCCGGCCTCTGTCCGGAGTGCGTGCGCGACGGCACCACCTGGGTACACCTGCGGCTGTGCCTCGCCTGCGGACACGTCGGCTGCTGCGAGTCCTCGGTCGGCAATCACGCAGCGAAGCATTTCGCGGAAGAAGACCATCCGGTCATGCGCAGCATCGAACCGGGCGAGGCATGGCGTTGGTGTTACATCGACGAGCGCCTCGGCTGAGCGCGCCGGCATCCGAGCGACTTTGCCCCTGGCTAGCACACTGAGGCCCGCCGCTTGACCGGCCATCTGGCCGACCTTGCCCCTTGGCAGCACCCTGCGACCGCCCATCTGGCCGACCTTGCCCCTTGGCAGCACCCTGCGACCGCCCTCCAACGTGCACCGCAAGGGCAAAGTCGCACACGACGGGTTCCGGCAGGGGGTGCGCAGCCACGTCCGCGACTTCGCCCCTCAGCAGCACGCTGCGACCGGCCACCCGACCGACTTTGTCCCTCAGCAGCACGCTGGGACCGGCCACCCGACCGACTTCGCCCCTCAGCGGCACGCTGCGACCGCCCTCCAACGTGCACCCCAAGGGCAAAGTCGCACACGACGGGTTCCGGCAGGGGGTGCGCAGCCGCGTCCGCGACTTCGCCCCTCAGCAGCACGCTGCGACCGCCCTCCAACGTGCACCCCAAGGGCGAAGTCGCAGGGATAACGAGGCTGGACCCCGTGCGCGCGCTCCCGCACCCAGACGGCCGCAACCAAAAGCCGCACCCAGACGGCCGCACCCGAAAGCCGCACCCAGGCCGCCGCGCCCGAAAACCGCGCGCTCCCGCACCCAGACGGCCGCGCCCGAAAGCCGCACCCAGGCCGCCGCGCCCGAAAGCCGCACCCAGCTCCCCCAAGTGGCGCACAGATGCCCGGGGCGTCCCAATGGGCACAGATGCCGGGGCGTCCCAAGAGGGGCACAGATGACGAAGGGGCGGATCCCAATGAGATCCGCCCCTTGTCGAGCGTGGACTTAGAAGTCCATGTCGCCGCCACCGGGCATGCCCGCCCCGGCACCGGCCTTCTCCTTCTCCGGCTTGTCCGCGACGACCGCCTCGGTCGTCAGGAACAGCGCGGCGATCGACGCGGCGTTCTGCAACGCCGAGCGAGTCACCTTCGCCGGCTCGATGATGCCCGCCTGGAACATGTCGACGTACACGCCGGTCGAGGCGTCCAGACCGTTGTTAACCGGCAGGGACCGCACCTTCTCGGCCACCACGCCGCCCTCAAGGCCAGCGTTGACGGCGATTTGCTTGAGCGGAGCCTCCAGCGCCACCTTGACGATGTTCGCGCCAGTGGCCTCGTCGCCGGACACGTCCAGCTTGTCGAAGGCAATGTCCGCTGCATTGAGCAGGGCCACGCCACCGCCGGGCAGCACGCCCTCCTCGACGGCCGCCTTCGCGTTGCGAACGGCGTCCTCGATGCGGTGCTTGCGCTCCTTCAACTCGACCTCGGTGGCCGCACCGACCTTGATCACCGCGACGCCACCGGCCAGCTTGGCCAGCCGCTCCTGCAGCTTCTCGCGGTCATAGTCGGAGTCGCTGTTCTCGATCTCCTGGCGGATCTGGTTGACCCGGCCCTGGATCGCCTCGGCGTCACCGGCACCCTCGACGATCGTTGTCTCGTCCTTGGTGGTGGTGAACTTGCGGGCCTTGCCGAGCAGGTCCAACGTGGCGTTCTCGAGCTTGAGCCCGACGGTCTCGCTGATGACCGTGCCGCCGGTCAGAATCGCGATGTCGCCCAGCATCGCCTTGCGGCGGTCACCGAAGCCGGGCGCCTTGACGGCAACCGACTTGAAGGTGCCCCGGATCTTGTTGACGATCAGGGTCGCGAGAGCCTCGCCCTCGACGTCCTCGGCGATGATG
The DNA here is from genome assembly GCA_046734095.1 of Actinomycetota bacterium. Classification (GTDB taxonomy): domain Bacteria; phylum Actinomycetota; class Actinomycetes; order Mycobacteriales; family Jatrophihabitantaceae; genus DASXRA01. Next base: position 2,118 of record JBKPQM010000219.1, on the reverse strand, counting down.
GCCAGCGGCTTGCCGGTCTGCATCACCTTCTCGAGCAGGGGCAGCAGGTCCTTGACGGCGCTGATCTTGCCTTCGTTGATGAGGATGTACGGGTCGTCGAGCACCGTCTCGAGACGCTCGGCGTCGGTCACGAAGTACTGCGACAGGTGACCCTTGTCGAAGCGCATGCCCTCGGTCAGCTCGAGCTCGAGGCCGAAGGTGTTGCTCTCCTCGACGGTGATGACGCCTTCCTTGCCGACCTTGTCCATCGCCTCGGCGATGATGTCGCCAACGGTGGTGTCCGCGGCCGAGATCGACGCGGTCGCGGCGATCTGCTCCTTGGTCTCGACGTCCTTGGCCTGGTTGCTCAGCACCTCGGACACCGACTCGACGGCCTTCTCGATGCCACGCTTGAGCGCCATCGGGTTCGCTCCGGCGGCGACGTTGCGCAGACCCTCCTTGACCAGGGCCTGGGCCAGCACGGTGGCCGTCGTCGTGCCGTCACCGGCAACGTCGTCGGTCTTCTTGGCTACTTCCTTGACCAGCTCGGCGCCGATCTTCTCGTACGGGTCCTCGAGCTCGATCTCCTTGGCGATGCTCACGCCGTCGTTGGTAATCGTGGGAGCGCCCCACTTCTTCTCCAACACGACGTTGCGGCCCTTCGGCCCGAGCGTCACCTTCACGGCATCGGCGAGGACGTTCATGCCGCGCTCGAGGCCGCGGCGGGCCTCCTCGTCGAACGCGATCAACTTGGCCATGCGGTGTCGTCCTTTACGTTGTCGATGGACTGGTACGCCCCGGCACGCGGTGCCCGCGACGGACGACGCGTGAGCGTCTCACCGGCCCGGCAGCGTTGGCACTCATGCTAGCCGAGTGCCAACTCGGTTCTAGCACTCGGGTGGGGCGAGTGCAAGCTCGGGGCGGGCACACTGGCACCCATGCCGGTAGCCGTGCACCACATCGTGATCGACGCCCGCGACCTACCTGGGCTCGCCCGGTTCTGGACGCAGGCGCTGCGCTGGCGGGTGCTCTCCAAGCGGCCTCGCGAAATCGTGATCGGTCCGGACGTCGACGCTGCGGTGGGCATCTGCTTTATGCCCAGCGCCGATCCCAAGATCGGCAAGAACCGCGTCCACCTCGACCTCACGGCATCCGCCGACGAGCGCGAGGCCGAGATCTCCCGCCTGATCGCGCTCGGCGCGCGACACGTCGACATCGGGCAGACCGGACAGGAGTCGTGGACGGTTCTCGCCGATCCGGAGGGCAACGAGTTCTGCGTCGTACGACCCAAGACCACCCTCGTCGGGTAACCGAACGTGACCGCCTGGGTGTTGCACGTCGACCTGGACCAGTTCCAGGCCGCCGTCGAGGTGCGTCGTCGGCCGTCGCTCGGCGGCCGGCCGATCATCGTGGGCGGCAACGGCGACCCGACCGAGGCCCGCAAGGTAGTGACGTGCGCCTCCTACGAGGCCCGCACATTCGGGGTCCACGCGGGAATGCCGCTTCGCGTCGCTTTGCGCCGGTGCCCGGACGCGGTATTCCTGCCGCTGGACGCCGACGCGTACGAGGACGCCTCCGCCGAGGTGATGGCGAGCCTGCGCAGCTTCCCGGTCGACGTCGAGGTGTGGGGATGGGACGAGGCGTTCGTCGGCGCGCTGGTGGATGACCCGGGCAGGTTGGCCCGCGATATCCAGATCGCGGTGGGCGAAACGGCCGGTCTGCGCTGCTCGGTGGGCATCGGCGACAGCAAACAGCGAGCCAAGATCGCCACGGGATTCGCCAAGCCGGCCGGCATCTACCGACTGGACAGATCGAACTGGATGCCTGTGATGGGCGAGCGAAACACCGAGGCGCTGTGGGGCATTGGCCGTCGCACCGCGGCCAAGCTGCTCAGCCACGAAATCTCGACGGTTCGTCAGCTGGCAAGCGCCGACCCGGGGGAGCTCGGTGAATGGTTCGGTCCGACGATCGGTCCATGGCTGCGCCATCTCGCCCTAGGCACCGGGAGCACAAAGGTCAGCACCGCGCCGCGAGTGGCCCGCTCACGCAGCCATGTCGTCACATTTCCCCGCGACCTGACGGATCACGCTGAGATCGAGCAGCAGCTTGACACGATCGCTCGGACGCTGACCGCCGAGG
>JBKPQM010000218.1:0-13329 GCA_046734095.1 Actinomycetota bacterium | reverse complement strand
GAGTTAACAACGCGCCTGAACAGTGTGGCCGTAGCCGTCTTCGCGCGTCGTCACTGTTCGTCGGAGAGCCGGTCGGCGACGGCAGGGTGAGCGCCATCATCGATGCTCGCGCCGGGTTTGGTCGCGCTGAGCTGCCACAGCTCGCGGATAAGGATCTGCAGGCATGCCGCGGTCGGCACCGCGAGCAGCGCAGCGAAGAACGCTCCGAATGTGCCACCGATCGCGGCGCCGAGCGATCCACCCACTAGTACTGAAACGAAGATGAGCAGCGGACTGGCCCGCACGGTCCGACTCATGATCACCGGGTTCAGGACGTGGTTCTCCAGCTGTTGATAGGCGATGAACACCACCGCGAGGATGACCCCGTCGGTGAGTGACTGCATCGCGGCGAACAGGACCGTGGGAATGCCGGCAAGCGCTCCGCCAATCTGCGGCAGGAAATCGACGAGAGCTACCCACACTGCCCACAGGATGGGGAAAGGCACGCCCAGCGCCCACATGGTGATGCCGACTACGACTCCGGCGATCAACGACGTGAGCAGATCGCCGAAGACGTATCCGACGACCGCCCGCCTCATCTCGGTGCCAACGCGCTCGCACCATGCAGCTGAGCGCGGAGACAGAGCCGCGAGCAGCCCGGCGCGGATGCGCGACCCTTCGAGGAGAAAGAGAACCACCAGCGTGACGACCGCCAACATCTTGCCGATCAGCACGACGGCACCCTCGCCGACGGCGAGGGCCGGCTTGGCGAGACTCCCGCCGAGCTGGTGCAGCTTCGGCGCGTTCTCGTCGACCCACTTCTGCAGGTGGAAGTGGTCAACGATTCGCCCGATCGTGCCGCGCCCCTGCTCGGCGTCGGCGACGTACGACGGAAGCCGGTGAGCCAACTGCGCCAGTCCGTTGGACAACGGGTATCCGAACGCTGCTACAAGTCCGAGGAAGGCAATCGCCGCAATGGCTACGACGACCGCCACCGCGAATCCTCTTCGGCGCAGGCGGCGCTGAAGAAGCAAGACGAACGGGTTGAGAACCAGCGCGAGGAACCCGGCGATCACCATCAGCAGGAGCACGTCGCGAATGACGTACGCCAATCTGCCGAGCAGGTACACGCCGACGACGATGGCGACCGTCGCCAAGATTGCTGCGAGTGGGATGCGACGATCGGCCGCGGCGCGTCGTAGTCGCGTTCGACGGGTCAGCGCAGCGACGTCCGGACCCGCGACGCCGGCTACCTCCGGCGCACCCGCCTGGGTGGACGGCGCAGAAGGCGGGACTCCACGCTGCCCCGCTGCGTCAGAGTTGCCGCGCCGCCGGCTGCGAGCATGCCCATATGCTGAGCTCACGGCCGTCTAGCGGCGGGACGGCGGGTCGTTCGGCCCCTGACGCTCCGGTTTCTCTGAGAGATCTCCTGGTCGGCCTCAACCCAGGTGACAGCCTCGAACGGCTCCTTCGCCACCTTGCTCACCCGTGCTCCTTCGTTGCGCCATCCGTTGCACTCCGATCGTCGCCGGGACCCTGCCGGGCCGTCATCGGTGAGAAAGGCGGATCTGTTGCGTCTTTTCATCGGGCCACAGCGACAACGGCGCAAGCGCCTATCCCGCCAGCGGCGCGCCGATGCCGGCCTGCTTCGCCGAGATCGGCGACGGGGCGCCCGCCCGCCGTTGCTGCGCGTCCGGAGTGACCGTTCCGGTACGTTGACACGGGCTGATCGGGTCTGAGTTATCGTGCATCGATGGACGCCGGCGACGAGGTGCTGGGGCGGATCCGCGTATGGCGAGACTCGGGCCGGCCGGTGACGCTGGTCCGGGTGGTCGGGCTGCGCGGGATCAGCGGTCAACAGGGCACCACGCTTGCGGCGCTGACCCCAGATGAACCGATCGCGGGCACCGTCCTTTCCGGGGCGGCTGACGCGCTCCTCGCACCGGTCGAGCACGGCCGGCTGCTATCGCTGCGCATCGGCGACGAGCAGGCCGGCCGGGTCGGGATGTCGTGCGGCGGTGTGGCGCAGCTGCTGCTCCAGCCCCTGGACGAGGTTCCGGCGCAGGCCTGGCAACTGCTGGCCGACCGCGAGCCGCTATGCCTGGTCACCGAGCTCGACGGTGACGCCGCCGGGCTGACCGAAGTACACGCCGGGGCAACGATCGCGGCGGCCGATCAAGCGCATCCCGGCGTCGCCCGGCTGTTCGGTAAGGGCACCAGCGAGGGTGCGGTCGTCGACGAGGGGCGGGTGGCTGTCACCGCGCTGTGGCCGCGACCGGAATTGGTCGTCGTGGGTTCGGGAGCTATCGCCGACGCACTCATGGCCGCGGCCAGCTTGCTCGAGTGGACCACCACGATCGTCGACTCGGCCCGCGAGGCGACCGCCGCCGCGGGACGCCTGGCCGGGTGCGACGGCATCGTCGTGCTTAGCCATGATCGAGACGTCGACGGCCCCGCGCTCACCGCCGCGCTGGCCAGCCACGCCGGCTACATCGGCGCCCTCGGGTCCCGACACACCCAGCAGGCCAGGGCCGAATGGCTGGCCGCACATGGCGTCACCGACCTGTCTCGGGTGCACGGTCCGGCCGGCCTCGACTTGAACGCCCGCACGCCGGCCGAGATCGCGATCTCAGTGCTGGCCGAAATGCTCGCCGAGCGGTCCGGGCGTGCGCCGGCGTCGCTGCGCGACCGCAGTGGGCCCGTACACACCTGAGCGGCGATCAACGTTCGTTCATCCGGCTTCCGAGTCGTACGCGGCGGCCGGCGCTCGTGGTCTCACCCGAACGGGTGATAGCCGGGGAGGCCCGCTGTCAAGACGATGGGCCGCGCCGGCGGATCCCTTGACGCGCGGTCGGCAGTGACGTACGGAGGACGACGCAATGGGCGACCACGCCGGCGCTTGCCTTCGGGTCGCTGTCCGCCCCGAGCTAGTCCATCGTGCAGGCGACCGACGGCACGCCAATCGCCGAGCACAGCATCCGTCTCGATTGGGTTCGCCTGCGGACTGGATGTTGCGAGACGTACGAGCGGACGTCGATCAGTAGGTAATCGTCGGGAACTCGGCTCGAGCCTGCGCCAGCTCCCGGGTCCACCTGCGTGGCCAGCCGAAGGCCCGCCGGGCCAGGTCGGTGACGTCGCCTCCTGCCGCGCCGCTGGTGAAGTGGAGGTACTCGCCCCAGGTCAGGTCGCGCACGTAGTGGGTGTTCGCGCCACGCGGGAAGTGCTCGGCGAGCAGCCTGAAGAACCGCACCATGACCTGCGGGCCGCCGCCCGTCTCCGTCCGCAGTGGGCGCCACCAGTCACGGAACCAGTGCGTGCCCCGCCGGGGGAAGGCGTCCGAGTTGCGGTCGAAGACGTTCGCTACGTCGGCCGCCCACTCATGCCGCCCGAGCGCTGTGTAGACGTCGTAGATGAAGAACTCGGCCCACTTGCTATCGCCCCAGATCGGGAACGCCGGCGATCCCCACGCGCCGTTGTTCGCGCCCTCGACGACGTGGGACATCTCGTGCGTGACGATCTCGTGGATGCCGCTGTCACCCTCGCGGTACGGGCCGGGACCGCAGTCGGTGACGTTGCGGTTGTCGTGGCTCGGGTCCTGGTAGCTGGACGGATGCCCACCGGCGTAACGGCCCTGATGGAAGATCGAGTACAGCAGCGGATCAGGTCCGAACTCCCCGTAGGTCTTCTTGGTGTACTGCCAGGCGTCGTCGAGGTACGGCAGCAGCCAGCGCGCGGCGTCGTCGTTCATGTCGGGATCGAAGTAGACCGCGACATGGCTGCTCGCTCCGGCCAGGTGGAGCAACTGGTCGTGCTCGAACCAGTGCTCCCGCCAGGTCGGCGGCGGACCGCTGTTCATGCACCTACCCTCTCCCAGCCGTAATCAAAGACACTGCCAGAAAGCTAGACTGACCAGCTCATCTAGACGTCGGCGCCGCACCGACGTCGTCGGGCTCACCCCAACCCAGCGAGACCACCACGGAGGTAGCGCCACCAGCGCTCGTCCCGGTTGCTTCCGGCCGCGGTTCGCATCAGTGTGTCGGCCACGGCAATTCGGCGCGGGCAGTCGGTCGTCGTCGGCACGCGCGCGGTCGACGCCCGCACCGGCGCCGCGATCCGGGCCGCGACGATCGAACTGTGGCAGCGTCCCAGCGGCAAGCCCTGGCAGCGTGCCGGTCGCTACACCGCCTCCAGCCAAGGACGCGTACAGACAACCCGCCGGCCGACCGTCACCTACCAGGCCCGCCTGCTGGCCAGCAACACCCACCAGTCCGCGACCAGCGCGACCAAGGTCGTGCGGGTGACCTGATCCGGCCCGCTGGAGCAGAAGCCTGGCTTCTGTTTCCCACGAGCCGCAGGTACGCCGGCTGCCTCAGCGCAGTCGGGCGGCCGAGAGTCTCCGACCCGGTCGCGTCTACCGAACGTCAATACTGCGTCGACCGCCGTCCGTTTCGCTAAACGTCGGCGCGGCTCGCATGAGCTGCCGAACCGACGAGAGGATTCCGAGTTGACCAGCAGCGAGAAGCCGGGCGCGGGCCGGGCTCCGGATGCTCATCAGCAGATGAACACGATGGTGACCAGCCATTGGACGGCCCAGGTGGTTCGCGCCGCGGTCGACCTGTCCCTCGCGGACCACCTGGCCGAGGGAGGGCTCACCGCGGACGAGCTGTCACGCCGCGAGAACAGTGCCCCCGGCTCGACGTTCCGGCTTCTGCGCGCCTGCGTCGTACTGGGCCTGTTGAGCGCCGATGCCGACAGCCGGTTCCACAGCACGCCGCTGTTGGAGACGCTGCGCACGGACAGCCCCGGATCGATGAGGGGCTTGGCTCTGGCGACGACGCTGCCCGCCCAGTGGCTGGCCTGGAACGAGTTCACCGCATCCGTCCGCACCGGCCGAACCCACGCGGGCGCCGCCCTGGGCGGAGATTTCTTCCACTACCTGGAGAAGCATCCCGATCAGGCCCGCGACTTCTCCGACGGCATGGCAACCACGACCTCGCTGTGGACGAGTGACGCCGCGAACGTCATCGATACCGATGGGGTCAACATCGCAGTAGACGTCGGCGGCGCCAACGGCTCGCTGCTGCATCTGCTGCTCGACGCCAACCCGAGCCTGCGCGGAGTCGTCTTCGACCTGCCTCACGTTGTGGGCGCGGCGGCCATCGAGATCGCGCGCCGGGGCCTTGCCGACCGCGCTGACGTAGTCGGCGGTGACTTCTTCATTGCTGTCCCGCCCGCAGACTTGTACTTGCTCAAGATGATCCTCCACGACTGGGACGACGACCGCTGCGTCACGATCCTCGAGAACTGCCGAAAAGCAATGACCCCCGGCGGCCGGATCGCGATTGTCGAGATGATCGTCGGCGAGCCCAGCGACCCAGGGCCGGCGGCCCTGATGGACATGAACATGCTCGCCATCGTCTCGGGTCAGGAACGCTCTCTCAGCGAGTACGACACGCTGCTGTCCGCTGCTGGCTTGCGCCGCATTGCCGTCACGTCGACGACCTCCGCTCAGAGCGTCATCGAGGCGGTGGCCTGCTAACCTGCTCCGGCGTCGCGCCTGCTCTGGTTCGGGCCGCTCGCCGTATGGCGGCGGCGGTCGGAAGGGGCTCGGGGCTTAGTGCAGGGAGGCGTCCCACTTGTGCAGGTCGGCGGATTCGCGGGCGTGTTGGAGGGCGTCCATGGTGCCGGTGCGCTTGTCCTGGCCGTAGCGGTCGCTGCGCCACCCGCAGGTGCATTCTGCTTGGGTCACGCCCTCGTCGAGGTCGACTATCCGCGTGCGGTGTTCCATCTGCGTCGTTCTCCTTGCCGCGAACGCCGGTGACCAGGGTTAGACGAGCAGCAGGGGGTGATGGCGATGTATCGGCAGGCGGCTGCGACACACACATACGTGTAGAAGACCTCGTGGTAGCCGAAGATGGCCGGCGCGGGGGCGGGTCGGCGGCGGTGGTAGCACAGCGCGCATAACGCGAAGCCCCCAAGACTCAGATCAATCCCAGGGGCTTTCGGGCGTCACTGACCAGGTCAGATCGGGCGGACGTTCTCCGCCTGCGGACCCTTCTGGCCCTGCGTCGTCTCGAACTCGACGCGCTGGTTGTCCTCCAGGCTCTTGTAGCCCTCGCCCCTGATCGCCGAGAAATGCACGAACACGTCAGCGCCACCACCGTCCGGGCTGATGAACCCGAAACCCTTTTCACTGTTGAACCACTTCACGGTGCCCTGAGTCATCCCTGACCACTCCACTCAGTGAGACAAGCAAGGCACCGCACGGCGCGGGACCTTGGGTTGATGCGAAATTGCCTGTCTCATCACAAAGCAGAGAAAGACGCAAATGCGCTGCACGACCGCACCGGCGCAGCCCTGCAAACAACCGCCGCCAGGCTACACCGCACCCTCTGTCCCACCCCACCACAGCGTTACGCCGTTACACAAAGCGGCCGACCTCGAGACTGCGGCGGAGCGCCCGGGCGCGGCCGTGCCCGACCTCCTAGCCCGATTTGCCGGGCCGTCACACCTCCGGGGTGAGGCGAGGGCACCCACCTGGGTGTGCACTTGTGCACTTGGCTACGTCACCGGTGGAGGTCTGCGATGGTGCTGTCTGAGTAGCCGTAATCACCACAGCAACGGCATGGCTTGCATCACCGAGCTGGCCTCGGGCTATCCCGGCTACAACTGGAACGCGTGCTGCTGTGCCGGGGCGCGGCAGCCGGCGGCTACTCGCTGTTCGTCAAAGACGGCAAGCTGCACTACGTTCACAACTACGTCGGCCCAGCCTGCACCGGGTCTCGACATCCGAACCCCTGCCGAGCGGGAAGCACGAATTGCGCTTCGAGTTCGAACCCACCGGCACACCCGACCTGCCGCACGGTCGTGGCGCGCCCGGTCGGTTGCAGCTCTACCTCGATGACAAACTCGTCGGCGACGCCGACACACGAGTGACCGCGGCGACCGCTGCCGACGGGCGCAGTTGCAGCACCGCGGTACCCGACCGTGGTCGTTCACGGTTTTACTGAGAGAGCGGCTGAGCGGCTGACGACCGAGCTTCTTGGACGCGGCCATCTGTAAAGTCAGCGCACGAAGGTGAACAGCGGCTGACCGGCGGTAAGGGTCCTGGCCGGGCCGTCGTAGCGCATCACGCCGACGGTTCCGCCGCTTGCGGTGCTCAGCGAGCGGTAATGAAGTTCGGCGAATCCGGCCTCCGTGAAGAGGCGTCGCAATTGCTCGCTGCGACCGCCGTGGCCACCACCGAGGGACCAGATAACGGTGCCCGCAGGCCGGCAAAGCTGCGGCGTTGCCGCGATCGTGCGGGCCTGATCCAGTGCACTGACATTGCCGAACACGCCGACCAGAAGAACGACATCGGCCGGCGCCGCCCCGATGTAGGCGTCGGTGTTCCCGGCATCAGTCATCCGCACCTCCACCTGCCCGGCCGCCAACCGGTCCGCGGCGGCTCGGGCTCGCTGCGCGATGGTCGGGTGAAGTTCGAGCAGAGTCGCGCTCACCCGATCGGCGTCGATCCGGCGAGACAAGACGCCAACGACATCCCGGCCATCGCCTGAGCAGCAACTCAGCAGCCGCACCGGACCTTCGTGGCGATCGAGAGACGAGTTGAGGTAGCCCTGAACCACCCGCAGTCGCTCCGACAAGTCCGACTCCGGGTCGTCATACTCCTCATGCCACTTCTCGTAATCGCGGAGCACCGGCACAACACCATCCTGCCCGACTCTCCTGCCCCGCAACGAGAGCATCTACGGCCCCGGCCGTGACCACGCAGATCGGCTACGCCGACAGCAGATCCGGTGAATTCGATTGTGGATCGGCGCGCGAGCACTCGTGTGCCGTAGGGCATGCTTGTGCCCGTGCTGGACCAGCGCCGCAGGGGTGTCGGCAGCCTCGCGGGCATCCTTGCCGCAGTCGGGCTGTCGCTGTGTGCCTGCACGAGCGTCCACGCAGGGCGATCGGTATCCCCCACGACCGGCACGACCGGTGGGCAACTGGGTACGTCAGCAGCGTCCAGCAAGTCAGCGCACGCACCGGTTACCACGTCGGCATCGCCGGTGCGCTCGGAGGAGTTCACGGTCGCGTTCGCCGGCGACGTCCACTTCATGGAGCGCACCGCGACCCGGCTGACTAACAACCCGGCCACCGTCTTCGGTCAGGCAGCGCCCGTGCTGGCCAGCGCGGACCTGACCATGGTCAACCTGGAAACCGCGATCACGACGCGTGGCGATCCTGCGCCCAAGGACTTCCATTTCCGCGCGCCGCCCTCGGCCTTCACCGCGCTGCGCGAGGCTGGCATCGACGTTGCCACGATGGCCAACAACCACGTCGCCGACTACGGCACTATCGGCCTGCAGGACACGCTCGCCGCGATCAGGTCGAGCCGCTTCCCCGTTGTGGGCATCGGCGCGGACGCGGCCGCCGCATTCGCTCCGTGGGTGCGCACCGTGCGTGGCGCCCGGGTTGCGATCATTGCGGCCAGCCAGGTGCGCGACGAGACGCTTGCCAACTACGCGGCCGGTGCGGACTCGCCAGGCGTCGCCAGCGCCGACAGTGATCGGCTCCTCGAGGCTGTCCGGGCCGCCCGGGCCGCGGGCGACGTCGTGATCGTCTACCTTCACTGGGGCATTGAATTCGACAGTTGCCCCACCGGCGACCAGCGCAGCCTGGCGGACGCACTCGCAAGGGCCGGAGCGTCCGCGATAGTGGGAGCCCACGTCCACGTGCTGCAGGGATCCGGCTGGCGCCCGGACGGCAGGTATGTCGCCTACGGACTCGGCAACTACCTGTGGTGGCGATCGTTCGGCAACGCCCAGGACGACAATGGCGTTTTGACGCTGACGTTCCGTCGCAGCCGGGTCGTCGCGGCGCGGTTCCACCCGGCGCACCTGGACGATCGCGGGGTGCCGGTCCCGGCGACCGGCGCGCAAGCGGCCCGCATCAACCTCGCGTGGCAGCAGGCCCGCCTGTGCGCGGATCTGGCGGCGACACCGCCACGTTGACCGCGCTCGGACGACAGTCAATTTAAATCGCCATCGACGTTGATCAACTTGTGCGACCTTGCCGGAGGGCGGAGGCCCGGAAATGGCCTCGAGGTGGCTCCCCCGACCGGACGCGAACCTACCGCCGGGTAGATGCTCGCAGCCCGGCATTGTGTGAAGCCAGTCGCTACGGTGAGTACGACGAGCGTCAGCTAGTGCAGAAACGATCGGAGAGGCGATGACGACGAAGTCCGATTTCTCGGCCGAGGAGTGGCACCTCATTCTGGAGGCCCCTCCGAGTGCTGGCATGATCGTGGTCACGGCCCAACGCGGGGGCATGTTCCGCGAAACCATCGCGATGGGCAAGGCCTACGCGGAGGCGCGCCAGCAGCACGGTGAGAGCGAGCTTCTGGATGAGATCGTGTCGGCTAAACCTGAGCGGGATCACACTCACTACCACTCCCCGGACGAGCTCAAGCAGCACGGACTGCAGCACGTGCGCGACTCGGTCGAGGTGCTCGAGCGCAAGGCCACGCCGGTTGAGGTGGAGGAGTACCGCCAGTTCGTCGTCAACTTGACCCACAAAGTCGCAGCTGCCCACCGCGAGCACGGCCAAGACGTGAGCGAGCCGGAGCAGGCGGCGATCGACGAGATTGTGGCCGCGCTGAACACACCGCCGGATAGGAAGCCTTGACCTGGTCGTGTTCATTCGCCCCGGACCGCTGACGACCCGCGGGAACATTCGGGTATGTGCGCCGGAACGTCGAAGGCGCCTCCTGGCTTGTTTCTCATCTCGTACTCGTCACCGAACGAAGGGGAATGGCTCGCTCGGCCGGTCGCCGAGGCCGGTGTCGACGTACTCGGCTTGCTAGAAGCAGGTCGGCTCGACGACGCGCTCGCCGTGAGTTGGATGACGGCCGGCGAGAAGTACGACGCAGATCGCGTTCCCTGGGACGGAAAACCCGCAACAACCCCAGCCACCAATGCCCCGTGCGCCCCTACCCGAGGTCGTCACATTCCTCGACATCTGAGCCAATCGCCGTCACCGAGTTCGGGCCCGCTCCGCGGCCGACGCGCAGGTGCGATTGGCGGGCCGAGAACCGGCTCGCCGACCAGCCGGGCGACAGCCCGGCGACCCGCCGCGCAAGGTTGAGCCGGGACTTCAGCCGCTGGCTGTCGCTGCCAGCCTCGCCGTGCTGGCAAGCGACCCTCACCACCGCTCAGCTACGTTGACGCCGGGGGGCCAGCCGCAACCGCTGACCACGCGGTGTGGTTCGCCTTGAGATACTGGAGCGCGTGGCAACGCGGATCAGTTCGTCGGAGCTGATCGGCCGCACCGCCGAACTCGCCTCGCTGACCGCCGCGCTCGCCCAGGCTCGCGAGACCGCCCAGATCGTCGTGGTGGGCGGCGAGGCCGGCGTCGGTAAGTCACGCCTCGTTGCCGAGTTCGTCGATGCCCTTCGACCCGACGTCCGCGTGCTAACCGGGTATTGCCTGGAATTGCGTCAGGCGGTAGTCGCGTTCGCCCCCCTCGTCGGCATACTGCGTCAGCTCAGCGAACAACTCGGCCCGGAGCGGACGCACCAGCTCTACGGACGTGAGCTGCAACGTTTCCTCCCAGACCACAGCGCAACGACGGAGCGGTCGACGGACCCGACCGGCGAACTGTTGGGTGCGCTGTACGGCCTGCTGGTCAACCTGGATGAGGAGAGTCCGCTTGTCCTGGTCGTCGAGGACCTCCACTGGGCCGACCGCTCCACGCTCGACTTGATCTCCTACCTGGCCCGGGAACTCGAGGGCATCAGGGTCCTGCTGATAGGGACGTACCGCGCCGATGAGATGCGCCGGTCGCACCCGCTGCGTCCCGTGCTGGCAGAACTGAATCGTTTGCCGAACGTGAGGCGCCTCGATGTCGAACCGCTGGGCGAGCGCGAGATCACGCAGCTGCTGTCGGCGATTTCCGGCGCCGACCTGCCCGACCGGCTCGCTGCCGAGATCGTTGATCGCGCCGAGGGCAACCCTTTCTTCGCCGAGGAACTGCTCGCCGCCGTCGGCGACCGCGGCGTGCCGCCCGCCCTGCGGGACATCCTGACTACCCGACTTGAGGCACTGCCCGACCAGGCCCAGGAGGTGTTACGCGTCGCCGCGGCGGCCGGACGTCGCGTCGACCATCGGCTCCTCAGCGAGGTCGCACCGTTGAGCCCGGACGAGCTGGATCAGGGGTTGCGGGACGCGGTCGAGCACGGCGTGCTCGTCCCGGACGGCTTCGGCTACCGGTTCCGTCACGCGTTGCTGCAAGAGGCCGCACATGAGCAGCTATTACCCGGGGAGCGCACCCGACTCCATGCGGCGTTCGCCGACGTGCTCTCTCGTGAGCCACAGCTCGCGGCCGCCGGCGCCGACAATGTGGACGCTGAGATCGCCTACCACGCCCTGCAAGCCATGGATGTCGATCGCGCGTACCCGGCCACCGTCGCGGCGGGATATCGCGCCCGGGATCTGGTGGCGTACCCCGAGGCACTCCAGCACTTCGAACGCGCGTTGGAGATGCTGCCGCGCGTCTCGCCGGACGTCCCTACCGATCCGGAGTGGCGCCTGTTGTCGTTGGCCTCGGAGTGCGCGGGCGAGCCCGAGGTGATGATCAAGTACGCCAAGCGTGCGATCGCGCTGCTCGACCCAGAGCGGGACGCGGAGACGCTCGGCGAGCAGCTCGGCGAGCTGAGCTGGAAGTACTGGGTCGCCGGCAGGCTCGACTCCGCGCTCGAGACGAGTGCGGAGGCGCTGAAGCTACTGCGCCCCGAACCTACGCTGGCCCGTGCGGTGGCACTGTCGCATCGCAGTCGGCTGCTCATGTTCGCTGCCCGGTACGAGCAAGCCGCCGCAGTCGGCACCGAGGCGGTGGCGGCTGCGCGTGCTGCTGCTGCCGACCGCCAGCTGAGCCTCGCGCTGAACTCACTGGGGTCCTCGCTCGGCAACCTCGGTCAGGAGGAGGGCCTCGCCCTGTTGCGCGAGAGCATCGAGGCTGGGATCCGGGGCGATGCGACCGAGGCCATCCGCGGGTTCAACAACCTCGGCTCAGTGCTGACCAGTCCCTTCGACAGAGTCGCTGAGGCCGAGCAGGTGCAGCGCGATGGAATCCGTTTCGCCGAGGAGCATCTGGCCTTCTCGGGGGTCGCTAGCTTCCTGCGGCTCGAGCACGCGAATGCGTTGATCCGGCTGGGCCGCTGGGACGAGGCGGACGAGGAGCTGCTCGGCCTGAATCTGATCAGCGGTGTGCTCGAGCAGTACGACGGCATCACCCGGACGCTGCTACTGAGCCTGCGCGGTCAGTACGGCGAGGCAGTCGATGTGCTCCGAAAGCTCGGCGGAGTGGATGAAGCACGCGACGCCCCGCAGGCCGCCGGGCCGATTACTGAAGCGCTACTGCGTCTGCAGGTCGCGGGACACTGGCCCGAGCCCGTGCCGATCCCGGACATGGTTCGACCGACCGCGGTCGACCCGGAGGTGTTCCCTGTGGCGGCGTGGCGGGCACGCGCGGCGCTGGCACGCCTGGACGAGGACGGCCCGCACGTGGTACGGGACGAGGTAGACGGCGTGCTCGACGAACTCCATGCCACCCGCCGAATGCCGCGCGCCACGGGGGTCGTGGCGGCGTCGCTGGGCAACTGGATCGCGGTGGTCATGGCCGAACGCTCCCGGATCGATCGCACCGATCCTGAACTGTGGTCGGCGGCCCTGGCAGCCATGCGCCGTCGGGTGCACGCCGAGTACGAGATGTACGTGCAGTTCCGTCTGGCTGAGGCCCTTGCCGCCCGAGGCGACCCCGATCGCGCCACCGCCGAGTTGGGCGAGGCGTACGAGCGGGCGAGCCGCCTCGGCGCCGAGCCGCTCGCGGACGACATGCGCGTGCTCGCCCGCCGCGCCCGGCTGAAGCTGTCCGGGATGTCGGCGCCGAGCCTCAATCTGCTGACCGCGCGCGAGGCCGACGTGCTCGGGCTCGTCGCCGAGGGGCTCACGAATCGGCAGATCGGCAAGCGCCTCTTCATCTCGGAGAAGACCGCGAGTGTCCACATATCCAACCTGATGGCCAAGCTCGGCGTGACGAACCGGACCCAGGCCGTCCACGTCGCGCGCGAACGTGGAATCGCCGTCTAGTAGGCGGCTCGCAGATGCGAGCGCGGCTCGGTTCGCACAACGCTCGCTGCGTGTCGCAAAATGCTGTCCCCGTCGCGGGACGCTGCCCAGGCCCGTTCCCGAACGATCCGATCAGGAGCATCGCGCCAGGCCCGGGTGCGTCGACCCTGTGGATGCTGGTGCCGGCATGAGGTGGACGTCCACACCGTCTCTCGCACGGAGCTCGCGGCATGTGGCC
>JBKPQM010000217.1:0-15479 GCA_046734095.1 Actinomycetota bacterium | reverse complement strand
GGCTCGGCCGCCGCAGCGCGGCGGCGACGAAGCAGGTCAGCAGGTAGTCGGGGAGCGCGAGGAATAACAACACGTTGGGCGCGGTGATGTAGCTGCCCAGGACGCGGTCCGGGGCGCCGATCCAGTGCGGTCCTCCGGTCGTCGCACCGGCGATCGCCGCCAGCACAAGTAGTCCACACGCGGCCGCGATGGCAACCAGCACGACGCTGGCCAAGAGCACTTCCAGGATGAACAAGGCTAGGGCGGCCGAGAACCAGCTGCGCCAGAAGCCGTGCCGGCGCACTGTCTGCCAGAAACCGAGCTGCCAGCGCACCACTTGGCGGCAATAGTCCCGCGCGTTGTCCGGGTCCTGCGTGGTCGCGCCTACGCCTGGTCGGAAAGCAATCTTTCCCAGTCGCTTGCGATGGATCTCGAATGTCATGTTGAAGTCCTCGATGACGAGGCCCGGGGGATTGAGATCCATTTTCGGTAACACGTTGGTGCGGTACATGCTCGCGAAGCCGGGCACGATCGCGGTGACATTCGTCCATCGCCAGGTCTGCCCGTACTTGACCAACTGCATCACTGCGTACAGACGGGTGCGGTAGCACACGATCAGGCGGCCGAGCAAATGCAGCTCGCTCGGCCGCCAGGTCGTGCGGGCGTATCCCGCGACGGCAACGACGTCCGACTGCTCGAGCATGGGTAGCGCGCGTTCGAGATAGTGCTCGTCCAGCTCGGTGTCCGCGTCGACGATCAGCATCGCCTCGAACCGCGCGGGTATTTCGAAGTGCTCGATCGCGGCAGCGATGCCGCCGGCCTTGCCATGCGGCGGCTGCAATTCGAGCACATTGACCCCGAACGATCGGGCGATATCCGCGGTGTGGTCCGTACACCCGTCCGCGACCACGTGCACGTTGCCGGGCGCGACGAGCCGTAGCACGGACGTCAGGGTCGAGGCGATGACGACCTCTTCGTTATGCGCGGGCACGAGCACCGCTACGTTGTCCGACGACACACGGCTCGGCGGAGGCGGTGGTGGTGATCGGCTCAGTCGCTCCGAGAGCAACCGCAGGTTTCCCACCGCCAACCACAACGTAAGGTTGAGCCCGAGCAGCAGGAGCGGGAGAAGCCAGAACATTGGCGCAGCGATCTACGGCGCGACCCGCGCAGCGTCAAGGCGGTTGACGTCCTCGAACCGGCGACGAGACTTGAGGATCTGGGCGGCCGCGCGGCCACAGGTGAACAACATGTCGAGGGCGGCCAGATCCGGGATGAAGCCGGGCCACGCCTGTGCGTAGACCGGATGCTCGAACACCTGGGACTGAACGCTGATCCCAGCGGATTGCACGCGCGACCAGTCGATGTAACGCCGGCCGGTGCCGTACGTACTCGTGAGGTGGATCTGCCCCCCAACGCCACGCACCAGCTGAATCAACCGGTCGGTGTTGTCACCAGCATGGGGCAGTGCGCTGGCCGGGACGATGCGCACGTCGCGACCGAGGTAGCGGCAAATGGCCTCGATCAGGTGGAGGTTGACGTCAACGAGCTGCTCGTGCTGGTGCTCATAGACCTCTTCGACGATAGGGAAGACCTCGTCGAAGAACTCGGCGCGCCCGTAGGCGCCGCGCAGCAGTCGCAGGTGTCGGTGTCGGAACGGCTGTCCGTTGTCGATCCGCACGTCCCGAATGAGCTGTCGGGTTCCGGGCACCTTACGCAGGGGCACGGTGAGCCAGAGCTCGCCGGTGTAGGTCCTTACGCGCTGGCGTGAGTGGTACTCGGACTTGGTGTACTGGACGGTGTCATACGCGACGTACACGTCGCTGGCGAGGATCTTGTCGAGCAGCTTGAGCCAGGGCAGGAAGTTGGGCTGGTGGACAGCGACAACGGTCTCGCGCATCGGCTCCCCAACCTACGTGAGCGCACGGAGCAGACGGTAGCCCTCAGCGGCCGCGACGCTGACCTCCCGGCCACGGACCCTGGTGGCCAGCTCCAGACTTTCTGGGCTGCCGTGGTAGAGCTCGTGGCGAACCTGGGACGCGTGCAGCCGCAGGGCCTCGATCTTCGCGGTGAGGAACTGCGAGATATCGACGTAGAACGTCGGGTGGAAGCGTTCGTGCTCGCACGACCAGAACAGCGACGTGTTGTCGTACTCGAGCACCCAAGGCACGGTATATCTGTACCCGGGCACGCCCGGCCGGGTGGCGGTGAGGCAAGCCCGGAAAAGCGCTTCGTGATCCTGGTTGTAACTGATCGCGGGGATCATCACCATGGTCGGCTCGATGTTGGCGATCGACAGCTTCCCTTCGGATTCGAGCAGCGCGATCAGCGACTTGCGCGGAAGCGTGTCGAGTGCAAGGTGGGTCTCCCGGTCGGTGAACAGCACGTCCCAGTCGTCGACCTTGAGGAACTTCATGACCGCCTCGAACTCGCGAAGCCGCGTCTCATGCGCGACGAACTTCCGGCTGGAGCCGTCGCTCGCGCTGGCGAAATGCACCAGGTCACCCACCGACGCCAACACGACGTACACCTCCCCGCCGAGTGATTTGATCCGCGCAATTGTGCCGGCGCAGCCGTACGTCTCGTCGTCGGCGTGCGGCGCGACGACCAGGAGTCGCTGCTTGGCAAGGAAATCATCACCGTCCATCGCGTTCTCCTTTCAGCCGAACACCGGAACCGTGGGGTCCGTCAGCGACGTACTCTGCAGTGCCGCCGCCCGTTCACGACTGACCATCCGCAATATGTCGTTGAGCGTCGTCTGTGGCTCGAATCCGATCAGCGCGCGCGCCCGTGCGATGTCGGGCACCCGGCGCAACATGTCCTCGAATTCCGTCTCCGTATGCCTGCTCGTACGGGACGTACTCGATCGCGCTCGTTGATCTCGAAAGTTCGATGACGCGTTCGGCCAGGGCGCGGATCGAGATCTCCTCGGGCCGCCCGATGTTGGCCGTGCTTCCTGTGGCGTCGGGGTGGTTGGCCAGCGCCCGGAGTGCGTCCACCGCGTCGCCGACGTAGCAAAAGCAGCGGGTCTGGGTGCCGTCGCCGAACACCGTGAGCGGCTCACCGCGCAGGGCCTGGTCGACGAAGCGGGGGATCACCATGCCGTAGCGACCCGTCTGGCGCGGCCCGACCGTGTTGAACAGGCGGACGATGACCGTGGGTAGACCACGCTGCCGCCAGTACGCCAGCGCCAGGCTCTCGTCGACCGCCTTGGCCTCGGCGTAGCTCCATCGGCTGTTCAACGACGAGCCGAGGATTCGGTCATCGTCTTCGCGCAACGCGTTTGCGGTGTTCTTGCCGTAGACCTCGCTCGTGGACGTGATCAGGACCGGAACGCGGTGGCGGTCCGCGGCCGCGAGGATCATTGCCGTTCCGTCGATGTTCGTGTGTAGGCTTTCGAGTGGATCATCCATGATCGTCTTGACGCCGACCGCTGCGGCCAGATGGAAGATCGTGTCCACCCCGCCGGTCAGCGCGTCCACCACCTCGCGGTCGAGGACCGATCCTTCGACGAAGGTGAAGCCGGGCCTAGGCAGGAGGTGCTCGATGTTGGCGAGCCGGCCGGTCGACAGATGGTCGAGAACAACGACTCGACTGCCCCGCTCGGTGAGAAGGGTGGCCAGCTCCGAACCGATGAAACCGGCCCCCCGGTAATCAGCACATCCATGCTCGCGAACCCTTCTGAGTGTCCTTTTCCAGTGATCAGACGACGTACACCTGGCAGCCCGGTGCACCCTCGAAGCGGTACGTGGCGTCGAGAACGACCGGGCAGTCGCACAACCACGCGGTAGAATCCCGGGCTGGAGCGTGTGCACGAGCGCAAGGTCGTAGTCCTGACCGAGCGGGGCACTGCGGCTCTTCATCTCGTACCCGTCAGGAAGTTGCAGAGCCGGGACGAGCGGATCCCAGTAATCGACATCGGCGCCGCGGCCGCGCAGGCGACTGATGATCTCGAGGGCCGGCGACCCGCGCAGGTCGGCCAGGCCAGGCTTGTAGGCGACGCCGACGACGATCACTCGGGCGCCGGCGACGCCGTAGCCGTACCCGGACAGAACTTCCGCGAGCCGCTCGATGACCCTTCGGGGCCGGGCCGCGATGCCCGACATAGCCTGCTCGATGAGCGGTGTGGCCACCCGGCTGGCGCGCAATTGCCGTAGCAGGTAGTGAGGATCGCAGGGGATACAGTGGCCCCCTACTCCCGGCCCGGGGTAGTGCGCCAGGTAGCCGTAGGGCTTGGTCGAGGCGGCGTCGATCACCTCGATCGGATCAATCCGCAGCGCCGAGCAGATCTCCGCGAACTCGTTCGCCAGCGCCAGGTTCACCGCACGGAACGTGTTCTCATGAAGTTTGGTCAACTCGGCCGCCTCCGGTGAACTGACAACGTGGATCTCCGCGTCGGTCAGCGGGCGACGACCTCATGGGCCCGCGTCGCGCACGCACTGGTCATCCCACCCAACACGCGGGGCGTTCGATGCGACGCGTGTTCGCTACGACCGGGATCCATCCGCTCCGGGCTGAACGCAACGTAGACATCGCGTCCGATCTGGAAGCCCCGCTCCTCGAGAGGTCTTGCCAGCAGCGCACGTGTCGTCCCGACAAACGTGGTCGACATGAGCACGATCGTCTGTCCTGCCCGAGCGTGGGCGACAACTGTCGCACAGGCGGCCCGCAAGGCCGTCAGATCGGGAGTGAGATGGTCGTCGACCGGGGTCGGCACGCAAATGAGAACCGCGTCGGCGGTCTCGAGCACATCCGGTTCCTCGGTGAGGCGGAAGCGTCCTCGGAGAGCGCACCGTCGAGTAGAGCGAGGTCCTCCGGCAGCAGATCGACCCGCCGTTCGCGTATCGCCGTGAGCCGCCGAGGGTTCGAGTCGAGGCCCGTCGCGGAGTGATCTGCGAGAAGGCTGAGCGCTATGGGTAGGCCGACGTAACCGAGGCCGACCACCACCGTCCCGGTTCTGGTTCGCCTGGCCGGGCGACGCCCATTAGGTGTTGCCTGCGACGCAATGACGTTTTGCGGCACTGAAATCCCCCGACTCGTGGCCTCGCTTCGAGCGGTTTACCCAATCGACAACAGCCCATAACCAGCCAGCGAGCCGGCTGGTTAGATGAAGGCGGGTGATTGGCCTTTGCGCAGGGTCGAAGCCGTTGTGGCGATGGGGATCCGCCGGGCGGGCGTCAACGGCGCCGAAGCATCCGCGGCTTGCGGGCTGGCACCGTGGATCGTGGAGAACCTGATGGTTTGCCAACCACCTCCCTCCATCGCCCAGTCAGCTGACTGCGACCGAACGAGGCCCCCCAAAGAAGTGTTTAGGCTACACGAGCAGTCACACTTCAAGTGCGTAGCGCGCACGGGTTCGAATCTCAGCCTGGTTCAATTTCTCGGCAGGCGCTTAAAGCGGAGTAACGGGCGACTGACAATTAGTGTGCGGACCGATTGGGTCCCGTGCATTCATTCGAGCAATCTGGTTCAGGCGTATTCGTCATGTCGGCGAATCCAGATCTGGAAGGCACCGCCCTCGTCGCGCCCCTTCGGCACGCGGTCGAGGATCGGGTAGTAGAGCAGCATGACGAACTCAACGCCACCCCGCCCGACGGATCTTGTGATTGGTCATCGCTTCCTCCTGTCACCCGAGGGGTGAGGTGGGTAGGAGTGCTGTGTTCTGACTCTCGAACTGTTTCGTGACGCCGCTGCGCCAGCCTTCAGCCAGGGCCTGCGACAGCGGGTCGGGGAAGATGTCCTCCTCGCCGTTGTCGATGCCGTCGAAGATGGCCCGGGCCACCGACTCAGGCGAGGCCTTGGGGATCTCCAGGTCCCGGGTCATCTCGGTGTCGGTGGGGCCGGTGAGCACGCTATGCACGGTCACGCCTTGTCGGGCCAGCAGCATCCGCAGCGACTGGGTCAAAGAGAACGTGGCGGCCTTCGAGATCGAGTACCCCGGTGCGAACGGCACCGGGGCGAGGGCGGACAACGAGACGTTGTTCACGATCGTTCCCCGAGAACGGATCAGCGACGGCAGGAAAGCCTGGGTCACGCGATAGGTCCCGAACAGGTTGACGGCCAGAGCCTGCTCAAGTGGGTCGAGGCCGCTGAGATCATCGACGGGTTGGACGCCGGCATTGTTGACGAGAACGTCCAGGGGTCCGACCCGCTCGACGGCTGCCCGAATCTGCGCGGGGTTGGTCACGTCCAGCGCGAGGCGGGTGACGCGGTCGTCGGAGTGGGTTATGGGCTGGCGCGCGCCCGCATACACCTGGGCAGCACCTCGCGCGACGGCTTCGTCGACCAGCGCGCGGCCGATGCCGCGGTTCGCGCCGGTCACCAGGACCGTCTTGCCGTGGATGGTCATCTGTGTTCTGCCTTCCGGTCGTGCGCCGCGCTGTGCGGCGCCTTCCCTATGCAGACCAGGCAGGCACCTCGGAATCGCCGCGGAACGGGCTCTGGCCGAGATCCGATTTCGTGCCGCTTCGGTGCACTGGTCAGCGGCTAGGTTCTCTCCGCCCGGCCGGGTACTCCGAAGGCAGCCGGAAGGACATGAATCGGCTCGGGTCGCTGAAGGCAACGATTCGAGCGATCCCCGTCTCGGTGAGCGTGAGCACCATCACCGCGTGTGCGCGGTACACCTCGTGTTCGTCGCGTCGGTACACGGCGAATGCTGGCTGCTCGTTCGCGGTCACGGGGCGCAACCGAAGGTCCCCGGGCGCCGTGAGTAGCTGCGACCCGACGAAGCCCGCCACGGCATGCCGTCCGGCGAACCACGTCAGGTACGGCGGCATCTCCAGGACGGCATCTGCGCGCAAGAGCTCTGCCATGGCACCCGCATCGGCGCTGTCGATGGCGGCAGCGAAGCGCTCCAGCGCAGCCCGCCGCTGCGCGTCGGCCGGTTCGGCGAGCTTGTCCTCGGCCGGCATCACCTGCGCGAGCTGGGTACGGGCTCGACGTAGGCCACTGTTGACGGCCGTAGGCGTCGTGCCCAGCAACTGCGCCACGTCGGCGGCCGGCCACTCCAGCACGTCCCGCAGTATCAACATCGCGCGCTGCCGGGCGGACAGGTACTGCAGCGCCGCGACGAAGGCCAGTCGGACGCCAGCCCGCGAGGCGGTCAGGGTTGCCGGATCCTGCTCGTCCGACGTGATCAGCGCCTGGGGGAGAGGTTGCAGCCACGGCACCTCGGACCCAGCTTTCAACGGCCCCTGGAAATCGTCGCTCGGAGTGCCCAAGCCGGACGGCAGCGGCCGCCGGCCGCGCCGCTCGATCGCGGTCAGGCAGACGTTGGTCGCGATCCGATACAGCCACGTGCGCACCGACGAACGTCCCTCGAATGCGTCGTATGACCGCCACGCGCGCAGGAACGTCTCCTGGACCAGGTCCTCGGCCTCATCAGCCGAGCCCAGCATGCGGTAGCAGTGGGCTAGCAACTCGCCCCGGAACCGGCTGGCGAGACCGGTGAACTCCTCGCTGACGGTCATCAGCGCTCCAACTCCTCCGCGACAGCACCAGCGGCGCGCCGGGCCCAGACCTGTAGACCATGGCCGGCACAGGCTCGCCGTCGAACGTGATGACGATAACGCCGGTCCGGGTCAAGATGCTGGATCCCACAAAAAGTTTTGCAAATGGTCTTTGCAAAATCCATTGTGCGATTTAGAGTGACGTCATGCCTGAGCGGCCGACGCCCGACCCCACCAGCCAGATCGCACTGGACGCGTCGCTGCTGCGGGCCCTCTCCCATCCGATGCGAACACAGATCCTCGCGCTGCTGCAGCGATTCGGGCCGTCGACCGCGACCGGGCTCGCCGAACGGCTTGGCGTGAACACCGGAGCCACGAGCTACCACCTGCGCCAACTCGCGGAACACGGCCTGGTCGTCGAGGACACCGAACGCGGCAACGCCCGCGACCGGTGGTGGCGCGCCGCATATCGCGGAACCCGGATCGACGACGTGGACCTGGTGCGCTCCGAACCGGAGTTGGCCACGACGTTCATGCACAACATCGCCCGCGAGAACACCGCCAACCTGTTCCGCTTCATCGACGAGCTGCCGACCCTGCCGAAGAACTGGCTGGGCTCCGTCTCCATGGACAACTACACCCTGCACCTGACACCGCGTCAGCTGCGTGAGCTGATGCTGAAGCTCGAGGCGCTCGTCGAGAGCTACCGCACCGAGCCGGATGCAGCACGGCCCCGGGGCGCCCGCCGCGTGATCGTCCACGTCAACGGCTTTCCTCAGGAAGGCCAGTGAGCCAGGCGACGATGAGTCGGCGCGCGCTGGCTGGGCTGCTAGCCACGACCGCGATCTCGACGGCCGGCACCCGGATCAGCGCGATCGCGATTCCCTGGTTCGTGCTGAGCACAACCGGGTCGGCTGCGAAGACCGGCCTGGTTGCGGTGTGCGAGCTGACGCCGCTCGTGCTGGCGATGGCACTCGGCGGCCCCATCGTCGACCGCCTCGGCGCCCGCTGGGTCAGCATCCGCGCCGACGCCGCAAGCACCGTGCTTGTGGCGCTCGTCCCGGTGCTGTACGCCGCGCGAACGCTCAGCTTTCCGGCCCTGCTGGTGGTCGTTGCCGTCGCCGGCGCGATGCGTGGGCCGGGCGAGGTGGCCAAGTCCACTATGGCGCCCGACATCGCCGAAGCGGCAGGTCTGCCGCTCGAGCGGATCACCGGACTCGAGGCCACCGCGCAGCGCAGCGCGCAGATCGTGGCGCCAGCGCTCGCTGGGCTCGCCATCGCCGGGCTAGGCGCCGCGAGTGCGCTCTACCTGGACGCCGCATCGTTCGCGATCTGCGCGCTCGGCGTCGGTATGTGGGGCCCACGCCGACGCGTCGAAGCGTCCGACCCTGAGCGGTACCCCCAGCAGCTGCGCTCGGGCTGGCGGTTCCTCTCGCGCGAGCCGCTGCTGCGCGCCATCGTCGGGATGATCTGCGTTACGAACCTGCTCGACATGGCCTACGCCAGCGTGCTCCTGCCGGTTTGGATCAAGGAGCACGGCTACGGTCCGGCCCATCTCGGTCTGTTGGGTTCGGTGTTCGGTCTCACCGCGACCCTGGGCGCGCTGCTCGCGGCCGCCTGCGGCGAACGCCTGCCCCGCCGACTCACCTACCTCGTCGGTTTCGCTATCGCCAGCCCGCCTCGGCTGCTGGCCATGGCCGCCGGCGCGCCGATCTGGGTGGTGGCGGGCGTCAGCGTGGTCGGCGGGTTCGGCGCCGGGTTCATCAATCCGATTGTCGGCGCCATCGTCGCCGAGCGGACGCCCCGCAACCTGCTCGGCCGAGTCAACTCGCTGGCCGGATCCCTGGCGTGGGCCGGGATGCCGCTCGGCGGAGCCGTCGCCTCGCTGGCGATCGCGGCCGTCGGCCTCGCACCGGCCCTGGCCGTCCCGGCGGCATCTACCTGCTCTCAACCACGCTGCCCGGGCTGCTGCCACAGTGGCGCACGATGAACCGACGTGTCCATAGTGAATCGACTTCCGGCAGATCGCGTCGCTCTGAATCAGCGATCCGCACCTGTTCTAGCACGGCCGACGACCCGGCGACGACCTATTCCGCGTCACTCGCGTGACCGGTGACACGGCCGGCGTGGTGCGCGCGGATCGGCACTGACTCACACGCTACGGGTGATGCCCTCGGGGGAACTACCGAAACGATGCTGTCAACCACGCGATCTTCGCCGTGGTCATCGTGATCGGACGACCGATGGAGTAAGACATGCCCAAACCGACGATTGTTCTGGTCCATGGCGCATGGGCCGACGCCTCCAGCTGGAACGCCGTTGCATCGCATCTGCAGAGCGAGGACTTCACTGTGTTCGCGCCAACGAACCTGTTGCGCGGCGTCGCGATCGACGCACCGTACATCGCGTCGTTCCTCGCTCAGCGCACGAGTGGTCCGGTGGTGCTGGTGGGGCACTCCTACGGTGGCTTTGTCATCACCAACGCCGCGACCGGAGGAGGCGATGTGCGGGCGTTGGTGTACGTCGACGCGTTCGCTCCGGACGAGGGAGAGGCGACGTTCTCGATCCTCGGCGGGTCTGGGTCGGCCTTGGACGTCCCTGATCCGACGACGGTGCTCGACCTTGCCGGCTATCCCGGCGCGCCGGACGGTGACGTCGAGGCGTTCCTCAAGCCCGAGACGGTGCACAGCTCCTTCGCCCAAGACCTGTCGGAGAGCGATCGTTGGCTCATCGCGGCGGGGCAACGGCCGCTCACACTCAGCGCAAACACGACACCATCCGTCACGGCGGCGTGGAAGACACTGCCGAGTTGGACCGTCGTGGGCACGGAAGACCGGATCATCCCGCCCGACGTGCAGCGCCGTATGGCCCAGCGGGCGGGCGCGACGATCACCGACGTCGCGGCCTCACACGTGTCTATGGTGTCGAAGCCTCAGGCCGCGATCGACGCGATCCTGGCCGCGGTCGCCGCCACCTCCGACTGACCTCGGTTTCAGATCACGGCCGGCAGCTTCCGGATCGTGTGGGCGAGCGTTGCCGTGAGAGGTTTAGTAGCTAGCGCATAGGGAGGCTAGCCACAGATTGGCGAGCCAGGCGGCATAGCGCTGGTTCGACCAGCCGCGGTCGGCGACGAGTCGCTGCCAGAGTGCGCCGTCCATCGTTGCGAACAGCACGTCGCGGCACTCTGCCTGGCTGACGGCGAGCTGACCGGTGGCCGCGGCGGCGCGCGCGTACTTGGTGGCCACCTCGAGCCGGCGGTCGGCGTATACGGCGAGCATGTCGGCGGCGGCTGGTTCGTGGGCGGCGGCCCCTACCAGCGCCGTGTAAAGCGGCGCCATGCGGCGGTTGTTCGTGGTGACGAACTCCGCGTGCCGACGGGTGCGTGTGACCAGGTCCGGTTCGGCGAGGATCGCCTGCATCTCCGCGCGGTCGTAGAGCGGCACGTCCTCCTCGTCCCCGCGGAACGTTACGAACCATCCCTGTCGCAGCAGCGTGGCCTTGTTCCGGAATACTGCGTAAACGGTTTCGACGGCCACGCCCGCCTCACCGGCGATTTCGGCGATCGTGGTCCGCCCGTAGCCCTTCGCGACGAACAGGTCGTGCGCTGCTCGCACGATCCTCAGTCGCGTCTCACGCGCCTGTTCATTGCGTCGACTGGAGTTGTACTTCCGCTTGACTGCTCTCGTCATTGGATGCACCCTCACTATATTGAAAACAGTCTAACGGTATTGGGGGATGTCATGTCGACAGAGACCGAGGCCTTCCTGGCCGAGACGCTGCCCAAGCAACGCGCCGCGGAGAGCGCGATCCACGAAGGCGACGTCGAGCCGAGACTGGCGCTGTGGTCGCGCCGTGATCCGGTGACTCTGTTTGGTGCCCGCCTGTCTGGCTCCGGGTGGGCCGAGCTCGAGCCGACATTCCGTGCCGTGGCGTCGTGGTTCAGCGAACCGACGTCGTACGAGTTCGATGTCATCGCGGCCGGGGCGAGCGGCGACCTCGCCTATTCGGTCGGATACGAGCGCAACGAAGTGAAGGTCGACGGGCAGCCACGTGCCTATACGCTGCGCGCCACGCACGTCTATCGGCGTGAGGACGGCGAGTGGCGCATCGTCCACCGCCACGCCGACTGGCCGCCCACGGAGGGTGAACCGCTGTTCCCTCGGTGAGGTAGACGACCGGCGAGCATCGCTCGTCATCGAGAAACTTTCTCGGAGGGATCTGCCCTTGACCGGGGCTATATCCCCGGGAAGGCTGCTGACGCGTCGACATTCGGATCATGCCGGTGACGAGGGATATGGATACGTCTGTTCGTTCCCGCCGTTAGCCGCGCCTCCCGGGCGTCGCGGGATCACGAGGAGGGGTCATCATGCGTCGTATCCGGAAGCTTTCAGCATTCGCCGTCGCCGTCGCGGTGATTATGCTCGTCGACCCGTCGGGGGCACGTGCTGATACGACAGGCAATTGGCAGCACAATCGGTATCACGCTCATTTGCTCGTGTCCGGTTTGCGAGGAACAATTGGTAGCACTGTCGGCCCCGACGGCGCGCTGTACATACCCGAGTCCGTAACCGGTACGATCGCGCGGGTCAACCCGAGAAATGGGCACACAACGACGTTCGCAAGCGGTCTGCCGAGACGCGTCGGCGACTTGGGCGGCGCGATGGATGTCGCATTCATCCATCACACCGCTTACGCACTCGTCACTCTCGTCAGCCCCGATGTCGGCGGCGCAAGTGCCGATGGCATCTATCGGATCGACGGGCCGAACCACGTCACGTTGATCGCTGATATCGGAGCATATGCACTGGCACACCCGCCGGCTACGGACTTCTTCGTCCCGACCGGCGTGCAGTACGCGATGCAGCCCTATCGCGATGGGTTCCTCGTCACGGACGGGCACCACAATCGCGTGCTACGGGTCTCGCTGAACGGTGACATCACCGATGTGATCGCCTTTTCGGACATTGTCCCGACCGGCCTCGCACTTCGCGGTCGCACCGTGTACCTGGCGCAGGCCGGCCCAGTCCCTCACCTGCCCGAGAACGGCAAGATCGTCACCTTCACGACGCGAACTCCTGCTGCTACGGAGATCGCGTCCGGCGCACCGCTACTAGTCGACGTCGAATTCGACGAGGGCCACGCGTTGTACGCACTATCGCAGGGCCACTTCACCCCTGGCCATCCCGAAGGTTCGCCCGCTGACCCGAACACCGGCGCGCTCGAATTGGTTGACCAAGACGGCACAATGACACCGGTCGTGAGCGCCCTCAACCAACCGACCTCACTGGAGTTCATTCATGGCATCGCCTACATCGTCACCCTGAACGGAGAGGTCTGGACAGTCGACTCTTGACACGAACACCGTCGCTCCATGCGTCATCTCCCCGAAGTCAGCGAGGCTGCCCCGCAACTGCGACGCCTGTGAGCACGCGGCCGAACGTCCTATCCGCGCGGTCGGCGACCCGTAGCGCGGACTACGTCCGTCGCGCCGAACGGTTACCGAGTGCACGCGTTGCGGACTCGTGGCACAAACCTTAGCGACAAGCAGAGGCCCGCTCGTCGCACCGTCTATCCGGATGAGCCGCAGGGTCCGCGCGATCACGACGGTGGCGGCCTAGTACTACAGCCGGACTTCGTGACTTCGACGTCTGGACGGCCGCCCGCCACGTTATCGGGCCTTGATCATCCCTGGTAGAGCTTCCATATTCCGCGGGATCAGCCGGAACCGTCACCGGCAAGCTGTCCTTTCTCGGCGCGTGATCTTGGACTTGCGGTCGATATTCACCCACAAGTCCAAGATCACGCAAGCACGCGCTCAAGACGCCGGCGGCCGGTCTCAGTCGCGCAGTGTGCGGGCGTTCCTGCTCGACGGGCAGCGAATCCACCGAAGCCACCGCCGGACAGAGGTTCAGGTAACGATCTACGGCTGTAGGGCTAGCCGGCCGGCCCATCAGCAATCACTTGGGGGTGGATTTCGGCGAAACGCCGGCCGACGTACGAAGTGAGTAGATTGCCTTGACAGAGAGGGGGCAAGCACGCCTACGCTCAATTAGCCGCAAGGCGGGCGATTGGGCAACCCGCCGCGCATTGGGGATGTGAGCGACACCGTCAAACTTCAACGTCGCCGGTATACGGGCGAGCGGCGAGCGGGCAAACGGCCCGGCCGACTGACCTTCATGTTCGACGATGTTCGCGAACGGCGCCGTCCAAACGACCTTCAGGACGGTTCCGTAGAAGTCTGGTCGTCCTGATGGCATCGGCCGTGGTGCACCGGCGAGATCGAGACCATGACCAACTCGACTAGTAACGTTCACTTGGACGGTCACGGGAATCTCAACATCACGGCACTGGGTCACGGGCAGTCGTGGACGTCCGGGCGCATCCAGACGATCAGCAGCGACTTCGGGGCACCGGTCGGGGGCGAGATGGCCGTGACCGCCTCCATCCGGCAGCCCAATCCCGCAGTTGGCCTCGGCTACTGGCCAGCCTTCTGGATGCTCGGCCCGGGCGACTGGCCCGGTACCGGGGAGATCGACATCCTCGAGGACGTCAACGCCTTGAACGAGCACTCCGGGACGTTCCACTGCGGCAACCTCACCCAGCCCAACCCCGACGGGACCCTCGGGCCATGCCACGAATTCACCGGGGTCTCGAGCGGGCTGCTGATGTGCCCGGGCTGCCAGACCGGATTCCACACCTACACGGTGGTCGTGGATCGAACCGATCCGACCGCCGAACAGATCCGCTGGTACATCGATGGGCGTCAGTTCTTCCAGGTGAGCGAAGCCCAAGTCAGCCAAGCGGCATGGACGGCAGCAGTCGACCACGGCTACTCGATCATCTTCGACCTTGCCATCGGCGGCGGCTTCCCCGACGGCGTCTGCCAATGCACCGCGCCCAGTAACCAGACGACATCGGGCGGCACCATGACGGTCAGGTACGTGTCGGTCTACAACCGGGTCCCGGGACGACTGAATGATCTGGCGCGACCGGCTGGTAGAACCGGGGCATGCTGGCGACTGAGTTGTTGGCCACGGCGTACCGTCCGCTGACCGCTTTCGCGGCCACGGTGGACGAGCCGACTGGATGGGCGCCGACGCAGCTGCCGGGCTGGGCGGTGCGTGATCTGATCTTCCACCTGGCTACCGATGCCCAGCGGGCGCTCGTCGCGCTGGCCCGGCCCTCACGGGTGGCATCAGACACCGACGAGATCTCGTATTGGCGGTCCTGGCGACCGGGCACCGACTCCAGCTTGGCTGGGCTGCGCGGCGTCCGGATCTCGGCCAGCGCGTGGGCCTCGGTGCGCGGACCGGCCGACTTGTTCGTCGAAACCGCATCAGCGGTGCTCGCGCTGGCACACCGCGCGGACCTCAACGAGTCGGTATTCACCCAGGGTCACACCATGACCGTCAACGCCTTGCTCAGAACCCTGGTCGTGGAGGCCACTGTGCACCATCTCGATCTCGAACCCGCGCTGCCGACCCCGCCGGAGGCTTCCACCCTGCATGAGGTGCGCCGCGTGCTCGACGGCCTCCTCGCGCACCCAGCGCCTTCGGACTGGGATGACGCTCACTACGCCCGCGTCGGTACCGGCCGGGTCGCCCTGAACCCAAGCGAGCGGGATCGATTGGGACCTCTCGCCGAGCGATTCCCACTCTTCGGCTGACATTGCACCTCATCGATCGAGGGATGCTGGCAGCAAGCGCGATTGGGCAAAGTGCAAGCGCGTCATGTAGCAACGTCGTCGCGGGCAACGACTGCCGTACGCGTAATGACGAACGACGTAACGAGTGACCGAGTCGTCATCGCGATCAACTTGGCCCACGATTTCGGGTGTGCAGCTTGCCTGGCTGGGACCGGCCCCGGTTTGGCATGGTGTTGGGGTGGAGCCGAGCGACTCCCTCGAACAGCGGCTGCGCGCAGCGGGAATCGCGCCGACCGCTGACGCGGTGAATGCGTGGCGTCGGCTGCGAGCGGTCGAGGGTCCCGGCGCGACGATCATCGACCTGTACGAGCTCGCCGCGCGACCACGGGGGTTGCGCGCCCGTGACC
>JBKPQM010000216.1:0-15504 GCA_046734095.1 Actinomycetota bacterium | reverse complement strand
CGGTGGGGCGTCGGGTACGACCGCGGGTACGGGGAGCTCGACGGACCGCCGTACGACAAGCCAGCGGACGTCGCAGCGTTCTGCGGCGCCGCGGCCGCGGTACGGGCCGATGTGGCGCGCGCCGTCGGAGGGTTCGAGCCGAGCTTCTTCCTCTACTACGAAGACACCGACCTGTCTTGGCGCCTCGGCGCCGCCAACTACCGCATCCGCTACCTGCCCGACGCGGTAGTACACCACGAACACTCGGCCACTACCGACCAGGCATCGGCGTCGTTCGCGTTCTTCAACCAGCGCAACCAGCTGCTGATGCTCGTCCGTAACGCTCCGGCGTGGCTGGTCGCTTGCTCCTTCGCGCGATTCGTCGCAGTGACCGGCATCCGCACCGTTCGGCGCAGCCCTGGCCGTACCGCCCGGTTCTCACATCGCGTCCGTGTCGCCGCAGGGGTCGCCTGTTGCTTACCGGCCGCTCTCGGGGCCCGTCGCCGGATCGGGCGCCAGAGCGTTGTGTCGAGGCGGAAGTTCGCTCGCGCCTGGCTCGGCACGCCAGCGCGCTGACTGGGGCGCTGCCGCGCCGGCAACGCACGTGCTCGTCATAGGATCCGAAATGAGGCTGCGGAGGGCGTGCGGCCGCCGCGCGTTCGCTTAAGACCCGGGTAAAGCTGGCGGTCATCCGCCGCGTGAACATGTTCCAGGCGACTCGACGTCAATCGATCGTGCTGCGGGATAGGAACGAAGAGCGGGCGCTCGCGCAATCCTGATCAGCGGCCACGTCGCTCCCCCAGGACGCGCCGAGCACGGGACACGATCCTCGCCGCCAGGAGGCGGAGGCCGCCCTGGCGGAGCAAGGTCGATGCGCGCAGTGCCTCGCGACCGATGACCCCTGCTGGGACGACGGGGCGGCGCACGAATCGTTGCACATCCTCGCCCGCGTCGGCGGCGCGCGTCGGATGCGCGCAGAACTCGACAAGCGGCGCCAATGTGCGCCGCCACTGAAAGTCGGCCCGGAACCGGGCCACGTTCAGCCGGCACTCCGCCGCGAAGTCCTCGTCGTAGAGCGCACGGGCCAGCGCGTCGGCCAGGCCCTCGACGTCAAGCTCGGGCACAATCACACCTAGGCCTTCCGCGGAGATCAGCCGGGCGAACGTATCGCCGCCCGTAGCGACGACCGGCAGGCCGGCCCACAGATAGTCGAGGATGCGCGTGCGGAATGAGAACGTTGTCTCCACGTGCTCGTAGTGCGTGCTCACCCCTACGTCGGCGTCGAGCAGGTAGTTCTGCCGATCGGCGTAGTCGACCCAGCCGTCGTTGAAGAACACGTGCTTACCGGTCAGGCCAAGCTCGTTGGACAACTGACGGGCCCGCCAGGCCACTTTCATGTCCGGCACATCAGGATTCGGGTGCTTCATGCCGAGGAAGAACAGCCGCACGTCGCCGCGCTCGGCCGCCAGCCGATGCACAGCTCGGACAAGCGTCAGCGGATCAAACCAGTTGTAGACACCCCCGGCCCACAGGATCAGCACGTCGTTCGGGCCGATGCCGGCCACCGCGCCCTTGATGGCGTGCCGAGTCTGAACCGGGGGCTTGTCCGGCATCCCGAACGGGCAGACCGCGAGCAGAGTCCGCAGCGACGGATCGGCGTTGTAATTCTCCGGGCTCACCCGGCCGAAGGCGGCGAGCTGTCCCAGCCATAGGTGACGCTGTTCCTCGCTCGCGCACAGAAAGAGGTCGCCGCGGACGAGCTGCTCGTTCAGCACGCGGATCGTGAGGTCGTGCGTTGCGCGGCGCTCGGGCGGAGTCCGGTCTTTGAGCTGTTCGAGTTGTTCGAAGTGCATCGGGTCGTAGAGGTCAATCACGAGAATCTTGTCGCTGCGGAGCAGCCACGGCGCGTGATACGAGACGAAACCTTGGAAGATCACGACTTCGGCCCGTCCGACTGCGCTACGCAAGGACGACCATGCGGCGTACCGGCACTGGAACCTGGGGTGGCTTATGTCGCATCGTGCCGTAGAGATCAGCGTGACGTCGTGCTCGCCGGCCAGCTGCTCAGCAATGTGGTAAGACCGGATCGCCGGCCCGGCCATCTGCTCGCTCAGTACGTCGGCCGTGACGACCGCGATACGTGTCATACGCGCAACGCATCGCCCGCCGTGGCGAACGCCGCGCTCAGTGCGTCTCGCCAGTGCCGCATCGGGGTGAAGCCGGCCCGGCGCCAGGCCCGGTCGGAGAGCACCGAGTAGGCAGGCCGGGGCGCGGGGCGGGGGAAGGCGTCGGTGGTGGTGGGATGCACCCGATCGGGATCGGCGCCCAGTTCTTCGAAGATGGCCCGGGCGAAGCCGAACCAGGTCGTGTCGCCGGTGTTGGTGCAGTGGTAGATGCCGGCCCGCGCGTCCGAGCGGCTGAGTTCGACCAGCGCGGCCGCGAGATCGGCCGACCAGGTCGGGGAGCCCCACTGGTCGTCGACCACGCTGAGGGTGTCCCGCTCGCGTTGCAGCCGAGCCATCGTCTTGACGAAGTTGCTGCCCGACGCGCCGTAGACCCACGCGGTGCGCACCACCCAGGACGCGTCGGGCAGCAACTCACGCACGGCCAGTTCCCCAGCAAGCTTCGTCCGCCCGTAGGCCGACTTCGGGCCTGTCACGCCGTCGACTTCGTACGGCTCAGTCGCGTCGCCGGCGAAGACATAGTCCGTCGAAACGTGCACCAGCCGGCCGCCGTACTTGGCGACGGCGCTCGCCAACGCTGCCGAGCCCGTGGCGTTCACCCGGTAGGCCGTGTCCTCATCGGTCTCGGCGTCGTCCACGCCGGTGTACCCGGCCGCGTTCACGACGACGTCCGGGGCAAAGTGCTCGACCGCGCGGGCAACCGCGGCCAGGTCCGCGACGTCGAGTTCGGCGTGAGACAGCGCCTCGACCTGCTCGCCGGTCAGCGCCGCACACAGGTCGGTGCCGAGCTGGCCACCGGCACCCGTGACCAGCCAGCGGGTCACCTGACGAGCCGATCCTTGGCCAGCTCGGCCCGCGCCTTGAGCGGCTCCCACCACGGGCGGTTGTCCTTGTACCACTGGACCGTGAGCGCCAGACCAGCCTCGAAGGACACCTGCGGCGCATACCCCAGCTCTGCGATCTTGCCGTAGTCGACCGAGTAGCGCAGGTCGTGGCCGCCGCCGCGCGGGTCAGGGATGTGCTGAACGTAGTCCCAGTCGCGGCCGGTCACCTCGAGCAGCAGCTCGGTGAGCTCTTTGTTCGACAGCTCGCGACCGCCGCCGATGTTGTAGAAATCGCCGGGCTCGCCCTTCTCGACCACCAGCTGAACCCCCCGGCAGTGATCGCCTACGAACAACCAGTCGCGGACGTTCTGCCCCTCTCCGTAGAGTGGAACCCGCTTGCCGTCGAGAAGGTTCGTCACGAACAGAGGAATCACCTTCTCCGGAAAGTGATACGGCCCGTAGTTGTTGCTGCAGCGGGTGATCGACACATTCAGCCCGTGGGTCTTGGCGTACGCCCGGGCGATAAGGTCTCCGCCGGCCTTTGCGGCGGAGTACGGGGAGTTGGGCTTGAGCACGTGGTCCTCGCGCCAGGAGCCGACCGGGATTGAGCCGTACACCTCGTCGGTGGAAATGTGCACGACGCGTTCCACTCGGTGGCGCAGCGCTGCGTCGAAGACCTGCTGCGCGCCGAGCACATTGGTCGTGATGAATGCAGCGGCGCCGTCGATGGAGCGGTCGACGTGCGACTCGGCCGCGAAGTTGACCAGAACGTCGTGCCCGGGAAGCGCGGCGTCAAGGTCGGCCGCGGAGCAGATGTCCCCTTGCACGAAGCGGTAACGCGGGTTGTCTTCGATCGGTGTCAGGTTCTGCAGATTGCCGGCGTAGGTCAGCTTGTCGAACACCGTCACCTGGGCGCCGGCGAAGGCGGGGTAGGCGTCGGACAGCAGCTCCCGTACATACTGGGAGCCGATGAATCCGGCCCCGCCGGTGACGAATACGCGCATCGGGTCAGTATCGCAGAGGGCCTATCCACTCCCGGAGCAACCACGCGCTCGGCGGCGCCGCGCTGCGGCCACGTGGCGTGGTGTGAGACCCTACCCGTCGATAACCCGGCATCGCAGGCTGAGCCTGCAGACGCGGACGCGTGTCCACACCGCTTGAGCAAAGAGGCGCCACGAATTGCCCCACCTGACGGCAACCCGGACCGCGCCTGAGTCACCCGAGCCCGGTGTCAAAGCGGTTCCGTGGTGGCGCCGTTACGGTGCAGCGCTGGTCCCGCCACTCGTGGCCCTGGGGCTCGCGTGGGGCATGATCGCGATCCGCTCTCCGTATGGTGGCTGGCGCTTGTTCGCGCCGCCTAGTTACGGACGGTGGGACACCGGGCACTACCTGCACATCGCGCGAAGCGGGTATACCGCCGTCTGGCATTGCCCCAGCAGTTCCCTCCCGGCAAACCTTCCTCCCGGCAACTATCTGTGCGGCACGATCGGCTGGTTTCCGGGATACCCGTTCGCCACGCGAGGCCTTTCGGAAGTGACACGCATTCCGCTGCCGACGGCTGGCCTGATTCTCGCGTGGGCCTGTTGGTACCTCGTGCTGGTGATCATGTGGCGGTTGCTCGCCGACGCCTGTTCGATCTGGACTCGTTGGATGTGCCTGCTCATAGCGGCGTTCTTCCCTGGCCAGATCTACTTCGCCGCGATCTTCCCGATCTCTATGTGCATCGCAGCAATCCTCGGCTGCCTGTGCCTCGCCCTTCGTACCTCTCGGCCCATCCTTGCGTGGGTCGGATTCGCGACGGGGTTTATCGCCGCGTACAGCTACTTGACGGCCATTGTGCTTCTCCCGGCGCTGTTGATCACCGGGCTGCTCGTGTTGCGCGGGCCGCCTCGGCGCCAGGCGGTCATCCCAGCCCTCGGCGCTGCCGCGGGCTTCGGAGCCGTGCTGCTCACTATGCAGATCGCGGTGGGCATCTGGGACGCCTACTTCATCAGCGTGAAGAAGTACGGCGTCGGAGCGCACATGCCGCTCGACACGCTGATCGACCGGCTGCGTCCATTGTGGACAGCTCAACCGAGCGGCGAGCAGGTGCAGAACTACGCCGCCTCGCAGACGTTGCTCACGCTGTGTTTCGCCGGCCTCGCATGCCTGGTCACGATTGTCGGCGCGATACGTGGGCGGCACCCCCCTGAGGTGCGGCCGCAGAGCGGGCCGGGGCCCGTGGAACCGCGCAGTTGGGCGGCTGCGATCGAGAGTCGCATCTCGGCATTCGACCTGGTGTTCGTGCTGATGAGCGTCGGCGTCTGGCTGGTGCCCTACATCGCTGGCGGCTCCGCGAGCATCTACCGGTCGGAGGCCTTCGTGATAGTGAGCGTGCCGTTGCTTCGCCGGCTTCCGGGATGGATGCTGGTCCTACCGCTCGGAGCTGCGGTCTGGGTTGCTTGGCACATGGCGCCCTACTTCTTCAACTACCGGCTGAAGTGACAGGCGTGAGTCCCTGTCGCAACGCGTCGCACTGTTGTCTACCTAGGTGCGCCGCGCCGATCCGGCGCCAGCCGAGTTTCCATCCGCCCAGCACGGGCCAGATCAAGCGTCGCTTGGTACCGTTTCGAAGTGCAGAAAGCGGATGACAGTGGCATACCGGGCCACGGAAGCGCTCACCGTTCGGCCCGCCGCGTTGGCATCCTCGTCGTCACCTATAACGCCGAGTCGACTCTTGCCACGACGCTCGATCGCATTCCCGCGGACTTCCGGCCAAAGATTGACGAGATCCTGGTTTTCGACGACGCCAGCGCCGACCACACCGTTGACGTCGCGGTGCGATGGCGCAACGCGAACGGCGAGACACCGACCACCGTTGTCCGGCATCTCAAGAACCTCGGCTACGGCGGCAACCAGAAGGCGGGCTACCGGCTCGCGATCGAGCGGGGTCTGGACATCATCGTGCTACTGCACGGTGACGGGCAGTACGCGCCAGAGTGTCTTCCCGCGATGGTGGTGCCGCTGGAGCGAGGCGAGGCCGACGCGGTATTCGGCTCAAGGATGCTGGAACACGGCGCGGCCCGGCGCGGCGGGATGCCTGCGTACAAATGGGTCGGGAATCGCGTCCTCACCCGAATAGAGAATTCGTTGCTCGGGTCGAGCCTGAGCGAATTCCATTCCGGCTACCGGGCCTACAACGTGGCAGCTCTCGCGGAACTGCCGTTCGAAAACAACTCGGACGGGTTCGACTTCGACACGCAGATCATCGTCCAGCTTCTCGATCGTGGTAAGCGGATCGTCGAGATCCCGATCCCGACGTATTACGGTGAGGAAATCTGCTACGTGAGCGGCATGCGGTACGCGCGCGATGTCGTCCGCGACGTCGTGATCTACCGCCTGAATCGAATGGGCTTCGGCACCCACACCTGGGTTCCGGCGAGCGACGAATACGACTTCAAGGAGGGCGAGGGAAGCTCGCACACCGTCCTGCTCGAGATGTTGAGCGACCGGCCACCCGGACGAATACTCGATCTGGGGTCGTCAGGTGGCCGGCTGGCTGAACGGCTCCGCAAACTCGGCCATCACGTCACCGGCGTCGACGGCATCGAGGTCGACGGTGTTCGCGACCGCATGGACGAATTCGTATTGGGCGATCTCGAGGACGGCATCCCCGCGTCGGTCGGATCCGGCTTCGACATCGTCATCGCCGCGGATGTGATCGAGCACGTCACCCATCCGTCCCGTCTACTGCGGCAGATGGCCGACGTCGTGGCGGGTACCGGCGAGATCCTGATCTCCGCGCCCAACATCGGTCACTGGTACCCGCGCGTGCGAGTTGCCAGCGGCCTGTTCGACTACGACCGCCGGGGCATCCTCGACGAGACGCACCTGCGATTCTTCAGCCGCCGAAGCCTGGTGCGGGCAGTGAGCGAAAGCGGGATCGAGATCCTCGAGATGCGGTATACGGGTCTTCCGTTCGATGTGCTGTCGACCGGAAAGACGTTGCCGAGCCGGATCGCTCGTCGAGTCGATCGATCCCTGGTCCAGTTGCGGCCGACGCTGTTCGGCTACCAGTTCATAGTTCGGGCCAGGCCCCACCATGCCGGATCGGTCACCGACGACGCTCGGTAATGGCGGCCCATTTCAATCGGGCGGCGCGAGGCTCGCCGACGAGCACCTGCCGGGATCCAGGCCGACTTGCGGATAGCCTCGGGCGGTGGTGGAGGGCCTTGCCAAGCTGCTGCACAGCCATCAGGTCCGGGTCGGCGCCCGGCTGGCCGTAGCCGTTATCTCGCTCCTGGCTCTGGTCGGCAGTGGCCTAGCTTGGGCGACGTACCAGAATTTCACCGCGACCATCGAGCACGGCGACCCTGTGCCGGCGCTCGCGAATGGTCAGCACGACATCGACGGCAAGGATCAGAACATCCTGCTGCTTGGCAACGACAGCCGGGCCGGGGCCACGCCGGCTGAATTGCGGGCGCTTTCCACGCAGGATGACGGGGGCAGCGTCAACACCGACACGATGATGGTGCTGCATATCCCCGCGGGCGGCGGTAAGGCGACGATAATCTCGCTTCCCCGGGACTCGTGGGTAAGCATCCCGGACCACGGCAAGGACAAGATCAACGCCGCGTACGGTGACGGGTACGCCGCAGTGAGGAATGCCGATGAGACGGCTCGCCAGAGTGCCGGGATCCGGCTGCTGATCAGGACGATCGCCGCGTTGACCGGCCTGCATATCGACCACTACGTCCAGGTGAATCTGCTCGGCTTTTACCGGATCAGTAACGCCATCGGCGGCGTGGACGTGTGCCTGCTTCATGCGCAGAACCCGTCCACCGACTCCGACGCGTCGGGTCGCGGCTACTCGGGCATCAACTTGCCGGCGGGCCACTCGGTGATCAAGGGCTCCCAGGCGCTGGCGTTCGTGCGGCAACGGCACGGCCTGCCCGGCGGTGACCTGGACCGGATCAAACGCCAGCAGTACTTCCTCTCGACGGCGTTCAGCAAGGTGCTGTCCGGCGGCACGTTGCTCAACCCGTTCAAGTTGCACGCGCTGCTACATGCGGTGAGCTCGTCGCTGATGACCGATCCGGCGCTGAACCCGATCTCGTTGGCGCGCCAGTTCCAGAACCTGTCGGCCGGCAACGTCACCTTCGCGACCATCCCCAACGACGGCACGCAGATGATCTACCCGGACGGTGTGGCGACCGCCGTCGTAACAGTCGACACGGCGGCCATCCCCGGATTCATCAATCGTCTTCAGGGCAAGCCCGCGGATCCTCTCCTTGTGGCGGCCCGGCCCGCGCCGCCAACCTCGGTGTCGCTGGACGTCCTCAACGGCACGTCAGGCCCCGGCCTGGCCGGACGCAACGGCGACGCGCTGCGCGCCGCCGGCTTCCGCGTCGACACCGTGGACTCGACCGATCCGACCGCGACCACCACCGTCGAATACCCGGACGGCGCCCAATCAGCGGCGAAGGCGGTGGCCGCCCAGGTGCCGGGTGCCCAGCTCGTCCGGACCAGCTCGGTGCGGAAGGTGACCCTCGTGCTGGGCAGCAATGGCGTGCAGGTCAAGGGGCTCGGCCCGGCCCAGGCGCGTCGTGCCACGAAGGCGGCGCCGCCCGGACAGCCCGACTGCATCAACTGAGCAGTGGCCGGCCGGCTTCTGGATCGCAACACCAGCGGAGGTTGATCAAGAAGGCGAAATGCGGCCGCCACAGCCACTTCGGCCTCTTGATCACGAGGAAAAGGCATCGAACCCACACGCCGCGTAATACCTATATGTCTTACGGTGAGGGCGATGTTCTAACCTGGCTCACAGCCGATCAGGTTCAGCGGTTAGGGTTCGCGGGTAACCTTCGCTTCGTGGCTTCCCACGGGGGTGACGGCAACGGGGCCGGGCGCGAGGTCCCGGGCCCGGCGACGCCATTGCCGCCCGAGCTCGAT
Organism: Actinomycetota bacterium; assembly: GCA_046734095.1. Classification (GTDB taxonomy): domain Bacteria; phylum Actinomycetota; class Actinomycetes; order Mycobacteriales; family Jatrophihabitantaceae; genus DASXRA01. The sequence goes on along the minus strand of JBKPQM010000216.1, from coordinate 6,587 downwards.
TCGCGGGGAAGCGAGCGGCGCGCGAAGCACGGCCAGGGTGCCGACCCGCTTACCGCCCGCCACGACGTCAAGCACGGCATCGGCATCGGGCTGCGCATCGTCGTCGCCGTGGCTGCGGTCGGGGTTCTCGTCGTCAGCGGCTGGGCCTGGGTGACATACCACAACTTCAAGTCGGACATCCGCCGGGTGAACGCGGTCGGCGGTGCTGGCAAGCCGGGCCACGACGTTGATGGCAAGGATCAGAACATCCTCGTGGTCGGCAACGACGACCGTGACACCGCCACCGACGCTGAGTTGCGGCAACTCGGCACTACCCGCGATGGCGGCAGCTACAACACCGACACGATGATGTTGATGCACCTTCCGGCCAACGGCCAGAAGGCTACCGTGATCTCGTTCCCGCGCGATTCGTATGTCGCGATCCCGGGTCATGGCATGAACAAGTTGAACTCCGCCTATGTCGACGGAATAGTCGACCACAACGGCAACAAGACGGCCGGAGCTCAGCTACTTGTGCAGACGATCGAGAACCTGACCGGCCTGACCGTCGACCACTTCGTCCAGGTCGACCTGCTCGGCTTTTACCGCATCAGCAATTCGATCGGCGGCGTCCAAGTGAACCTCTGCGCCGCGCAGAACGAGGCCAATTCCGGGATCAACCTGCCGAAGGGCGTCTCCACGATCAAAGGCAAGCAGGCGCTAGCCTTCGTGCGGCAACGCTACGGCCTGCCCAACGGTGATCTCGACCGGATAAAGCGACAGCAGTACTTCCTTTCCGCGGCCTTCCGCAAGATATCCAGCGCCGGCGTCCTGCTTAATCCGTTCAAACTGGAGAGCCTGCTCAAGGCGGTCAGCTCGTCGCTGCAGATGGACAACTCGCTCGACCCGCTGACGTTGGCCCAGCAGTTCCAGGACCTGACGGCCGGCAACCTGGTCTTCAAGACCATTCCGACCCACGGCACGCAGGACAACGACGCCGGCAACGTGGTGGTCGTCGACCCCGCCGAGGTCAAGCAGTTCGCGCGGCAGGTCGTCGCGACCACCGATACTGCCGGGCTCGACAGCGTCAAGACCGTCTCGCCCAGCTCGTTCACCGTTGACGTGCTGAACGGCTCGACCACCGACGGCGCGGCAACCCGCAACGCCGACACGCTGCGGCAGCTCGGATTCCACGTGGGCGCGGTCGGCACGACGAAGGCCAGCGCGGCGACGGTGATCGAGTACCCGAAGGGTGAGCAGTCGCAAGCCAAGACGCTCGCCCAGGACATCCCGGGCGCGCAGGCTCAGCACACCGACTCGGTGCAGCGGGTGACCCTGCTGCTCGGTGCCGACGGCCTGCAGGTCAGCACGGCGCACAGCCTCCACAACGCCGCCCAGCGTCCGCTCACCGCGCCGTCGCCGACCCCGTCCAAGGGCACGACAGCCGCCGACACCGGCGCGTGCATCAACTGATGACGGGATCCCCCGAGGCGCTGTTCGCGGCGCTCATGGCCGCCGAGCCGTCCCGTCCGTTTGTCACGGTGTATGACGAGGGAACCGGTGAGCGCACCGAACTTTCCGTCCGGTCGCTGGCGAACTGGGTCGCGAAGACGCACTTCCTGCTCAGCGACGAACTGGCCCTCGGCGTCGGCGACGCCGCCTATGTCGCCCTGCCGGCCGACTGGATCTCGGTGCCGGTCCTGCTCGGCTCCTGGAGCGCCGGCCTGGAGATCGTGACGTCACCCGATCGGGCCGCTGTCGCATTCGCCGACGCACCAGTGCCGGGTGGGCCGGACGTCTACGCGATCGCGTTGGGCGCGCTGACCCGAAGCTTCGCCGGCGCGCCGCCGGACGGGGTGGCCGATTACGTTGCGGCGGTGCGGCCGCAACCTGATGCCTGGACGGCTGTCCATCCGCCCGCGTCCCCGACCGATCCCGCGCTGGACGGCGTGTCGCGCGCGGACCTGGTCGCCAAGGCGCAAGCCCGGGCCGGCGAGCTCGGCCTGCCCTCGGCGGCCCGCATCATCACCTCGCGGGCGTGGCATGGCGCCTGCGACTGGGTCGACACCTTGCTGGCGCCACTCACGGTCGGCGGTTCGCTGGTGATTGTCCGGGGAGCATCGCCCGACGTGCTCGCCCGGCGGGCCGAGCAGGAGCACGCTACGACGACGGTGTGACCGGAACGGCGAGCCCGTCCTCGCGTACGGTCGCCAGGTACACCGCGACCTGCTCACGAATGGTGCCCCTCGGTGGGCCGTGCAGCACGCTGGGCCATCGCGTCGTGTTCACGACGGAGAACGGCGATGCCGGCGCCGTTCCCGGCACGAACTGGACCTTAGTCAGGTCGGTGGATAGCAGGTACAGGACGCGGTCGTGGCTCGCGACCGCCGCCCGTACCTGGGCGAGTTGCGCCGGGGACGCACCGAGCAGGGCGAGCGAGGGGACGTTGCAGTACGACCGCATCGTCTGCGCGTAGCTCGTTTGCGCCGGCTGATCTACCTCCAGAACGGCGCCATTCGGGGCCACCTGCGAACAGATGCGGTTGACCTGCGTGAGCTGCGGAACCTCCTCGCGCGCTGTTGCCATTGGGAGCGTTACGACGGCCGGCACTGCCACCGCCGTTACCGCCAATCCGATCCCAGCGACCCGAATCGCCGCAGCGGCCTGGCGGAGCAACACGCAGAGGGTGTACACGGCCGCGACAATTAGCACGGGCACTACAACTGGCACAAAGCGCCGCATCGCCCACGGTTGGTCGGGCGTGATCTGCGCCCCCCACATATACAGCAACGACATCGCCAGCCCGACCGTGATCGTGCCGATCGCGGCCAACGAGCCGGTGCGCAAACAGTGGCGCACCAGCAGGATGTACCCCACGACGCCGAGCAACACGACCGGCCAGCCCAGATATTGCGCCAGCCAGTTCACCGTCTGCTCGTAATACGTGCGGGTACCGTCGAGGGCGTCCCCCGCGCGGGTCTGCAGGTCAACGACAGCCGGACTGTACTTCCCGCGGGTAACCATCCAGAGTGGCCGGCTGGCGAGGAAGGCGAAGCCGCCGCCGATCAGGACGGCGGCGACGAATCCCAGCCGGCGTGCCACATCAGTTGAACCGAGCATCCTGCGTACGCGCGGAATCCAGCTGAGCAACACCAGCAGGGGCAGGGCCACCAGCAGCGCGTAGCCGACATGGAAGATCGGGACGATATGGTGCCGCTCGTCGCGGTAGTAGCCGAACGACAGCCGGGTCACATCCAGCCAGCCGATCAGGATGGGAACGACCATCCCACCGACGAGCGCGAACGACCGGATCACAGCGCCGCGCCGGGTGGCGCGCGAGGCGAAGATCGGGAACATCGCGGCGGTGACCAGCACCGCGAGGAGGCTGACGTTGCTGTCGATGCGCGCAGGTGCGGCCAGGCCGACCACGAAGCCGGCCAACCCGAAATCGCGGATCCGTCCCGTCTCGACCGCTCGATGCAGCAAGCCGAGGCCACCGATCAGGAACAGCGTGGCCAGCGGCTCGGAGTACGTGTCCCGGCTGACGAAGATCAGCGGCATCGACACGGCGAACACCGCCATCGCGACGAGAGCCAGAGCGGGGTCGACGATCCGTCGCGCCAGCCCGAAGAACACGATCAACGCGAGCGCGCCGATCACTACATTGACCTTCAGCATGGCGGAGGCGCCGAACAGCCAGCCGTTGACGGCGAGCAGTGCGGGAAGCAGATGGTTGCCTTGAGCGTAGACCTCGGTCGGTGCGCTCCGTCCGAATCCCGCCGATCCCGCGCTCCCCCCATTTGGCGATCCGAATACGTCCGCCTGCACCGGAATGTGCAGCCCGGCATGATCCATCAGCCATCGTCCGGCCAGACTGTAGGTTGCCGGATCGCGATGAGCGAACATGTTCTGGGCCGAGAAGAAGGAGTTGGCAACCAGCCAGACGAGCGCGATGCCGATGGCAACCGCGGTGTAGAGCAGGGCGCGCCGATCGACGTGCCGCGCGCCGGCGCCGCAGACAGCCACCGCCAGGGCGGCGCCGGCCAGCCCGAACGGCCATACCCAGGCCGGGCTGAAATGGCCGGCGAGCAGTAGCACCATCGCCGGCAGGCTGAACCCGGCGAGCGCGCTGGCAACCAGGTCCGGCGCCGAGTGGACTACGCGCACGGCCCACGGCGAGGAGATCGTCCGCGCCTCGACCGGAGGAGCGGACGCCGCGACCGCGGTCATATCGCCTCCTGTCTGGGCGGGACTCCCCGACGGGGGACCTTACTGCGAGTCGATGGGTAGGGTCCCAAGCGGACAAGCATCTCGTACCATTCCGACCGGCCGGAGCGTACATGGACAAGACAGTGGCCACTGCCGCCGACGCAGTTCGCGACATATCGGACGGAGCGTCGCTCGCCGTCGGCGGCTTCGGCCTGTCCGGCGTCCCGATTCGGTTGATCGCGGCGCTGCTGGATCAGGGCACGACCAATCTCGAAACCGTCTCGAACAACTGTGGCGTCGACGGCGCGGGGCTCGGCCAGTTGCTCGACAAGCGGCGGATCCGTCGCACCGTCTCGTCCTACGTAGGCGAGAACAAGGAGTTCGCCCGCCAATACCTGTCCGGCGAGCTCGAGGTCGAACTGTGCCCACAAGGGACGCTCGCCGAACGGTTGCGCGCCGGGGGCGCGGGCATTCCGGCGTTCTACACGCCAGCGGGGGTCGGTACCTGGGTCGCCGACGGCGGGCTGCCGTGGCGATACGCACCGGATGGCACCGTGGCGCTCACTTCGCCGGCGAAGGAGGTGCGGGACTTCGACGGTCAGGATTACGTGCTCGAACACGGGATCGTGTGCGACTTCGGCCTGGTCCGGGCCGCACGTGGCGACCGGCACGGCAACCTCGTCTACCACGAGTCCGCGCGCAACTTCAACCCGCTATGCGCGATGGCCGGGCGCATCACGATCGCCGAGGTTGAGGAGCTCGTCGAGCCCGGTGACATCGACCCCGATGATGTGGATACTCCCGGCGTATTTGTGCAAAGCATCGTCGAGGTCGGCGCCGAGGGCAAGCTCATCGAGAAGCGCACCGTGCGCGCGCGGCAGGAGGCGTGACGATGGCACTCACCCGATTCCAGCTCGCAGCGCGCGTCGCGGCCGAACTGCACGACGGGCAATACGTCAACCTCGGCATCGGCTTGCCGACGCTCGTGCCCAACTACATCGAGCCGGACGTGCACGTCGTACTGCAATCCGAGAACGGCGTGCTCGGCGTCGGCGCATACCCGTACGAGGACGAGGTCGACCCCGACCTGATCAATGCCGGCAAGGAGACGGTGACGGTTGTGCCCGGGGCATCGTTCTTCGACTCGGCCACCTCCTTCGGCATGATCCGCGGCGGGCACATCGACGTGGCGATCTTGGGCGCGATGCAGGTGTCCACGAACGGCGATCTGGCCAACTGGACGATCCCCGGCAAGATGATCAAGGGCATGGGCGGCGCCATGGATCTCGTGCACGGCGCCAAGCGGGTCATCGTGATGATGGAGCACGTTGCCCGCGATGGCAGCCCCAAGATCGTCAACGAGTGCTCGCTACCCCTGACCGGCAAGCAGGCCGTCCAGCAGGTCATCACCGACCTCGCCGTCATCGACGTCACCGAGAGCGGACTGGTGCTGCGTGAGCTGGCCCCCGGCGTGACCGTGCGCGAAGTCCGCGCGGCGACCGAGCCGCCGCTCATCGAGGCGCACGACCTACGAGAGATGACGCTGCCCGCGACCGTCTAGCTGGCATGTATCAGGTCAGGCCGCTCACTGCTCCAGATGATCAGGGTTCCGCTGATCAGGGTGGGAGACAGACGGTGAGTGATCCAATGTTGATGGCGCAGCGCAATTCGGCACCGGCTGGCGCGAGTCGTCTGTCCACGGCGGCCGGACCGTTCTGGCCCAGGGTCGAGCCCCGAGCTCGCCTCGCCGGAGCACCGCCTCGCCGGGCGGACCCTAGCTCTCTTGCGCGGTTCCGGGCCCGGCGCACCGTGGCGCCGGGTCTGAGCCCGCGCGAGCGGGACGTTCTGGAGCTGCTCGCCGACGGCTGCTCGACCCGCGAGGTGGCGCAACGTCTGTGCTACTCGGAGCGCACAATCAAGAACGTCGTGCAGGGATTCACCACCCGGCTGCGGCTGCGCAATCGGACCCAGGCCGTCGCCTACGCCGTGCGCCGCGGCTGGATCTGACGCCCGCCCCGCAGCCCTGCCGTTCGCCTCACCCGGGCCGACTTTGCCCCCCGACGGCACGCTCCGGGCTCGCTCCGGCCGCCGCTGCCTAGCTCACCCCGGCCGACCTTGCCCCCTGACGGCACGCTCCAGGGCCCCCTCAGCGTGCACCCCAAGGGCAAAGTCGCCCCGGGCGCCGCCGCGGGCTCGCCCGGGCGACGCTGCGAGCTCGCCCCCCGGCCGCCGCCGAGCTCGCCGAAACCGCCCGCTGCCTAGCTCACCCCGGCCGACCTTGCCCCCTGACGGCACGCTCCACGGCCCGACCAGCGTGCACCCCAAGGGCAAAGTCGCCCCGGCCGCCGCTGCCTAGCTCCCCCCGGCTGACCTCGCCCCCCGACGGCACGCTCCACAGC
>JBKPQM010000215.1:0-13553 GCA_046734095.1 Actinomycetota bacterium | reverse complement strand
GCTTTGTCACGAGGTCGCGGTAACCCCGCAGGGCCGAGCCGTGGAACGGCGGCATGAGGAGCTGGCGGATCCGCATGTGCTCGGACTCGTCCAGCAGCAGCACCGAATGATCACCCATAAGCGGGCCGAGGATCGCGTTGCCTTCGCCCGCATGAAATACGGACGTCGGGCCCGTGAACACGGTGCGGATGTCGTCCGGCCGGCTGATCATCACCAGCTGACGGCGGTGCGGCGCGACGCGAAGGGTGAACGCCTCGCCGTAGCGGCGGTGCATCTCCGAGAGGAAGCGGTGCCGGGACTTGCCGAACAGCAGCGTCTGGACACCGACCGGTAGCCGAGGACCCGGCGGGAGCCGGTCGACCAGCTCTGTACCCGTCACCCTTCGTGTTATACGCGAATCCTCTTAGCGAATCTTGAGGATTGCGCACTCGTACTGCCCGCCGGCATACGCCCACCCGACGTGGAAGGACGTCATGGCCGGATCAAGCAGCCAGCCCGTGCCGTGTTCGCGGCCGGCCATTTGGCTGACGACTTGCGGGCCGTTCTGGGTGGTCGCTGGCTCCCAGGCGTAGCTCGGCGCGCACGTCGGACCGACGCCCTGGGCGAGCGCGCACTGCTGGGCCCGGATCGAGACCACGCCGCGGACGGGCGGGCGCCCGTGACTGACCCGGAACTGGTTGACCGCGCCGATGAGCTGGCCCGCGTCGCCGGGCACTGGGCAGGCCGCGGCGGCGGCTCGGCACGGATTTCCCGAACTGGTCGGTATGGCCGAGGTGGCCTTCGACCTCGGGGTCGCGGACGCCCTTGACGACGTCGTCGTGCTAACCGTGAGACTGGTCGGACTCGCCGGCGCAGTCGGGGTCGATACCGGGGCGCTCGATGCGGAGGCCAGGGGGTTCAGGCCCTGCTGACTGTTGTGGCCACCCGACCCGCTGGTGGCGATGATGATCACCACGACGAGGGCCGCGATCACCGCGAGGGCGGCCAGCCCCCACAGGGCACGGCTGCGGGAGCTCTCCTCCTCGTCATCCGGTGGCGGGGCCAGTAGGTCACTCACCCGACGAACCGTATCCGAGCCACCAAAGGTGGCCCAATTCGGCCCGGCGCCAGGACTAGGCCGAGAACCTACCAGCGGTACCACCTTGCTGACTCGCCGCTGCGCAGGGCGAACCCGATCAACCACGCGACCAAGATGATGGCCGCGACGATCCATAGCGCGATGCAGCGCAAATCCCAGGCCACCGAATATCAGCGCAACAAGCAGTACCAATAGCAATATCCCCATGACACTCTCTCTAAGTGGTGGCAGCTTCCTCGGTTGGACAGACCACGTCGTCCCCTTATTTCCGCAATTTCAAACTCGAGGGGTGTGCACGGTTATCAATCGCTAGCCGGCAGGAGAATGCCGTGCCCTTGGGCAATGAGAGCTAAATTCCTGGACGGGTTGCGCGCATTACTGCAGGTATTGCTCGAGCGAGATTAGCGGAATTCGGCAATAGCTACCCGGGACCCTGGCGGGCTAAACCGTGAGCGTCACGCTGCTGCGCGACCTGGCCCGCGGTGAGCCCGGGTGGAAGCCAGGCTGAGGTACCCGTGGAGCACGCTCAGACGTCCAACCGTCCTGTATATACAACCTCGTCGGCGAGATCGCGCAGCTTGCGATGGGTCCGCTGGCTGACGGCGCGCAACCGCTCGAAGGCCTGTTCGTCGGTCAGCTTCTCGGTGGCCATGATGACCCCGACCGCCGCGCCGATCTGCCGATTGGTGGCCAGCGCCGCACGCAGGTTGGCCACCGTGTTTTCAGCCTGGCTGAGCGCGTATTCGCGCAGTCGCGCCAGTTCGACGTGGATTCGAACGCGGGCCAGAAGCTCATTGCGGTCGAACGGCTTGATCATGTAGTCGTCGGCGCCCGAGTTGAAGCCCTCGACCGTCGACTCGGCGGTGGCCCGGGCAGTCAGCAGAATGACCGGGAGCCGATGCAGGTTGTCGGCCGCGCGGATCGTGCGCAGCAGATCCAGCCCGCTGCGTCCGGGCAGCATGATGTCCGACAGCACGACATCGGGACGCAGTTGCCGCGCTTGTTCCATCGCGGTCTCGGCATCTGGGACGGCGTGCACCTCCCAGCCGTCGCTGTGCAACAACCGGACCACGTAGTTGCGCAGATCGGGATTGTCCTCGACCACGAGCACGGAACCCTGCGCACCTTCGGCGGCCGGGAAGTCGACGACGGCTGCATCCGTCTTCGCCGCGACGACGGCAGCGGCCGTCGGCGTCGACAGCGGCCGCGCGTCAGCGATCCCCGTACGCATGGGTATGGTCACGGTGAACGTGGAGCCCTCGCCGACCGAACTCCGCACACCGATCTCACCGTCATGAGCCCGAACCAGATCACGCACCAATGACAGACCGATCCCTGCGCCTTCGAACTGATCGCTGACGTCGGGCACTTGGTGAAACCGGGTGAACACGTCGTCGAGTTCGTCGGCGGGTATCCCGATTCCGGTGTCGACCACCTCCAGTTCGACCTGCTCGCCCACTACCCGCAGCGCGACGCCGATCGTGCCGGCCCGGGTGAACTTGACCGCATTGGAGAGCAGGTTCGACACGATCTCGACCCAGCGCTCGCGGTCCACCAGCACCGGCTGTGGCAACGGCGAGGCGGCGACGACGAGCTGCAGGCCGGCGTTCTCCACCGTTGAGCGGAACATGCTGACGACATCGGCCGTCAACTCCGCCAGATCGGTAGGTTCGGGGTCGACCTCAAGTGCACCTGACTCTGCCCGGGCGATGTCGAGCAGCGCGTCCACCAGTACCTCCAGCCGCCGTCCCGCTCGCTGCGCCTCCTCGAGTCCAGCCCGATAGGCGGCCGGGATCGTCGCGTCCGGGTCGGCGAGCAGATCGGTAAGCGGTCCGAGCAGCAGCGTCAACGGCGTGCGGAACTCGTGGCTGACGTTCTGGAAGAACCGGGTCTTGGCCGCATCGAGCTCGGCCAGTGCGTCGGCCCGGCTCAACTGCCGCCGGTAGCTGCGGGTGCCATCAGCGAACCCGCGGCTCGCAACGTCCAGGGGAGTGAGCGTCTGCAGCAGGAACGGCAGCGCCGCCTCGTGGGTCGCGCGGCTCTGGTGTGGTCCTTGCTCGGCGGCCAGCCCCGAGACGATACGCACGTGCTGCTCGACGATCTCGAGGATGCTGACGTCCTCGGCCAGTGCCCGTCGGCCGAGGTCGGCCGCGACCTCCAGGCTCGCCTCGCTCTGCGTGGCCAGGTGCTTGACGAGTGCCGCCGCGTATGCGGCCGCGAACCCGTCACTCGCATCGGTCATCGGGACGTTCTTCGGTTGCGCACAGCGAGGATCAAAGCATCATCGGTACCCGTGGCGCAGTGCTCGAGGATGTCGCTGGCCATCTGGGCGGTCGGCCGGCTTAGGTCGGCAATCTCGACGAATCTGCCGAACAGGCCGTCGGTGCCAAGAAGCAGCAGATCTCCCGGCAGCATGACGGTCCTCCGGGCATCAAGCGGCGACGGAAGGTGAATCCCGAGTGTCCCGCCCCGCAGCATCGCCTGATCCGCGACGACCGGACCGGCCGCGCCCACCCGGACGACGTACCCACCGACGTTGCCGATTCCGAGCCAGACCAGTGATCCGTCGTCGCGGCTGATACGCGCCAAGGTCATCGCCGCGCCTCGAGTGGGCCGCAGCGCCTCATGGCTCAGCGCGAACAGCACACCGAGTGGCTGGTCCCGATGTTCGCTGACGACCCGGATCGCCAGTTGGGCGGCGTCCGCGGCGGCGGCGCCGTGCCCGAGCCCGTCGACCACACCGACCACCACGTCGCTCGCGGATTCGAGCACCATCCACTCGTCCCCGGACGTCGGCTCCCCGGCGAAGGGTTTCCCGGCGACGGCCCAGTCCAGGGACCCCAGGCGACCGACTTCAAGCACTGGACGGCAACCACTTCCACATCGTGACGGCGGTCCCGATGCCGACCTCGGACTCCAGCTCGAAGTCGTCCATGAGTCGCCGTGCACCCGGCAGTCCGAGGCCGAGCCCCGAGCTGGTGGAGAAGCCGTCCTCGAGTGCCCGTTCCACATCGGCAATCCCGGGGCCTGCGTCGACCGCCTGCACCGTCAGCGCCTGTCGTCCGTGCCGCTGCGTCACGCCCAGGCGGATCTCGCCGCAGCCGGCGTACGTCGAGATGTTCCGCGCCACCTCGGAGATCGCCGTCGTGATCATCGTGACGTCCGTGAGCGAGAACTCCAGCTTCGTGGCCAGCTCCCGGCCGGCCTGGCGCGCAGCGACGATGTCGTTCGTGCCGTCGATCGCGATCACCGTGTCAAGCGCGGTCATGGTCATTTCGGTTCACGACGCGGCGGTCGAGGAACGCGAGGCCTTCCTCGAGGTCGAGGGCGGTGTGTACGTCGTCGAAGGTCATCCCTAGCTGCACCATCGCGAACGCGACCTCCGGCTGGATGCCGACCACGACGGTGTCGGCCCCGCGCAGGTTCGTCATGTGCGCGATCGTTCGAAGTGAGCGCGCCGCGAAGGAGTCCATGACGTCCACGGCGGTGACGTCGACGATGATGCCCTTGGACCGGTAGGCGCCGACGCGGTCCATGAGGTCGGCCTGCAACTGCTCGGCGTCCGCGTCGGACAGGGCCGACTGGATCGAGGCGATCAGATAGCTACCCTGCTTGAGAATCGGAACCGGCATGGCGTCAGCCTCAAGTCAGCCCGTCGGGGCTCGGCTCGGCGCCGCGAGTCACCTCGTACCCCAGCAATCGCTCGGCCTCCTCGATGCCGCCCTGCAGGTCGCCCACGGCGTTCATCTTGGACAGGTCGACGCCGATCGTCACGAGCGTCAATGCGATCTCCGACGACAGGCCGGTGATGATCACGCTGGCGCCCATAAGGCCGGACGCGTCAACGGTTTGCACCAAGTGGTTCGCCACGGTGGAGTCGATCGCCGGCACCCCCGTGATGTCGATGACCACGACCTTGGCCCGGTTGGCCCGGATCGCTCGCAGCAACTGTTCGGTCAGCTGGCGCGCGCGCTGCCCGTCCAGCACGCCGATGATCGGCAGGATCAGCAGCCGCTCCCGGACCTGCAACACCGGCGTCGACAGTTCACGGATGGCCTCCTGTTGCTGGCGGATCACGCGCTCACGCTCTTGGACGAAGCTCACTCCGACCGTCGCCGCGATGCGGTTCGCGGCTGGCTCGAACGCGTCGAGCACCCGGTTGAACAGCTCGAGGTCGCCGCGGTATTTCTCAAACAGCGATCGGGCGAGCACGTCTCGCAGCAGCAGCACGATGCCGAGCACTTCGTCGGTCTCGACACCACGCGGGATGATGCGCTCGGACAGATCGCGTGCGTAGGCCTCCAGTGCCTCGACGCTGCCGGTCTCGAGTACCTCGACGTAGTTGTCGTACACCGATGTCGCCTCGGAGAAGATCTCTTCCGGCGTCATCGCGGTCAACAGCCGCGCGTCCGTAATGCGACGGGCCCACTCCTCGCGCAGCGCCGTCCGGTTCTGCCGCAGGTGCTGCACCAGCTGCGGGAGCAGGCTGTCCATCAACGGGGGCGGAGCAACAGCATGCGAAAGCTCAGGCGCTGGCGGCAGGTTGGACATGAGCCCTCTCCGCTAAGTGGGAAGAGATCGTGCCCGGACGTTACCAGCCCGCTGGTGCGCGCGCGGGTTGGCCAGTCGCGCTACTCCTGCGGCGGCACTCCTGACTTAGAACGAACGACCGGGCGCGCGGCCGGCGGGCTGCGTCGGCCTCGGCGTGATGGGCACTATCCGGCAGGTCGGACGGCGCACCGGATGGTCTACAGCCAGGCTGAATGCCTCGCCACAGTGCCGGATCTTTACCGGCGGTCCGTCCCGCAGCGTGTACTCGACCTCATCCGATGCGATCGCCACCTGCACGGTCGCGCCCCGCCACCGGAGCGCGAAGCCGAGCCGACGGATCCCTGGGGGCAGCTGGGGTTGGAACGACAGCTTGCCGTTGTGATCGCGCATCCCGCCGAACCCGGCGACCAGCGCGATCCACGATCCGGCGAGCGACGCGATGTGCAGGCCGTCTCGGGTGTTGTGTTCGAGGTCGCCGAGATCCATGAGCGCCGCCTCGGTCAGGTAGTCGTGGGCGAGCTCGAGGTGGCCCGTCTCGGCGGCGAGTACGGCTTGCGTGCACGCAGAAAGCGACGAGTCGCGGACGGTCAACAGCTCGTAGTACGCGAAGGCATGGGCCTTTTCCTCGAAGGTGAACTGGTCGCCGGCCCAGTGCATCGCGAGTACCAGGTCAGCTTGCTTGATGACTTGCTTGCGGTAGAGGTCGAAATAGTGCGAGTGCAGCAGCAAGGGGTACCCAGTGGATTTCGCGCTCGTATCGAAGTCCCACACCTCGTGACCGGTAAAGCCACGGTCCTGCTGATGCACTTGCTTAGCGTCGTCGTAGGGTACGGCCATCGCATCAGCCGCGGCTCGCCAGGCGGCCGTCTCATCCGCGGTGACCTCCAAGTTGGCCGCGTCGTCCGGCCATCGCCCGACGGCCGCCGCCGCGCCGAGGAGATTCTGCCGGGCCATCAGGTTCGTGTAGACGTTGTCGTCGGCCAGCGCGCTGTACTCGTCGGGACCGGTAACGCCGTCCAGGTGGAAGGCCCCGTCGTCGCCGTGGTAGCCGACGGACGCCCACAGTCGAGCGGTCTCGACCAACAGCGGCAGCGCGCAGTCACGGTCGAAATCCGCGTCATCTGTCCAGTCGACGTAGCGGATGGCGGCGCAGGCGATGTCGGCGTTGATGTGCAGTGCCGCCGTGCTCGCCGGCCAGTAGCCCGAGCATTCCTGGCCCCGGATGGTTCGCCACGGGAAGGTCGCTCCCCGCCAGCGCAAGGCGGCCGCGCGATCGCGAGCGAGACCGAGCGTGGTGTGCCGCCAACGCAGCGCGTCTCTGGCGGCGGTCGGGGCGGTGGCGGTGAGCACCGGCAGCACGAAGCACTCGGTGTCCCAGAATGCGTGCCCGTCGTATCCCGAGCCGGTCAGCCCCTTGGCCGGAATGGCGCGTTGCTCGGCTCGGACGGCGGCCTGCATCGTGTGGAACAATCCGAACCGAACAGCCTGTTGCACCGTGTCGTCGCCCTCCACCGTGACGTCGGCGCCCCCCCAGAACTCGTCGAGCGCGGCGCGCTGGTCGGAGACGAGCTGATCCCATCCGATGCGGACGGCGGTACTGAGGGCGGCGTCGACCTGATCGCGGAGCGCCTGGAGTGAGCGGATGCTCGACCAGCCGTAGGCGACGAACTTCGTCAGGTCCAGGCTCTCGCCGGCTTCCAGCGAGGCCCCACCGGTGAGGCGTGCCCAGTCGGGCTGTATTTCCAGCTCGGTGCCGACGTTCTGGTCGAAGCGGTTGTCCATTGCGGCCGCCATGCGCTGCCGGCTCGTCCGGGTATGGTGCACGAGCGAAGCCCGACTGCCGCGACCCAGCTGCTCTTCCGCTTCGAGTGGCGACTGGAGCGCGGCGGCCACCCGCGGATCACCGGACTGCGCCGGCACGTCCTCGTGAGCGACGAGTTCGGACTGGATGACCACGCGGGCTGAGCTCCCGAGTGCCTCAACCTGATAGCGGATCGCCATGATCGAGCGCTGAGTAAGCGACACCAGCCGAGTCGAGCGCACCCGTACGACCTGCCCAGCCGGCGATTCCCACTCGGCGATTCGCCGCAGCACGCCGGCGCGGAGGTCGAGGATCCGCTCGTGATGCCGCAGCGTCCCGTACCGAAGATCGAACGGCTGGTCGTCGACGAGCAGCCGGATCAGCTTGCCGTCGGTGACATTGATGATCGTCTGGCCGGTCTCCGGGAAGCCGTACCCCGACTCGCCGTACTGCAGCGGACGCGTCTCGTAGAACGAGTTCAAGTACGTACCGAGCAACCCGTGCGGATCGCCCTCGTCGAGATTTCCGCGAATGCCGATGTGCCCGTTGGACAAGGCGAATACCGACTCGGACTGCGCCAGCTGATCAAGGTCGAGGCCAAGCTCACGAATGGCCCAGGGCTCAACGGGATAGCGCGGCTCGGGAATCATGTCGCACTCACGAGATCGCCGAGGTCGGACACGACCATGTCCGCGCCGTGCTCACGCAGGTCGCTCCCGTGTTGTGCGCCGAGGCGATTGACGCCGACGACGCAGCCGAAGTGTCCGGCCCGTCCAGCGGCGACGCCTGCGATCGCGTCTTCGAATACGGCCGCCTGATCAGGTCCTACGCCGAGGAGGTCGGCTCCGGCGAGAAAGGAGTCCGGGGCCGGCTTGCCGCGCAGACGCTTCTGCTCGATCGTGTGCCCGTCGACGACGGCCTGGATGAACTCGTCCAGGCCGGTGCGCTGCAAAACAAACTCGGCGTTCGCGCTCGACGAAACGACCGCCCGGGCCAAGCCGGCCTCGCGGGCGAGTTCGAGGTAGCGGCGCGAGCCCTCGTACACCTTCACTCCGTCGCGGTTGATCCGCTCGATGACCAGATTCGTCTTGCGGTTGCCGATGCCATGGACGGTGTCGCGCTCGGGCGGATCGTCCGGCTGGCCTTCGGGTGGATGGATGCCCCGCGAGGCCAGGAAGTCGCGAACGCCGTCGGCACGCGGCTTGCCGTCGACATAGGTGTCGTAGTCGGCCTCGGTGAACGGCGCTTGACCCTGAGCGGCCAGGTAGGGATCGAACGTATCCTTCCACGCCGACTTGTGGACGCTCGCGGTATCGGTCAGGACGCCGTCCAGGTCGAACAGGCAGGCGGTCACGTGACCTGGCAAACCCAGCATGTAGTCATCTTCCCCGGAAGCGGGCTGGGCAGTTACGCCGGGTTGGGAACGGCGCCCGCCGGGTAAGCCACCTAGGGGAGGGGCTCAGAACTGACCGAGAAGGGGGTGCGCGATGGGCGCTACCGATAAGGCCAAGAACAAAGTGGAAGACATCCACGGTAAGGCCAAGGAAGCGGCAGGCAAGGTCACCCGTGACCGCCCCAAGGAGGAGCACGGAAAGGCCAAGCAGGCCAAGTCCGATCTCAAGAACGCCGGCGAAAAGGTGAAGGACGCCTTCAACCGGTAGCGGTTGCTAGGTTCGCGGTCCCCGGACAGCGCAGTCCGGGGGCCGCGCCGCGTTCGCGCAGCCGAACACAATGGTGCTGTGCCACTGTGCGTAGGGATCGACGTGGGCACGACCAACACGAAGGTCGCGCTGGTCGAGGTCTCGACGGCGCGGCCGCGATCCGTGGTGTCGGCCCCGACCCCGTCGGCCGCCGACCTGCGACCAACACTGCTCGCGTTGTTGTTGCGTGTGCTCGACGGTGCACCGGCACCGGACGCGGTCGGCGTCGCGTCGATGGCCGAGACCGGCGTTCCTCTCGACCGGGACGGCACGCCCATCGGCGACTGGCTGCGCTGGGACGGGCACCGAGGGCGCGCTGAGGCCGATGCGCTGGCCCGCCGGATCGGCTGGGACGCGCTGGTCGGGGAGACCGGCGTGCGTCCGAGTGCCAAGGTGCCGCTCGCAACCTGGGCCTGGCTGCATGTCCACCGTCCGGATACGTGGGCCCGAATGGCTCGCTGGGCTGGTGCGGCCGACCTCGTCGGACTCCTGCTGACGGGCCGACTGGCCACCGACCACACGCTGGCCGGCCGGACGATGGCCTACTGCTTGCCGGGCGACCAGGTGCCTGACAGCTCGCGCGGACACGAGCCGGACGCCTCGCGCGGCCGCCTGCCGGATTCTTTCGATCCCGACCTGCTGAGGGAGGTCGGCCTGCGACCCGAGCAGCTGCCCGACATCGTGACCGCCGGATTAGCCGGCTCGACTCGGGGCGCGACCTGGCCGCTCCGCGCCGGTACTCCGGTCGTTGTGGCCGGCCACGACCACGCCGTAGGTGCGTACGCGGCCGGAGTGCGCCGGCCCGGCGATGTCGCGGACTCGGTCGGCACCGCCGAGGCGATCATGTCGATCGTCGCCGAGCCGCCCGACCCGGTCGAGGTGGGCCGCGCCGGCATGAGCGCGGTAGTCACGGTAGGGCAGTGTCGGGCGGTTCTCGCCGGATCGTCCAGCGCCGGCGCCGTCGTGCAGTGGTGGCTCGAGCACGAGAGTGGCGGCCTCGACGCGGACGAGCTGTTCGCTCGGGCACTGGCCGTCGGGGGGCCGAGCGACGTCATCGTCCTGCCGTACCTTTTCGGGCGACAGACGCCCGACCCGGCCCCGGCGGCCCGGCTGCGAGTGCTCGGACGATCCGGGCACTCGCCCGCGGAGCTGACCCGAGCCATGCTGGAGGGGCTGTGCCTGCAGGCCCGGTGGATGGTCGAGGAACAGCTGCGGCTGGCCCGCCTCGGCGGGATCGAGGTCGCCGTGCTCGGTGGCGCTGTAGCCGCCAATCCCGCTTGGACGAGCGTGAAGTCGCAGGTCCTGCCGTGGCCGCTGCGCCTGGTGACGGCGGCCGAACCCGTGGCCGCCGGCGCCGCCATGGTCGCGGCCGAACGGGTCGGGCTGATCGACGAGGCGCCTGCTCTAGAAGGCAGCCGCGCCGCCTCCGCCGGGCACGAGTACGACAATGCATTTGCCCGGTTCGTGACAGCAGCCCGGGCGCACAGTGCGTGACCTAAGCGCGATCGAACAGCCCGGCCTATGCCTGGTCCGGCAACGTTCCGGTCGCCACGACCTCTGAGGCAACGTCGCGCAGCTTGCGGTGCAGGCTTTGGCTCGCCGTCCGAAGCAGTGCGAAGGCATCGTCTTGCGTCACCTTGTGATGAGCCATCAGCACCCCGATCGCGGCGCCGATCTCACGATTGGTCTGCAGCGCGACCTCCAGGTGCGCGGCATGGTCCTCGGCCTCGTGCAGCGCCACGAGGCTGGTCGTGTGCGCGGCGAACACGGCCGCCAGGTCGACGTCGTCGTCGGAAAACGCCCCCGGTTGCTCGGCGAACAAGTTCAGGGCCGCGGAGTCCTGGGCCTCGAGCTGGAAGGACAGGACGCAGCGGTACGCCGTCTGCTCAGCGAGCGCCGCGCAAAAGCGTGGCCACCGGGCGTCAGTCGTCACGTCGAACAGGAGGTAGTTCTGGTCGCGTTCCGCGGACCGAAGGCACGGCCCGTCATCCAGCTCGTACTGCAACACGTCGGCGCGGGCGGCGGGAGCGTCGGACGTGGCCAGGCTCCGGCCCACCCCACGCTCGACAACCGTGATGCTCGCTCCGGTGCACGGTTCGATGTACTTAACCGCGAGCTGCACCATTCGCTGTAATGCGGCGTTGTTGTCGCCTTCGCCGCGGAGCTCCTTGCCCAACTGCGCGAACTCGTGCGAGAGCTGCACTACCTCGTTCGCGTCCACGATGCTCCCGGCCTCGTTCTTGCAGCGAGCGTATCCACCGCGGGTGCCCGCCACAAAGTTCGGCGCCGTTTCGGTGGACGCGGCGCGGGGTAGGTACACAGACGTCTTGTAATACACGGCGATTCCTCCAGCCATCGCAGCCAGGCTCCCACCGGCGACTCGGACACGAGGAGTTCGAAATGGCCAGCACGTTCGCCGGCCGCCGCGATGCCGGCGAACCCGGGCCGCTCCGGCGCAGACCTGGGTGGTCGGCCGTCCTGCGACGTCTGCCGGCGCAGGTCAAGCAGCACGACACAACCGACCGGGCGGCGGCACTGACCTACTACGGCTTGCTGGCGATCTTCCCCGGTGTACTGGTGCTGGTCTCGATTCTCGGAATGGTCGGACGATCAACAACACAGACCTTCCTGAACAATGTGCGCGACATCGCCCCGGCGGGCGTTTTCACGTTCTTGCAGGGCGTCATCGATCAGGTCCAGGGACGCCAGGGCGCCGCGGTGGTTGTCGCCATCGCCGGTAGCTTGCTCGCCTTGTGGTCGGCGTCGGGCTACGTGGCCGCATTCACCCGCGCAATGAACAGCGTGTACGGCGTCGGCGAGGGACGACTGATCTGGCGAACGGCGTCGCTTCGACTCGCCGTCACGATCGCGGTTGTGATCATGCTGGTCGCGAGCGCGGTGATTGTCAGCGTCACCGGTCCGGTGGCCAGCCGGGTCGGCCGCGGCCTTGGGCTGGGCGACGCGGTCGTTACCGCGTGGAACATCGCGAAGTGGCCGGTGCTACTGCTCATCGTGAGCCTCATGTTCTCGCTGCTGTACTGGGCCACGCCGAACGTGAAGCGCGGCCGTTTCCGGTGGATCACGCCCGGCGGTGTGCTCGCAGTGCTTATCTGGCTGGTCGCGTCGGGCCTGTTCGCCATCTACGCCTCGTTCTCCGCGTCGTACAACAAGACCTACGGCTCGCTGGCCGGCGTGATCATCTTCCTGGTCTGGCTCTGGCTCACAAACCTGGCCATCCTGCTCGGCGCCGAGTTCAACGCCGAACTGGAGCGGCAGCGCATGATCGACGCGGGGCTGCCCGAAGGCACCGAGCCATTCGTCGAACTGCGCGACACCCGCAAGCTGAGCGACGCCGAGACGGTGCGGGTGCACCAAGCCGAGCAGGTACGACGATCCCACGTGCCCGATTGAGATCAGACTCGCGCAACCTCTGGCGGCGTCAGCAAGCCAGAGGTTGCGCGATCTTGGGAGATGGAAGCGTCAGCCGAAGTAGGTCAACACTCTGTGCATCAGGTCGGCCTTTTGCGCGGCGGTGCCGTATGCCTCGAACGGGAAGGCGAGGAACACCACCTTGTACGGGCCGGTCGCGACGGTCAACGCGTCCGGCTCTGAGCTGTCGTCGGTGAACGCCGCGGTGGCCGGCGCCAGAGGAGTGATCTGGTCCTCGAACGCCGCCTTCAGCACCGAATGGTCGAGCGGCACACTGCCGATGCCGTCGGTCACGGCATTCCCGGTGACCGAGTGCACGGCAACCGTGGCCTTGTCATTCTGGCGCTCGGTGCCATCCCAGTCGACGTGCAGGTAGTCGCTGACGAACGCAGTCGTTCCGGCCGCCTGGTCGAGAATGTCCTGGCCGGACAGGAACAGCCGCCCACCGCCGTCCAGGAACGTCTGCAACTCCGACTCGTACGGCGTGATCGGCCCTGGATACGCGTTGCCGGTGAACCAGACGACGTTCTTGTGCGCGGTGAGAAGTGATACCGGGATCTCCGGATCAGCCGACAGATCCCAGTAGCTGAACGGCGTGCCGTTCGCGGACAGGGCGTCCTGGTAGTACGACTCGACATTGGGACCGCCGAGGTCTTCGTCCACGACGAGCGTGTCCACCGCCACGGCGATGGTGGTCAGGGTCGCCGTGGCGCTGACCGAACCGGCGCTCGCGGTGATCGTGGTGTCCGACGTGGCGGCGTTGGCCGCCGTTGCCGGCACGCTCACCCGAACGCACACGTCGACCGAGTCACCCGGCTGCACCGCCGGGGTGGAGCTCAGCGGCGTCGTGCACGTCGGGTCGTACACCGTCGACGGCCACGAGCCCGACGCCGAGAGGGCGTAGGAGTCAGCCAGGAAACCGCCGTTGGTGAGGTGCACGGTGTAGGACGCGTCCGTGCCCACTCGGGCCGCGCCCTTCTGCGTCGCCGGCGAC
>JBKPQM010000214.1:0-37394 GCA_046734095.1 Actinomycetota bacterium | reverse complement strand
CGGTAGGGCCGCGCGACCACAAGATGGGGCAGTTCGGCGCCTGGACGGCCGACGTGTACCTGGACGACGTGCGCATGCCGGCGTCGGCCGTGGTCGGCGGCGCCGATGGCGTGGGCGTCGGGTTCGCGACGGCCATGCGCTGCCTCGCTCACGGCCGGGTGCACATCGCGGCGCTGTGCGTGGGGATGGCCGAGCGGCTGGTGGACGAGTCCGTCGCGTACGCCCGGTCGCGCCGCCAGTCGGGCACGCCGATCGGCTCGTTCCAGCTCGTGCAGGGGTTGATCGCCGACTTGGTCACCGATTTCTACGCCGGACGCAGCCTCGTGCTGGACGTGGCCCGCGCGTTCGACGCCGGTACCGACCGCAAGGTGGGCCCGGCCACTGCGAAGTACTTCTGCAGCGAGATGGTGGGCCGGGTGGCCGACCGCGCTGTGCAGATCCACGGCGGCGCCGGATACATGCGCGGAGTTGCCGTCGAGCGGTTCTTCCGCGACGCGCGGCTGTTCCGCATTTATGAGGGCACCAGCCAGATCCAGCAGGTGATCATCGCCCGGCACGTTCTCGGTCTATGAGCTCCAGTCGCGCAGCACGTCCGCCAGGTCGGTGGACGCGACCGGCGGCGGATCGGGTAGCACCGCCGGCGTGCGGCTGAAACGCGGCGCGGGCGCCGGCTGCACCACGCCGTCGCGCTCGACGTAGGAGCCGCGGGCGGCCAGGTGCGGGTGGGTTGGCGCCTCGGTCAGCGTCAGCACCGGCGTGACGCACGCGTCCGAGCCGGCGAACACCTCCGCCCACTCGTCGCGCGTGCGAGAACGGAACAGCTTGGCCAGCACCGTCTTGCCCTCCCCCCATCGGTTCGGGTTGTCGCGCGGGGGGAGGTCGACGCCGGCGCGGGCAAGCAGTTCCTTGTAAAACGGCGTCTCGATGGCGCCCACTGCGACGTGGCCCCCGTCCGCGGTCTCGTACACCTCGTAGAACGGCGCACCGGTATCGGCGAAGTTGGTGCCGGGCTCGTCGCGCCAGCGGCCCTGCGCGGTCATCGCCAGCGTGGTGCTCATCTGCAGCGCTGCTCCGTCGATCATCGCCGCGTCGACGACCTGCCCGCGTCCGGACCGGGCCGTTTCGTACAGCGCGCACGCCACCCCGAAGGCGAGCAGCATGCCACCACCGCCCATGTCGGCCACCAGGTTGATCGGCGGGACCGGGCGCTCGCCGGCTCGCCGGAACCCGTTCAGCGCCCCGGCCAGCGCGATGTAGTTGATGTCGTGCCCCGCCTGATGGGCGAGGGGGCCCTCCTGCCCCCAGCCCGTTATCCGCGCGTAGATCAGCCGCGGATTGCGTTCGAGCGCCGCGTCCGGACCGAGGCCGAGCCGCTCCATCACCCCGGGCCGGTACCCCTCGACGAGGACGTCGGCACGAGCGATCAGGTCGAGCACCGCACCGGTCTCGGTCTTGGCATCGACGATCACCGAACGCCGGCCGCGATGCGTGCAGTAGCGAGACGGATCGGCTTCGCGCGAGCGCTGTTCCTGCGCGTCGGCCGCCTGGCGCGTGGTGGCCGGCCGGTCGAGGCGCACGACGTCCGCACCCATGTCCGCGAGCAGCATCACGCCGAATGGTCCCGCGCCGAGCCCCGCCATCTCCAGGACCCGCACGCCCTCCAGAGGGCCCATAACTCCGTCCGTTCGTCAGTAGCTGCGCAGCCCCATACTGCGGCCGATCGCGTTGCGCTGGATCTGGCTGGTGCCGCCGGAGATCGTGGCCACGATCGACTCGCGGTAGCGGTAGCTCATCACACTCTCGGTGGAGAAGCCGTGCGCGGCGAACACCTGCATGCCCAGGCGGGCTGCGGCGACGTACGTCTCCGAACCCTTCAGCTTGGCCATCGCGCCTTCCCGCGAGCAATCGCTGCCGCTCGCGAGCAGCCACGCGGCGCGGTGGGTGAGCAGCCTGGAGGAGTCGATGTCGACCTGCAGATCGGCCATGGCGTGCGCCAGCGCCTGGAAGTTGCCGATCGGCCGGCCGAACGCGTGGCGCTGCTTGGAATAGGCGAGCATCTCGTCGAGCGTCGACTGGGCGGCGCCGACGTATCCCCCGGAGAGCAGCGCCTTCTCCAGTTCGATGTTCGACAGCATGACCCGCCACGCGTCGTCCTGCTTGCCGACGAGATTTTCCTTCGGCACCACGACGTCGTGCAGGTACACCTCGTTGGTGCCGAGGATGTGCCGCGCGAGCGTGGGGGTGCGCCGGATCTCGACCCCGGGCGTATTCGGATCCACCAGCAGCAGGCTGAGGCCGCCGTGCTTGGGCTGCCGGGGTCCGGTGCGGACGTACATGGCGATGGTGGTCCCGGGCAGGCCGGCGCCTGTGCACCACGCTTTCTGCCCGTTCACCACGAAGTGGTTGCCCTCGTCGACGGCGGTGGTACGCACGGCGGCGGCGTCCGAGCCGGCGTCGGGCTCGCTGATCGCGACGGCGATGCGTTCCTCGCCGGTCATGACCTTGGCGCGGATCCACTCTCGGTGCGCGTCGGTACCCCACTTGAACACGGTCAGGCCGGGGATGAGCACCCCGATGAAGCACATCGCGACGTCGAAGCTCGACCGTCCCAGCTCCTCGGCGACCAGCACCAGCTCGATCGGCCCGCCGCCGTCACCGCCCGCCTCCACGGGGAACGGCAGCGAGAACCAGCCGAGGTTTGCCAGGCTGCGGAACAGCACGCCGGGAAACTCGCCCCGCTCGTCCCACTCCTTTGCACGCTCGGGAGGGCAGGTGCTGGCGACGAACTCGCGGGCCGTCTTGCGCAGCAGCTCCTGCTCGTCGCTCAGGTTGAAGTCCACGCCCACTCCCGTCACGGCACCGGCCTCACCGTCGATTATCCTCTTACTTATTTTACTTTACTGCTCATCGTAGAGCGAGGGAATGTCCTGAAGGTCGACGGCAAGTTACAGGTGTCCGGCCTCGTCGAGGTGACGAACGCGGCCGTCCGGCAGGGAGCGGCCGGCTACGACGGCATCTGGACGCCGGAGTCCAAGCACGACCCGTTCCTGCCTCTTGTCGTGGCGGCAGGCTGGGATCCTGACCTGCGAACGCGGGAGGCACACCGGTCGTGCTGACCCGCTAGACGAACCGGCGCTCACCGTCGGCATTGCTGTACTTGGTGAGCGTCGTGCGATAGATGACGGAGAAGTTGTCCCAAATCAGGATCCGCCCGGGCCGGACGGCGGCTACGGCCCGGCATCCTCGTGCTCTTCATGGTGCCTCCAGGCGCTGCAGCATCGTCTCGCGCAATTCGTCCGGGTCGCCGAGCAGCAGCCGAGACGTCGTGGCACGCCGGAAGTACAGGTGTGCTGGATGTTCCCACGTGTAGCCGATGCCGCCGTGTACCTGGATGTTCTCGGCGGCGGCAAGGTAGGCGGTCTCGCTGCACGTGGCGAGCGCCAGGGGAGCGACGACGGAGACCTCCTCCGGCCGCTCGGTTACGGCCCACAGGGCGTACCAGGCGGCCGAGCGGGCCGCCTCCACTTCGAGCAGGACGTTCGCCAGGCGGTGCTTGATCGCCTGGAACGACCCGATCGGCCGGCCGAACTGCACGCGCAGCTTGGCGTACTCGGTGGCCATCTCGAGCGCGCGCTCGGCCACGCCGACGCACTCCGCGGCGAGCCCGATGGCCGCGAGGTCAGTCGTACGCGCGAGATTGGCCGCATCGGAGACGAGGTCCGCGGACGTCCCGTCGAACTCCAGCCGGGCCAGGCGGCGCGTCGGGTCGAACACCTCGACCGATTGCCGGGCAAATCCCTCGCGCACCGCGAACAGGCCGGGCCCAGCGGCCACGAGAATGAGCTCGGCGGTCGCTCCGTCCAACACGAACTCGGCCACGCCGTCGAGGCGCCACGCCCCGCCGCTGTCTGTCGCGCGCACGTTCGCATGCCGGGGCAGCACGACTGTTGCGAGCAACTGCCCGGCCGCGATGCGGGGCAGCCACTCCTTGGCCGCCGCCTCGTCGCCGGAGTGCAGCAAAGCGTGAGCCGCAAGCACGACGGACGAGAAGAACGGCGCGCACAGCAGGGCGCGGCCCATCTCCTGCAGCACCATGCCGAGCTCGAGGAACGTGAACCCCGCGCCGCCGTACTGCTCGGGAATGGCGAGGCCCGGAAGCCCCAGCTCGTCGGCCATCCGCGACCAGATCGCGGGGTCGTAGCCGAGCTCGCTGGCCATCGCCCGGCGCAGCTCCGGCTCCGGCGCCTTCGCGGCGAGGAACCGCCGGACGGTGGCCGCCAGATCCCGCTGTTCAGCGCTGAAGCTGAAGTCCACGTCGGGTCACAGGTCGAGCCGGGCCGCGGCGTAGCCGGTTACCACGTTCGCGCCGTCCTGGTTCGTGGTCAGGACTTCCAATTCGACGACCTGCTCGCTCACGTCCTTGACCGTACTGCGCACCGTCAACGTGTCGCCCGGCCACACCTGCGCGGTGAATCGCACGCCGAACCGCAGCAGCCGGCCGTCGCCGACCAGGTCGGTGATCGCTCGCCCGGTCAGGCCCATGGTCAACATCCCGTGCGCGAACACGCCTGGGTAGCCGGCGATCTCCCGCGCGTAGACCTCGTCCGTGTGCAGCGGGTTGAAATCGCCGGATGCGCCAGCGTATTGCACGATCTGCGTTCGTTTCAGGTCGTCGACCACCATAGTCTCGAACGTCTGCCCCACCCTCAGGTCGTTCGCCCGCAGTCCCATCAGGAGGCCGCCTCTCGCTGGACGCCGACGGCGCGCATCGTGACGACGAGCTCGCCGGCCTGGTCACGGAACTCGGTGATCTCCTCGGTGAACCGCAGCCGGCCTGACCGGCCGGACTTCTCCCACGGCTCGCCCGGGTAGGTGTGCGCGGTCAGCACGTCGCCGACCCGGATCGGCCGGTGGTAGACGAAGTGCTGCTCGGCGTGCAAGCCGCCGACGCCCTCCTTCACGACGCCCGAGCCGCGTCCCGACCCGTACCACTCCTCGCCGGGCCTCGGCCGCAGCGGGTAGTCCGGGTCGAACTGCGCGCTGGCGATGGCGAAGGTGGGCGGTGCGATGGCGTGCTCGGGGTCGGCGTAGATCGGATTCGGGTCACCGACCGCCCGGGCGAAGGTCATGACATGCCCGGCCTCGACCGGGAATCGCTCCACGGCCACCGTCACCCGCTCGGCTCGGAGCCGACCACAGCGGCGAACGACACGCACTCGCCCGGACCTCCGCCGAGGTTGTGGGTCAGCGCCATCGTGCGACCCTCGGCCACCGACCGCAGGCTGCGTTCCGGCGGCGCCTCGCCGCGCAGCTGCAGCCACGCCTCGAACATCATCCGCAGCCCGGATGCGCCGATGGGGTGGCCGAACGCCTTGAGGCCGCCGTCCGGGTTCACCGGCAGCGCGCCGTCGAGGTCGAACGTGCCGGACAGCACGTCCTTCCATGCCTGGCCCCGCGCGGAGAAGCGCAGATCCTCCATCAGCACCAGCTCAGTCGGCGTGAAGCAGTCGTGCACCTCGGCCAGCGCCAGTTCGGTGCGCGGGTCGGTGATGCCGGCCTGCCGGTAGGCGTCCGTGGCACAGGCGGCCACTTCGGGGAACGTCGTGAAGTCATACGCCGGGTCGCTGAGCCCGGTCGCCGGTCCGGCCACGAACGACAATGCCTTTACGTAGAGCGGCTTGTCGGTGTAGCGGTGCGCGTCCTCGGCGCGGACGACGATGGCCGCCGCGCTGCCATCCGACACCCCGGAGCAGTCGAAGATGCCCAGCATGCCGGCGATCTTCGGCGAGTTGCGGATCGTCTCGACCGGCACCTCCTTGCGGAACTGCGCGCGCGAGTTGCGCGCCCCGTTGTAGTGGTTCTTCCACGCGATGCGGGTCAGAACGTCCTTCATCTCCTCGGTGTCGACGCCGTACCGCTCCGCATACGCCGGCGCCAGCAAGCTGAAGTTAGCTGGCGCCGTCGCGTCGTTCTTGCCGTCGTCACCGGCGTTAGGCAGTGGCGCGCCCACCAGGCCGGAGAAGCCGGAGTCCTTGAGCTTCTCCACGCCGATCGCCATCGCGCTGTCGTACGCGCCGGACGCCACTGCATAACAAGCGTTACGCAGTGCCTCCGACCCGGTGGCGCACATGTTCTCGAGCCGGGTGACCGGCTTGAACGGCAGACGCAGCGGCCGGCTCAGCGTCAGCCCGGACGTGCCGGATCCCATCGTGCCGAGCCAGAACGCGTCCAGGTCGTCCAGGCCGACGCCCGCCGAGGATGCCGCGGCGGTGGCCGACTCGATGAGCAGGTCGTCGGTGGACTTGTCCCAGTGCTCTCCGAAGTTGGTACATCCCATACCGACGATCGCGACGCGATCCCGGATGCCGTGTGAACCCATAGCACTCTCCTTTTACGACCGGACCGGCCGGGCCTTCCAGAAGTAGTTGTGGACGCCCCCGGCAGTGACCAGCCGCCGGAACGTCATCTCGATGCGCATCCCGATCGTCACCTCGTCGGGCGCGGCATCGGTCAGTTGGCAGCGCAACCGCCCGCCGCCGTCGAAGTCGACGACCACGACGAGCACCGGGGGATTCGGCGTGTACGCGAGATGGTCGATCGTGTAGGTGGCCACGGTGCCCGGGACGTCGGCGAGCGGCTCGGGAGCCATCTGGTCGACGGCGTGGCAGTGCTGGCACACCCGGTCGGGCGGCAGGCTGCGTGTCCCGCACTGGGTGCACCGCGAGGCGACGAACCCGAACTTCCAGCCGGCGCGGCGCAATGCCGGCGGTGCGGCGGGGGCCTCGGGATCGGGCCGGCGCGGGGGCTCACGATCAAGAAAACCCCGCCAGAACAAGAAGGTCGCGTAGTCGAGTCCGGAATTGCCAGCCTCGATCTGGACGCGCGTCGACCGGCTCGGCCGATGGCCGGCGAGGGCCGCGGTCGTGCGCAGCAGCAGCGCGGTGACGCCGTCGGCGAGCACCAGTACGAGCACGTACTCGTCGGCGCCGGCGCGGTCGAGCACGTCGGCGAGGACGACGCCGGCCTGCGCCGTTCCGGTGTTGCCCACCCGCGCCACGAGGCCGTCGGCCACTGCCTCGGCGCGGACCCCGCTCGACCTGATCGCCCGTTTGAGTGCGCGCGCGTGCAGGCCGGCCACCACGAGGTGGTCGACCTGGTCGGCCGTGAGCGATGCCTGCTTGAGCACGTCGGCGAGCGCCGACTCGACCAGCGGTGCGTACGCCTCCTCGCCGAAGCGGTCCTCCCAGAGCCGGGATGCGGCCGCGCCGGGGGTGCGCCAACGCTCGAGGAACTCCTCGGTGGCCGAGGCCGTGGCGACCAACTCGGCGAGCACGGGCTGATCGGTGCGGCCGCCGAACACGAACGCCGCCGCGGCGTCACCGCCGTCGCGCTCGTCCGCGCCGCCGGGCAGCCCGGTGCGGATGTCGGAGAGCACGGCGAGTGAAGGCACCGGCGACTGGCCGGCCACGACGAGTGCTCCCACCCCGGAACGCACGGCCCCGGCCATGTCGACGGCCAGCGTCTCGGCCGGCAGCGATAGCGCCGCATGGATCGCCGTGGCGTTCGTCTTGTCCGCATAGGCCGCAGCAGTGGTCGCGAAGAATAGCTGCTCGACGATGCGCCGATCGGGCAGGGTGGCCAGTGCGAGCCGCGCGGCCTCCACTGCCATGGACGTGGTGTCCTCGTCGTAGGACGCGACGGCGCGCGTGCCCTTGCCGCCGCCCGAACCCAGAACGTTTGTGATCCGCCGACGATCCAGGCGGTGGTAAGGCAGGTAGGTGCCATACGCGATCACGCCGCCCATGCGACTCCCCAGAGCCTCGAGACAAGAAGTGGTTTACCTGTTTTACTATTTCGAGGCGACTGGCGTCCAGCACCTGTCGCCTTCGTCTCGGCATGCAGACACACAAGGGTCGACATGGACATCAGCTATCCCGCCGACGTGGAGGCGTTCCGCGACGAGGTGTGCGCCGTCCTGGCCGAGGAGCTGCCCAGCGACTGGCAGGGCATCGGCGCGATCGCCTCGCGGAGCGAAGCCCAAGCATTCGCTCGGCGGTGGCGCGCGAGCATGCACCGGCGTGGCCTGCTCGGCATCACCTGGCCGGAACGCTACGGCGGGCGTGGTTTGTCGAAGCTGCACCAGGTCGTCCTCGTCGAGGAGCTGGCGAAGGCCGGGCTCACGTTCGGCGAGCACACCGATCTGTTCGGCATCAAAATGCTCGGCAGCACGCTGCTGCGCTGGGGCACCGAAGCGCAGAAGGAGCGGTTCCTGCCGCGCATCCTCGCCGGTGCCGACCGCTGGTGCCAGGGCTACTCCGAGCCGGACGCCGGCTCGGACCTCGCGTCGCTGCAGACCCGCGCGGTGCTGGACGGCGACGAGTGGGTGATCAACGGGCAGAAGATCTGGACGTCGGAGGCGCACCACGCGAACTGGATCTTCTTGCTGGCCCGGACCGTGCCCGAAGCCCCGCGGCACAAGGGCATCTCGTTCCTGCTGTGCCCACTCGACCAGCCGGGCATCGACATCCGCCCGATCCGCCAGCTTGCCGGGGAGCCCGAGTTCAACGAGGTGTTCTTCACCGACGCACGCACGGCCGCGGAGAACCTCGTGGGCCCGGTCAACGAGGGCTGGTCCGTGGCGATGACACTGCTCGGGCACGAACGCGGCGAGGAGGCCGCCACCAACCCGATCCTGTTCCGCGCCGAACTCGACCGGCTCTTCGTGCTGGCCCGCGAGCGCGGCCGTCACCGCGATCCGCTGATCCGGCAACGACTGGCCTGGTGCTACGGCCGCGTCGAGATCATGCGGTACCTCGGCTACCGCATCCTGACGCAGTCCCTGCAGGACGGCGATATCGGCCCGGCCGCTTCGATCGCAAAGCTGTACTGGAGCGAGTACCACGTCAAGGCCACCGAGCTGGCCCTGGACATCGAGGGGCTCGCCGGGCTGGCCCCGCGGGGACGCCCACCGCTGCGGGCCGTTCGCACCGATGACCCGGGCGCGCCCAACTCGACGGGATCGTGGCTGGGCGCGTTCGTCAACGCCCGCGCCGGCACGATCTACGCCGGATCGTCCGAGATCCAACGCAACATCATCGCGGAACGAGTGCTCGGCCTGCCGCCGCGGTAGCAGACCTGACCCTCGCCTTGATCAAGAGCGGGAACTGGCTGGCTGCGGTTACGACCACTTTCCGTTCTCCGCCCGGTCCGCTCCTCGCGCCTTCGGCCGGCGGTGCTTCCTCGCTCATGTCAGCGCCTCCGTGACGGTCAGCCGCGCGCCGGGCGTGACGCCACCGGTCACCTGCTCCGGGTCGAAGTCGTCGGGCAGCGGGGCGAACGACGGCGCTCGTCGCTCGACGAAGCTGGCCACGCCTTCGCGCATGTCGGCGCTGCTGGCGAAGGCGTCCATCACCCGGGCCGAGCGGCGCATCGCGTCCTCGAAGCCGGAGTCGAGGTCCGTGTACACCTGGTGCCGGATCGTGGCTATCGACGCGGGGGAGCAGTTGCGGGCCAAGTCGCGGGCGTACTCGCGGGCCGCGTCCAGCACGGCGGCGCGTTCGACCACGCGGCTGACCAGCCCGAGCCGCTGCGCCTCCTGCGCGTCGAACGTCCGGCCGGAAAGCAGCAGGTCCAGGGCGTTCTCGACGCCGACGAGCCGCGGCAGCACCCAGGCCATGTTGTACTCGGCAGCGAGACCGCGGCGGGCGAACGCCGTGGAGAAGCGGGCCTCGTCGGCCGCGAAGCGCACGTCGCACATCAGCGCCTGGACGAGTCCAATGCCAGCGCACGCGCCGTTGATCGCCGCGACCAGCGGTTTGCGGAACAGGCGCGGCGTGTACTGCGGCCGGCGGTCGGCGACGTCGAGGCTGCTGCCGGCGATGTTCTTGAGCCGGGCCATATTCAAGCCCGGGCAGAATGACGTCCCGGCGCCGGTGAGCACCGCCGCGCGCACGGCCGGGTCGTGGTCGGCGACCTGCAGGAGGTCGAAGTACCGGTTCTCCATGACCGCGCTCCAGCCGTTGCGCTGCTCTGGCTGGTTCAGCGTGATGGTCGCGACCCCGTCGGAGTCGACCTCGATTAGGACAATGTCGTCGTCGGCCACTGGATGCCTCCTCGTATCCGGCCCGATTCGCGGCTGCTTGCGGCCGGCAAGGGACCGGTCGCAGCCGTGAGCCGAAGCCCGGCGGGCGCCCCGGGCCAGGCTCTTCGCGCGAGCGCTCATCGCGATATAGTTAAATAAGATACCCAGAAGAAGGGCGGACTCGAAGTGACGCAACCCGAGCGGGTACGTGCCCTCGTCGATCAGTTGCTTGCCGAGTGCGATCCCAAGACCGTCAGCGCGGCCGAGTTCCTCGGCCGCCAGTTCGACCTGGGCCTGGCCTGGGTGCACTTCCCCGCCGGACGTGGCGGGCTCGGGCTCGAGCCGAATCTCCAGACGCTCGTGGACATCCCGCTGGCCGAAGCCGGTGCGCCTGCGCCCATGTGGCTCAACCCGATCGGCGTCGGCATGGGCGCGCCGACCCTGCTCGCCTACGCGACCGACGAGCAGCTCGACCGGCTGCTGCGCCCGCTGTTCACCGCCCAGGAGCGCTGGTGCCAGCTGTTCAGCGAGCCGGGCGCCGGCTCGGACGTCGCCGGTCTGTCGACGCGGGCGGTGCGCGACGGTGACGACTGGGTGATCAACGGGCAGAAGGTCTGGACGTCCGTCGGGCATCTGGCCAACTGGGGGCTGCTGCTCACCCGTACCGACCGGGACGTGCCGAAACACAAGGGGCTGACCTACTTCGTCATCGACATGCAGGCTCCGGGCGTCGAAGTGCGCCCACTCACCCAGATGACCGGCGACTCCGAGTTCAACGAGGTCTACTTCACCGACGCTTGCGTGCCGGACAGCAACCGGCTCGGCGCCGTCGGCGAGGGCTGGAAGGTTGCGCTGACCACGCTGATGAACGAGCGCGTGGCGATCGGCGGCGTCGTCCCAGCACGGGGCGGCGGGGTGATCGACGCCGCGCTGCGGACATGGCGAGAGTACGGCTCCGACGACCCCGCCGTCCGCGACGAGCTCGTGCACTGGTGGGTGCAGGCCGAGGTGCTGCGGCTGACGAACATCCGCGCTTTGCAGACCCGTACTGACGGAACGCCCGGCCCGGACGGCTCGATCGGCAAGATGATCTCAGCCGAGCTGAACAAGAAGGTGTGGTCGTTCACGATGAACCTGATGGGTATGGACGCAGCGGTCTACCCGGAGGGGTACCGGATGGGCCACGCCCCGCAAGAGGAGCTGCAACACCGCGGACGGCAATTGCAGTTTCTGCGCAGCGTGGCCAACTCCATCGAGGGCGGCACCACCGAGATCATGCACAACATCCTCGGCGAGCGGGTGCTCGGCCTGCCCGGCGACGTGCGCGTCGACAAGGACGTCCCCTGGTCTCAGGTGCGCCGCTCGTGATCGATCCTGCTGAGTTCGCCGGGCGAATCGCGCTCGTGACCGCCGCCGCCGGACGGGGCATCGGGCAGGCCGTCGCCCGGCGGCTGGCCGCCGGCGGAGCCACCGTCGTGGTCACCGACATCCACGAGCGCCGAACCCGCGAGGTGACGGCCGCCATCGCCGCCGACCACCCGAAGGCGACCGTCGTCGGCTACCCGCTCGACGCCGGCGACCGCGACCAAATCGACGCGGTGGTGGACGACGTGACCGCGAGCCTGGGGCCGATCCGGATCCTCGTGAACAACGCGGCCGTCAACGTCCTAGGCAGCATTTTCGAGTACGACCCCGCCGACTGGGACCGTGTCGTGCACGTCAACCTAACCGGCGCGTGGCGCCTGTGCCGGCGCACCATGCCGCTGATGCGCGACGCCGGCGGCGGGGTCGTCGTCAACATCGGCAGCTACGCGCCGGACGTTGGCGGCGGCGGCATCGAGGCGCCATACGCCGCGACGAAAGGTGCGATGAGCGCGCTCACCCGCGGCCTGGCGCACGAGGGCGGTCCGCACAAAATCCGCGCGGTGTACGTATCGATGGGCGTGGTGAAGGGCACCAAGTTCGCCGACGACAATGCCGAGCTGCTAGCCCGGCAGGCGCCGGTCGGCCCGCTGGGCGACCTGCCCGACACGTCCGACATCGCCGAGGCGGTCGCGTTCCTCGTTTCGGACCGGGCCAGGTTCATCACCGGGGAGATCGTCAACGTCGCCGGTGGCGCGTACATGCGCAACTAACAGCTTGACTAAATTATTTAACTGATTATAGAGTGGCGATACGTTCGCACCCAGGAGGATGCCAATGACCTCCATCACCAGCGGCTTCGCCGCAGCGTTGCGTGCTCGCCCGGCGGAGGATCCGTGCGAGGTGGCTGCCCGTCGCATGTACGACGCCGAGGTCGCGTTGCACATCGCCCGGCAGTCCCGGATCGATGCGTGGATCGCGGCCGCCTACGACCGGCTGCACGCCGCGATCGCCGAGCACAGCGCCGCGCTTGCTGCACACAATCGGTCTGCCGCGTAGACGGCGCTAGCCGGTGGGCGTCGGCTCTTTGGGCAGCCCGAGCAAGCGTTCGCCGATGATGTTGCGCTGTATCTGGCTGGTGCCGCCGTAGATGCTCTCGGCTCGCGAGATCAGGTACGCCCGCTGCCACGGGTCCGGGTGGTAGCCGGGCCCGAGGGTCGTCGCGTCATCGGCCAGCACCTCCATGGCAAGCTCGAGCAGACCCTGGTGCTGCACGGTGGCGAACAGCTTGCTGGTCGTCGCCTGCGGGCCGGGCTCGTCGCCGCGCAGCACCTCGCCCAGGGTGCGCAGGTTCGTCGTGTGCATGAGGTGTACGCCAACCCAGGCGTCGACGATGCGTTGCCGCAGCCCGGGCGAGACGCCGCGTGATCGCGCCAGCTCCACCAGGGCGTCCGCCTCGCGCTCGAAGCGCATCTCCATCGGCATCAGCAGGGTCCCCCGCTCGACGCTGAGGGCGCCCAGGGCGACTCGCCAGCCGTCGTTCACCTGACCCACGACGAGATCACGGCGGGTGCGCGCTCCGGTGAAGAACACCTCGCAGAACTCGCTGGCCCCGACGAGGTTCCGGATTGGCCGCACGTCGACGCCCGGCTGGTCGGCCGGCACCATCAGCAGCGACAACCCCTTGTGCTTCGGGGCGGACGGATCGGTGCGAACGAGAACGTACAGCCAATCTGCATATGCGCCGAACGTCATCCAGATCTTCTGCCCGTCGATGACCCACTCTTCGCCGTCGAGGCGGGCGGACGTGCGCAGCGACGCCAGGTCGGAGCCGGCGTCCGGTTCGCTGAAGCCCTGTCCCCAGAACTCTTCGACGGCTGTGATCCTGGGCAGGAACCGGCGTTTCTGCTCCTCAGTACCGAATCGCAACAGCGTCGGCCCGAACAGGTCAAGGCCGTGCGTGCCGACACGGTAGGGCG
This sequence comes from Actinomycetota bacterium, assembly GCA_046734095.1. GTDB lineage: Bacteria > Actinomycetota > Actinomycetes > Mycobacteriales > Jatrophihabitantaceae > DASXRA01. The sequence continues at coordinate 23,972 of JBKPQM010000214.1, read as the reverse complement.
CCCGCGCCTTCGCGTACTCGTACTCGAAGATGACCTCCTGGGCGAGCGTCGCGCCGCGGCCGCCGTACTCCTTGGGCCAGGTCAGCCCGAGCCAGCCGCCGGCGGACAGTTCCTGCTCCCAGCGTCGCCGCACGTCCCACGCCTCGGCGTCGTCCGCGCCGCCGACGCCAAGGTGCTCGGCGAACTCGCCGGCCAGGTGCTTATGCAGCCACGTCCGCACCTCTTCGGCGAAGGCTCGATCGTCCGGGCTGAACTCGATCTCCACGTCAGGCCTCCCCGGTGAACCGTGGTGGACGTTTCTCGATGAAGCTGGCAATACCTTCGGCATAGTCGGGATGCCGCTTGGCCACGGGAATGAGATTGCGCGCCCGGGACAGCGATTCGGGCAGGGTGTCGTCGGCGTACATCTGGCCCTTGATCATCCGCATCGAGTGCGGCGAGACGTTGGCCGCGAGGTCGCGCGCGTACTCGGTCGCCTGGGCCAGCGCCTGGCCGTCGTCCACCACTCTGTGTGCGAGGCCCATGGCTAGTGCCTCGTCCGCGTGGAACACCCGCCCCGACAGCAGCAGTTCCAACGCTCGCGCCTGGCCGACGATCCGGCTCAACAGCCAGGCGGCGCCGTCCTCGGCCGGCAGACCGCGGCGGCTGAACGCGGTGCTCAGCCGGGCTCGCCGATCGAGGAAGCGCACGTCGCAACATAGCGCCTGGGTCAGTCCGATGCCGGCGCAGTTGCCGTTGATGGCGGCGATGATCGGCTTCGCGATCGTCGTCGCGAAGGTGCGCGGTCGCGGGTCATGGTCGTACCGCGCACCTTGGGCCGACGCAGCCAGCGCGTCGGGATCGAGTCCGGGACAGAACGAGTCGCCGGCGCCGGTCACGACGATCACGCGGATCGCCGCATCGGAACCGGCCGCGGCCAGGGCGTCGAAGTAGGCGTGCTCCATGGCCGCGGTCCACGCGTTGCGGCGCTCCGGCCGGTTGAGCGTCACCACGGCCACGCCGTCTGGACGCGCGTCGTAGCAGACCGGGGGAGCCGTCATAGGCCCAGTTGCCGGGCGAGCAGTTCGCGGTGGTACGCCGGCGTGCCGAGCAGCACCTCGCACGTCTTCGCCCGTTTGAAGTACAGGTGGGCTGGATGTTCCCAAGTGAAGCCGATACCACCGTGGATCTGGATGTTCTCGGCGGCCACGTGCATGTAGGCCTGCGAGCAGTACACCTTGGCCAGCCGGGCCGCCGTGGAAATGTCGTCGTCGTCCGCGGCGAGCGCCCACATGCCGTAGTAGGCGGCCGATCGCGCCGACTCCGTCTCGGCCAGCATGTCCGCGCACTTGTGCTTGATTGCCTGGAACGATCCGATCGGCCGGCCGAACTGGATGCGTACTTTCGCATACTCGACGGCCATGTCCAGCGCCGCCGAGGCGCCGCCGACCTGCTCGGCGCCGAGCATGATCGCCGCCGTGTCCAGGGCGCATCCGAGGGTCGCCCAGCCAGCGCCGTCCTCGCCGATCAGCCGGGCCGCTGTGCGGTCGAACACCAGCTCGGCCTGCTTGCGCGTCTGGTCCATGGTCTCGACGGGCGTCGCGGTGTAGCCTCCGCCCACCGCGAAGACGCTCACCCCGGCCGGCGTGCGGGCGGCGACCAGCACCAGGCCGGCCACGTGCCCGTCCAGCACATGCTTCTTCTGCCCGGTCAGCGTCCACCCGCCAGGGCCGTGCGTCGCGGCCAGCGCGATGTCGTCCGGGCCCCAGCCGGACGCCCGCTCGAGCAGGGCCAGCGTGGCGATCGTCTCCCCAGACGCGATGCCCGGCAGCAGGTCCTTCTTCGCGTCCTCGTCTCGGCTGCGCAGAAGCACCTCGGCGGCCAGCACGGTGGAGAAGTAGGGCGCGCACAGCAGGGCGCGTCCCATCTCCTCGAAGACCAGCCCCAACTCGACGTAGCCGAACCCGGCGCCGCCGTACTCCTCGGGGATGGCCAGGCCCGGCAGCCCGAGCTGGTCGCTCATCTGACGCCACACGTCGGGGTCGAAGCCCTCCTCGGTGGCCATCAGCCGTCGCACCTCGGCCTCGGGCGACCGCGCGCCCAGGAACTTGCGGACGATCGACCGCAGCTCGCGCTGCTCCTCGGTGAGCGTGAAGTCCATTGATGCTCCTCACCCTGGCGGACCACCATCGTACAAATTAGTTGTACGATTCGGCAGAGCTTAGCAGGAGAAGGGTGGACGATGAGCGAGGGAGCATCGCAGGCGCGCTGCGCCGAGGAGCGGACCGAGCGGCGCGATGAGCGCTCGCGCGAAGAGCAGGACCGTCCATGAGTGACCGTTACGAGAGATTCAGCCTCCGTCTGGAACGGCCAGAACCTGGCCTGCTCGAGATCGTCTTCGACGGGCCGAACCTCAACGCCGTCGGGCCGGACGTGCACCGCGACCTGGCCGACATTTGGCCGGCGATCGACACCGACGAGGACGTACGAGCGGTGGTCGTGCGCGGCGAGGGCAAGGCGTTCTCGGCCGGCGGCGACTTCGCCATGATCGAGAACATGGCCAGCGACCCGGCCGTCCGCATGCGCGTGATGCGCGAGGCACGCGACATGGTCTATGGCGTCATCAACTGCTCGAAACCGGTCGTCTCGGCCATCCATGGGCCGGCCGTGGGTGCCGGGCTCGTCATTGGCATGCTCGCCGACGTCTCGGTGGCCGGCCGCTCCGCCCGCATCGTCGACGGGCACACCCGCCTCGGCGTCGCCGCGGGCGACCATGCCGCGATCTGCTGGCCGCTGCTGTGCGGGATGGCCAAGGCGAAGTACTACCTGCTGACCTGCAAGACGCTCACCGGTGAGGAGGCCGAACGGATTGGCCTCGTGTCGCTGTGCGTCGACGACGACAAGGTCCACGAAACCGCCCGGTCGGTGGCTCGCGACCTCGCCGAACTGCCGGCGTCGGCGGTCAGCTGGACCAAGTACAGCCTCAATAACTGGTACCGGCAGGCGGGTCCGATCTTCGACGCGTCGCTCGGGCTGGAGTTCTTCGGCTTCGGTCTGCCCGAGGTCCACGAGGGCGTCGCGGCCCATCGGGAGAAGCGCGCCCCGAACTTCCGCGCCGCCGAGGAGGGCAACCGTGGTCGGCTCTGACGTCAGCGTGCCGCTGCTGGTACGCGGCCAGACGTTCGAGGAGATGGTCGTCGGGACGGCGTTTCGCACCGCGTCACGCACGATCACCGAGACGGACCTGGTCAACTTCGTCACCTGGGGCGGGTTCACCGAGCCGCTGTTCTGGGACGCGGCGCATGCCGCGGGCGGCGGCTACACCGGGCGACTCGTCCCCGGCGCACTGATCTACTGCCTGGGTGAAGGGCTCGTGCTGCAGACCAACGTGCTGCACGGGACGGGGCTCGCGTTCATGTCGATGGAGCTCACGATCAAGCGGCCCGCATACGTCGGCGACACGCTGCACGTGATCGTCGAAGTCATTGAGTCGCGCAAAGCCAGTTCCGGGGAGCGCGGGGTCGTCACGACGCGCAACGCGGTCCGCAATCAGCGTGACGAAGACGTGCTGGTCTACACGCCGGTGCGGCTCATCCGCGGCCGTGACTACCAGGAGCCTTCGGTAGAACGCAGCTGATCTTGGAGTTGTGGCTGTTGTTCGACCACAAGGCCAAGATCATCGACGGCTAGTGTCGCGCGGGGCTCTTGGCTCATCCCGTCTATGCGCAATGAGCGCGTGCGCGAAGAGGCCGCCGCCACGACGCGACCCGCGCGGCGGCCCGAAGCGGGGCGGTGCTCAGCGGCCCGTGAAGGCGGGCGGAGTGCGGCTGTGGAAAGCGCGCAGGCCGATCTCGCGGTCTTCGGTGGCGAACAAGCCGGCGACGGTCTCCCGCTCTAGGTGAACGGCCGCGTCCAGGCTCAGCGCGGCGCCGTCGTCAACCAGCTGCTTGCCCGCGGCGAGCGCCTGCGGGGCACCGACCGCGAGCGCCGCGGCCAGTTCCGACGCTCGCGCGAGGGCATCGTCGGCGACGTCGTTGACCAAACCCAGCTGGTAGGCCCGCTCGGCGGTGAGGGGTTCTCCCGTGAGGATCAGCTGTTTGGCGACGGCGACGGGCAGGAGCCGAGGCAGCCGCTGGGTGGCGCCGGCACCGGGCAAGAGGCCCAGCTTGATCTCGGGCACGCCGAGGCGCGCGTCGCGCGCGGCGACGCGCAGGTCGCACGCGAGCGCGAGCTCCAGACCACCCCCGAACGCGATGCCGTGCACGGCGGCAACCGAGGGCTTGCCGAACCGCTGCAAGCGGGCGAAGCATTCGTCCAGCCGGTCGATGAACGCCCGGAACTCGCGCGCCGATCTGCACGCCTCGAGCTCGCCGATGTCGGCGCCTGCGCTGAACGCCCGCCCCGCCCCGGCGAAGACGAGCGAACGCACGGAGTCGTCGGCGGCGATGTCGTCCAGCGAAGCGTGCAGCGCCTGCACCGTGGCCGTGCCGATCGCGTTCAGCTGAGCCGGCCGGTCGAGTGTCAGCCGGGCGACCGCGCCGGCCCGCTCCACACGTAAGACGCTCATGCCATCGTCAGGCCGCCGCTGACCGACAGCGTCTGGCCGGTGATGTAGGCGGCCTCGTCCGAGGCGAAGAAGGCGACGGCGGGCGCGATGTCGTCCGGCGTGGCGATGCGGCGCAGCGGGATGGCCCGCGCCAGCGAGTCGTACAGCTTCTGGCTGGCCTGCGCCACCTGGTCCAGCAGCGCGGTGTCGGTCGGCCCCGGGCACACGACGTTCACGGTGATGCCGCTACGCGCGAGCTCGCGGGCCAGCGACTTGCTGAACGCGATCACCCCGCCCTTCGTGCCGGAGTAAACGGTCTCACCGGACGAGCCGACGCGGCCAGCGTCCGAGGCGATGTTGACGATCCGACCGCGGCCGCGCTCGCTCATGAGGCTGGCGACGGCGTGGCACATCGCGATCGTGCCGCGCAGGTTAACTGCCAGCAGCCGGTCCCAGATGTCCGGCTCGCTCTCGAGGAACGGCTGGATGCGGTCGATGCCGGCGTTGTTGACAAGGATCTCGATCGCGCCGAACTCGGCCTCGACAGCACGAACCGTCGTTCGCACCGACTCGTCGTCGGCCACGTCGAGCCGATGACCGCGACAGTCCGTCGGCAACCGCGCGGCCAGCTTCTCGACCGTGGCGGCGTCGAGGTCACCGAGGGCGACGCGCGCCCCCTCCGAGGCGAGTCGGGTCGCGATCGCGGCGCCAATGCCGCGGGCCGCTCCGGTCACGAGCGCAGTCTTGCCAGCCAGCCGCACGACGCCTCCAGTTAATCGTCCAAATTAGCTAAAGGAATCGTACCGTAGCGCGGTTCAGCCGAGCAGGTCGAGCACCGTCTTGGGGTTCGAGCCACCGAGCATGTAGCTCTCGGCCTCGGTCAGGTGCTTGCTCCACAGCTCGGCGGCGGCGTCGGCGTCGCGCGCCTCGAGGTGATCGACGAGCCGTTCGTGCGCCCGGAAGCCCTTGCGGATGGCGCGGATGTTCGCCGGCGACCCCGCGTCGGCAGCCACATGGGCGAAGCTGGACAGGTCGATGATGTGCCGCACCATGCCGTTGAGCACGGCCATGGTCTGGTTGCCGGCGAGCTCGATCACGAGCGAGTGGAAGTCGTTGTGCAGCCGGATGAGCGTGTTCGGCTCGTCCAACGTCTCGCGGGCTTCGTCGACCGCCGCACGCAGCACCTTGAGGTCCCCCTGGGTGCGGCGCCGGGCGAGCAGAGCGGCGCACGGGGGCTCGATGATGTTGCGCGCGTCGTAGACGTCCTCGAGCGCCGTCCCGCGGTACTCGAGAACCAGGCCCGCGTACCGGGCGGCCATCTCGCCGTTCGGGACCTGCACGCGGGCCCCGCCGTGCGCGCCGCGCCGAACGCTGATCAGCCCCTCGGACTCCAGTACGCGAAACGCCTCGCGCAGGGTAGGACGGGAGACCCCGAACTGGCTCATGAGCGCAGCCTCGGACGGTAGCGCGTCGCCCTCGGCCAGGTCGCCGCGGACGATCTGCCGGCGCAGCCGCTGTGACACCAGCTCCGCCATCTTCGGGATACGCAACGGCCCGTGGCCGTCGGCTTCGGCGTGGCTAGCGGTGGTCATCGGGTGCCTCTCGATCGGCGAGCGTCGGGGAATCCGCCGTGCGGCGGTTCGACGAAACCATCATAGAACTAAATGAAGCACAAACATTGCACTGAGATGGCGTAGAGGCTTCCTGCGCGAGCGCTCATCGTTCGACGCTCTCGAATACCGCGGCGAGGCCCTGGCCGCCGCCTATGCACATCGTCTCGAGGCCGAGCCGCGCACCGCGACGGCGCATCTCCCGTACCAACGTCGCCAGGATTCGGCCGCCGGTCGCGCCGACCGGGTGGCCGAGGGAGATGCCCGAGCCGTTGACGTTCAGCCGGTCGAAGTCGGCGTCCTTGAACTCCCATTCGCGTGTGCAGGCCAACACCTGGGCGGCGAACGCCTCGTTGAGCTCGATCAGCTCCATGTCGGCGAGCGTGAGACCGGTGCGCTCGAGCACCTTGGCCGTCGCCGGCACCGGCCCGATGCCCATCGTTTCCGGCGCAACGCCGGCCACCGCCCACGAGCGCAGCCGGGCCATGGGCGCCAACCCCAACTCGGCGGCCTTCTCCCGGAAGGTGAGCACGCAGATCGCGGCCCCGTCGTTCTGCCCGCTGGCATTACCGGCCGAGACGGTGGCCTCCGGGTCGGTGCGGCGCATGACGGCCGGCAGCCGAGCCAACTGCTCAAGCGTGGTGTCCGCGCGCGGATGCTCGTCGGTGGTGACCAGCCCGCTCTTGACGGCCACCGGCACGAGCTCGTCGTCGAAGTGGCCGGCCCGTTGGGCGGCGACCGCCCGCTGGTGCGACCGCAGCGCGAGCTCGTCCTGCTCGGCGCGGGAGATGCCATACTCGCGGCGCAGGTTCTCGGCCGTCTCGAGCATGCCACCGGGCACCGGGTGGTTGACGCCGCCCGCGGTGACGCGTCCCCGCGCCAGCCGGTCGTACATCGTGACGTTCTCGGAACGCGAGCCCCACCGCATGGACGTGGTGTAGTACTCGGCCTGGCTCATGCTCTCGACGCCGCCGGCGAGCACGACGTCGCTGACCCCGGTTTGCACCTGCATGGCGCCGTAAATGATCGCCTGCAGGCCGGAACCGCAGCGCCGGTCGAGCTGCAACCCGGTCGTCGTAACGGGCAGGCCGGCGTCGAGCGCAGCGACCCGGCCGATGCCGGGAGACTCGCCGTTCGGGTAGCACTGGCCGAGCAGCACGTCATCCACCAACGCGCCGTCGAGCCTGGTGCGCTCGAGCAGCCCGCGGATTACGGTGGCAGCCAGCTCCGCGGCCGGGACGTCCCGAAGGGCACCGCCGTAGCGGCCGACCGGAGTGCGCAGTGGCTCGCAGATGACGACGTCACGCATGGCATCCTCGATTCATTTAACCTAGTTAGACTACCTGCTCTGACTCGACCTCACCACGGAGAAGCAGAAGCGGCGCTGGCTGCGCGGGATGGTCACCGGCGAGGCGATCACGGCGATCGCGATGTCCGAGGCTGCCTGCTACTGCACGGCGGCGACGGCTACGTCAACGAGTACGGGCTCTGGCGCGACGGGCGGGTGCAGCGGCTCTACGGCGGAACGTCCGAGATCATGAAGGAGATTGTGGGCCGCTCGCCCGGCCTGTGGCCCCGTTAGACCCGCTCGATGATCGTGGCGGTGCCCATGCCGCCGCCCGTGCACATGGTGATGAGCGCCGTCGCGCGATCGGTGCGTTCGAGCTCGTCCAGCGCTGTCTGGATGAGCATGGGGCCGGTCGCGCCGATGGGGTGGCCGAGCGCGATGGCGCCGCCGTTGACGTTCACCCGCTCCGGATCGAGGTTCAGGTCGCGCGTCGTCTTCAGCGGCACAGCAGCGAACGCCTCGTTGATCTCCCACAGGTCGATGTCCGCGACGGTCATTCCGGCCTTCCGCAGGCACAGCTCGGCGGCGGGGCCGGGCGCGGTGAGCATGATGACTGGCTCGGCGCCGGTCACCGCAGTCATCACGATGCGGGCGCGAGGCCGCAGCCCGTACGCGGTGGCGTGGTCGTGCGAGGTCAACAGGACGGCCGACGCGCCGTCGACGACGCCGGACGAGTTGCCGGCGTGGTGCACATGGTCGATCGCGCCGACCCGCGGGTAGACCTCGCGGCACATGTCGTCGAACGAGAGGTCGAAGCCGGGCAGCACAGCGGTGCCCATCTCGAGGAAGGACGGCCGCAGCTTGGCCAGTGCCTCCATGGTCGTACCGGGGCGCGGGAACTCGTCGTGCTCGAGCGCGATGCTGCCGTCCAGGTGGCGGATCGGCACGATGCTGCCGTCGAAGCGGCCTTCGGAAACCGCTTTGGCGCAGCGCTCCTGGCTCTGCAGCGCGTAAGCGTCGACGTCCTCGCGGCTGAACCCCTCGAGCGCGGCGATCAGGTCGGCGGAGACGCCCTGCGGGACGATCGGGTACCGACGCCGCAGGTTGGCGTTGCCACCGTCGATCGTCACCACGCCCTCGGTCACCGGCCAACGCGACATCGATTCCACCCCGGATCCGATGACCAGGTCCTGCTGGCCGGCGCCGATCGACGCGGCGGCGAACGTGACCGCCTGCTGGCCCGAGCCGCAGAACCGGTTGAGGGTCGTGCCGGGCACCGTGACGGGCCAGCCGGCCGTCAGCACCGCGAGGCGGGCGATGTCCGACCCGTGGTCGCCCTCCATAATCCCGTTGCCGGCGACGACGTCCTCGACCTGGGCCGGGTCGATGCCCGCCCGATCGGCGAGCGCGACGAGCACTTGGCCGAGCAACTCCTGGGGGTGGACGCCGTGCAGCGAGCCCGTCGGCTTGCCGCGGCCGCGGGGCGAGCGCACCCCGTCGATGATGAGTACGTCGCGCGTGGTCATGGAAGCCTCCAATGCAGGGCATTCGCTTGACACGATAAATTAGCTAACTGATTCTGTCTGTATGCTCCGCCATCTTCGTTCGGTGCTGGCCGGCTTCCTCCGCCGGCTCGGCCCGCCGCCGCACGACCCCCGTCGTCACTTCGCCGCCCGGATTAACTCGGCGCGGCGGGCGTGAAGTCCCTCTCCGGGCGGCGGGCGCTCGTCACCGGCGGCAGCCGGCGGATCGGCGCCGGTGTCGCCCGGTGCCTCGCCCGCGACGGTGCCGACGTCGCTGTCGTCTACCGGCGCGACGACGCCGCGGCGTCGGCGACCGCGCAGCAGCTGCGCGGACACGGCGGCCCGGCGATCGCGGTGCGGGCCGACGTGGGCGACCTGCTGCTCGCTGCGACCGGGCACGACGACTTCGCCGCGGTGGCCCCGTCGTTGCCGATCGGCGACGTGGGCACACCGGAGGACATCGGCGAGATCGTCGCGTTCCTGGTATCCAAGCGCGGTGCCCGGATCACGAACCAGATCGTCGAGGTGGACGGCGGGCAAAGCTCGATCGACGTCGACCTGGAGCTGGCATGGCGCTGATCGTCGGCGAGCCAGCGCCGGGCGTCCGCGTGCTGACCCTCAACTGGCCCGAGCGCCTTAACGCGCTCGACGCCGAGCGGGTCGATCAGCTTCGCGGCGTGGTGCGCGACGCCGATCTCGACCCGGCCTGCCGCGTGGTCGTGCTCACCGGTGCCGGCCGCGGGTTCTGCGCGGGCTTCGACCTTCGCAGCGACTCCGCCGGCGAGCTGGCGGCGGGCGCCGCGGCGCCGGTACGCGAGCGGTTGCAGGGGCAGTCGCAGTGGTCCGGGCTGGCCGGGCTGATCCGCTCGATCCGGCCGGTGGTGATTGCCGCCGTCAACGGTGTGGCGGCAGGGGGCGGGCTGGCGCTGGCCCTCGCCGCCGACCTCCGCGTGGCGAGCCGCGACGCTTCGTTCGTCGTGGCGAACGTCCGCATCGGGCTCTCCGGCGGCGAGATGGGCATCGCCTACGCATTACCACGACTGGTCGGCGCGGGCCGGGCGGCCGAGCTGATGCTGACCGGGCGCACCCTGCGCGCCGACGACGCGCGCGCCTGGGGGCTGGTGAACGAGATCGCCGACGACGCGGTGTCGGCGGCCCTCGACCTGGCCCGCGCCATCGTGGCCAACTCGCCGTTCGGCGTGGAGATGACCAAGGAGCTGCTGGGCCTGGCGATCGACGCGCCGAGCTTCGACGCTGTCGTCGCGGTGGAGAATCGGACGCAGGTGCTGGCGAGCTTCACCCGGGACGCGGCCGACGCGGTGGCGGCGTTCGCGCAGCGTGGCGACAGGAGGTAGACCCCGTGCAGGTGGATTTCGCATCCGACGACGTGCTGCTCGACGCCGCGACGGCGGCGCGCGAGGCCGAGGACCTCGGCTACCACGCGGTGTGGTTCGGTGAAACCGCGCACGACCCCTTCCTGAGCGTCACGCTCGCCGCGTCGGCGACGTCGGGTATCGAGGTCGGCACCGGCGTCGCGATCGCGTTCGCGCGATCGCCGATGACCCTGGCGGTAACGGCGAACGACCTGCAGATCGTGTCCAAGGGCCGGTTCGTGCTCGGCCTCGGGTCGCAGGTGAAGCCGCACATCACCCGACGGTTCTCCATGCCGTGGTCGCACCCCGCTGCCCGGATGCGCGAGTTCGTCCTGGCTATGCGGGCGATCTGGCGCTGCTGGCACGAGGGCGAGCCGCTCGACTTCCAGGGCGAGTTCTACTCGCACACGCTGATGACGCCGTTCTTCAACCCCGGCCCGAACGCGTATGGGTCGCCACAGGTGTTCATCGCCGGCGTCGGTGACCTGATGACGCAGGTGGTCGGCGAGGTTGCCGACGGGTTCTTGTGCCACGGGTTCACGACCGAGCGCTATTTGCGCGAGGTGACGCTGCCCGCCCTCGAGCGAGGGCGCAAGCGCGCGGGACTGACCATGGACGGCTTGCAGGTCAGTGGGTTGCCGTTCGTCGTTACCGGCCGGACCGAGGAGGAGGTTGCCACGTCGACCGCCGCGGTGAAGGACCAGATCGCGTTCTACGCGTCCACGCCCGTGTACCGCCCGGTGCTCGACCTGCACGGGTGGGGCGACCTGCAGCAGGAACTCACAGGCCTGAGCAAAGCCGGGCGGTGGTCGGAGATGGCCGGGCTGATCGACGACGAGATGCTGCGCACGTTCGCGATCGTGGCCGCCCCGGAGGACGTCGCGACGGCCGTGCGCCAGCGGTTCGGAGACGTCTTCACCCGGATGCATCTGTACGTGAAGCCGGCGCTCGATCCGGCCACCATGCGCCCGATCATCGCCGAGCTGGCCGGTCCATGACGCTGCGCGTCGATCGAGCCGGCGGCCGCTACGAGATCACGCTCGACCGTCCGGCCAAGCGCAATGCGCTCAACCGGGAGCTGGACGCAGCGATCGCGGCTGCGTTGCGTGCGTTCGATGCCGACGAGGACGCGCGGGTCGCCGTGCTCACCGGCGCGGACCCCGGGTTCTGCGCCGGCATGGACCTGCGCGAGCTGTCCTGGACGGAGCGCTCGGAGGACACGTTCAGCAGCGCGTTGCGCGACGTTCGCAAGCCGCTGATCGCGGCGGTCAACGGGCCGGCGATCACTGGCGGCCTCGAGCTCGCGCTCGGCTCCGACTTCATCATCGCCTCCGAACGGGCGTACTTCGGCGACACGCACGCTCGCGTCGGTGTCTTTCCGGGGGGCGGCATGACGGTGCATCTCGCCGAGGCGGTCGGCGTGCGGCGCGCGCGACAGTTGAGCTACACCGGTGAGCTGATTGATGCCCGCCAGGCGCTGCGCCTCGGCCTGATCAACGAGGTGGTGCCGCACGCCGAGCTGCTGCCGCGAGCGCGCGAGATCGCGGCGGCGACGGCCGAGATCGACCCGTCGCTGCTGGTCGAGCTGCGCGCCGCCTACCACCGCCGCGGCAATCTCGGTATGGACGACGCGCTCGACGCTGAGCGGGCCGAGTCGCGGCGACGCAACGCCGGCGCGGCGGGTATCGCGGCCGTGCGCGATGCGGTGATCGCGCGCGGGCGGCGTCAACTCAGGTGATCGCCGCCTCGATCTCCGCGTCGGCGAAGCCCCACGCGCGAAATCTCCCGGCTGTGGGCACCCGGTTCGGTCGGCGCCGACCGGATGCGTCCCGGCGTAGGCGACCGGCGCGGTCAAACCCGACCACGCTCCCTCGGGCGAAACCATTGAGCCGCCAGCAAACGGGCTGCATGACTCTTGGCGCGAGTGCTTATCGCGCTCTGGCCGTGCGTGCGAGCTCGTCCAGCAACTGCTGGCTGTACGCGATCCGGCCGGTGAGCTCGCCCGACACGAGCGCCAGCGCCGCCTCTGCCATCACCTCGGGCGGCTCGATCGGGTAGCCGGCGACGAGGTCATGCGCGCCGGCGCCCGGCGTGGCGACGTTGTCCCACGGTGCCAAGGCGTTCGCCCGAACGCCGTGCGCGTAGCCCTCGGCGGCGAGCGCCGTAGTGAACCGCTCGAGCGCCGCCTTGCACATGCCGTAACCGGCGAACCCCTTCGTGTGGATCTCGTCGAACGGGGGACCGTCAGGATGGATGGCCGCCCGCGACGAGATGTTGAGCACCCATCCGGCGCCGCGTTCGTACATGCCCGGCAGGACGAGCTGGGTGAGCTCGAACGGCGCGCGCACCTGCACGTCGAGCATGACGTCGAGCCGGCGGGCCGGGAAGTCCTCGATGCGGGCGAGGTAGGTGACCGCCGCGTTGTTGACGAGGATGTCGGTCGGGCCGACCTGGCGCTCGACCTCCGCCACGAGCCGCCGCCGATCCTCAGCATGCGCGAGGTCGGCCTGGATCGCGACGGCAACTCCGCCCGCCTCGGCGATGGTGTCCACCGTGTCCTGCAAGGTGCCGACGTAGCGGGGATCCGGGTCGAGGGTGCGCGCGACCGCGGCCACCCGAGCCCCGGCGCGGGCGAGCCGAACGGCGATGGCCGCGCCGATGCCCCGGCTCGCCCCCGTCACGACGGCGACCTTGCCGGCGCATTCGCTCGATGTCATATCGCTCCCTTAGAACGTGGTGGGAAAGTCCGCTGCCCTGCTGCGCGACGGGCGGGCGTCTCCCACCACGTTCCGACGACGCAGTTCGAGGATCTCGGATGGGTCGAAACCGAGCTCGCGCAACACCGTGTCGGTGTGCTCACCCAAGGCGGGCACACCGTCCAGACGCGGGTTCCACTCCGGCGACTCGAACGGCGGCAGCAACGCCTGCAGTGGCCCCACCGGCGAGTCGATCTCGCGCCACCGGTCGGCCAGTTGCGGATGCGCCAGCACGTCGCGTACCGAATTCAGCCGCGCATTGCCGATGCCTGCCGCGTCGGCCTTCGCCTGCAGGTGCGCGAGCGGATGTTGTGCCGTCCAGGCCGCAATCACCGCGTCCAGCTCGGATCGCCGCTGGCAGCGCAGCGTGTTGACAGCGTACCGGGGATCGGCGGCCAGGTCGGGACGTTCGAGCAGCGTGACCGCGAACCGCTGCCACTCCTTGTCGTTGGTCGTGCCGAGCACGACCGTCTGCCGGTCGCCGGTCGGATAAGCGCCGTACGGCGCAACGGTGGGGGAGCTTAGCCCGTTGGGTTCACGCTCCAGGCCGGTGCCCATCGTGTAGTTCAGCGCGAAGCCCAGCCATTCGGCGATCGTGCCGAACATGCTCACCGAGATCGCGGCGCCACGGCCGGTGCGTTCGCGAGCGAGCAGCGCGGCCAGCACGCTCGACAGCGCATACACGCCGGTGCCGACGTCGGCGACGGGGATGCCGGGCTTGGCCCACTCGCCGGGCCGTCCCGTCACCGCGCAGGAGCCCGCCTCCGACTGCACGAGCAGGTCATATGCCCGCTTGTGGGCCAGCGGGCCTTCGTTGCCGTAACCGGACATGTCCACCGCCACGACGCGCGGAAAGCGCGCGGTCAGCGTCGCCGCATCCACGCCGAGCCTGGCCGCCGCGGCGGGCGCGAGGTTCTGCACCACTACGTCGGCGCCTGCCAGCAATCGGTCGAGAACGGCCTGCGCGGACGGGTGTTTCACGTCCAGGGTCACGGACTCCTTGTTCCGGTTGAGCCACACGAACTGCGACGCCAGCCCCTTCATAGCCTCGTCGTAGCTGCGGGTGAAGTCACCGCCCGCGGGGTTCTCCACTTTGATCACGCGGGCGCCGAGATCGGCGAGGTGGCGGGTGCACAGCGGGGCGGCCACCGCCTGCTCGAACGTCACGACGTGGACGCCGTCCAACGGGTTCATACGCACACGACCGCCTTACCGCGCAAGCGCCGCTCGGCCGGAAGCGCGTCCGCCGCATGCTCCAGCGGGAACGTCGCCGTGACCCGCGGCCGGACCCGCTGGGCGGCGAGCAGTGCGAACAGCTTCTCCACCGCGAACCCCATTCCAGCGCGCGCAGCGCCGGTTCGACCGTCGTCGCGGACGACGTGTGGGGCGGCGTCCTTGAACCTGGCCGGTACCCGCGCGGACCATACATCTGTGCGCTCGATGATGTGGTCGTCGACGCTGAACACGTGGTACATCACCGACTCCGCATCGTTTAACTAATAGCACCATAAACTCTAACGCTCGGTGGTTCTGACAGCTATAGTCAACCGAGTTAGATGATTTAGTCAGGAGCCTAGATGCGCTCGTACGACATCAAGGTCGACGTTACGGGGGCAGCAGATCTGCCCGGCGAGCTCCGAACGGCGGCCACGGTGCACCTGCCCGACCGCGTCGACGGCCCGCTGCCCGTGCTGTTCGGCTTCCCGGGGGGCGGATTCGGCCGGCGGTACTACGACGTGCAGAAGCTGCCGGGCTACAGCCAGGCTGACTACCATACGAGCCACGGGTTCGCCTTCGTCGCTTGCGACCAGTTGCACGTCGGCGACAGCGACCATCCCGACACGTTCAGCCTGACCTACGAGAACCTTGCGGCGGCGAACCACGCCGCCGTCGAGTCGATGCTCGCCGGACTGTTGGCCGGCGAGCTTCTCGCGGACGTCGCGCCCATCGACATCACCTCGGCCGTCGGCATGGGCCAGTCGATGGGTGGTTGTCTGCTGACCGTGCAGCAGGCCATCCACGGCACGTTCGACGGGGTGGCCCTGCTGGGCTGGAGCGGCATCTACACCAACTTCCCTGCCCCGGACGGCGGCCGCGTCACGTACCCGATGCCACCCCGCGGTACCGACCTGCGGCCCATCGCGGACCGGGTGCTCGGTGTCGTCGCTCCGGACGACTCGCACTACCGCTTCTGCTTCCACTGGCCGGACGAGGAGCCCGAACTCATGCAGGCCGACCTCGCAAGCTATCGCCCTTACACCGACGTGGTGCGTGGGGACGCGTCCACCCCATGGGGCAGCGCGACGCTCCCGGCCTGCGCGGTGACCATGATGACCGAGGGAGCTGTCGCGAAGGAGGCTGCAGCGATCGATGTGCCGGTACTCATCGCCTGCGGCGAGCGGGACGTCGTGCCGGACCCGTTGGCGGAGCGCGCCGCCTACCGGGGAACCCACGACGTCAGCCTGACGGTGGTACCGCGCATGGCACACATGCACAACTTCGCCCGTACCCGTGCCCTCCTCTGGGACGCCATCGAGCACTTCGCCCAAGGCATCCGGCCAGTAGTACGTGCCTGATGGAGTTCTTGCACCTCTGGATGAAGGTCGACGACATCATCCGGGCGAGTTCCCGCTCCCCTGGCCCGGCTGCTCGGCATGTCGTGGGAGCCGATCAACAAGTACGCGGTCGGGCTGGACTTTGCAGATTGTCGGGAGCGCGGCCGGACGCTGGTCAGCCACAGCTCGTGAAATTCCACCGGGACAGATACGTCGCATTCCCTTAGTCAGCTTAAGGAGGCGCAAATGACACAGAATCACTACCGCTTCTGTGCCGCGGAGTATCTGCCGTCGTGGGACGAGCGTCAGCCGCAGCAGGCCTTCTACGAGCTCGCCGGCGAGGCCGAGTACATCCGGCCGGACGGGATGCCGGTCATCGCCAGTCGAGACGACATCCTGGCGCTATGCCGTCATCCGGCCGTCCACACTACCGACGGGACGCACTTCAATCTCGGCGGCCAGCGATCACTGATCCCGCTCGACCTCGACGGCGACACCCACCGCAAGTACCGTAAGCTGCTCGACCCGCTGTTCACGCCGAAGCAGATGGCCAAGCTGGAGCCGGCAGTCCGTCGCCTGACGAACGAGTTGATCGACGGCTTCGTCCGCAACCGGCAGGTCGAACTCTACGAGGCACTCTGCGTCCCGCTGCCCTCGCGCATCTTCATCAGCCTGCTCGGCTTACCGCTGGAGGACCTGCCTGTCTTCGTCGGCTTCAAGGAGGCCGTCGTCCGACCCGAAGGGGACACCTTCCAAGACCAAGAAGCGTCCCGGGCAAAGGCCGGAGAGCGCATGTACGCATACCTGGCCGACACGCTGGCGAAGCGCCGCCGCGGACCTTGCCGCGACGATCTGCTGAGCGGTTTCATCGAGACGGAGATCGACGGTGACCGGCTGACCGACGACGAGATCATCGACATCTGCTACCTGCTCGTCATCGCGGGTCTGGACACCGTGACCTCCTCGCTGTCTTGCCAGTTCGCCTGGTTCGCCCAGCACCCTGAGCAACGGCGGCACGTGATCGACAATCCAGAGCTGATGTCGGCCGCCGTCGAGGAGTTGCAGCGTTTCGAGTCGCCGGTGCCGCTCGGTCACCGCTACGTCTCCGACGACATCGAGATGGCCGGCCGGTCCTTCGCCCGTGGCACTCGGGTGCAGGTGCTCTGGGCCGCCGCCAACGTCGACCCGCAGGCATTCCCTGACCCGCTCACCGTCGACCTGGGCCGCCGGCACAACGCCCACGTCGGCTTCGCCATCGGACCACACCGCTGCCTGGGCTCCAACCTCGCGCGCATGGAGCTGCGGACCGTGATCGCGGAGTTCCACCGCCGCATCCCCGACTACTGGGTCACCCCCACCGACGAGATCGCGTACACGAACTTCGGGGTACGCGGTGCGATCCACCTGCCGCTGAGCTTCCCGGTAGGGGGCTGACCGTGGTGGAGCCCATCGTCGACTCGTCCTTCTTCACCGTGATCGATTACCTAAGCCGGGCGTCGACTCGAAGCGGCTGGGCACGCAGGGCGGCCAACTCGACTTCGCGCTACTCGTCGACGGGCTGGCCGCCGAGCGGGAACAGGGCATCACAATCGACGTTGCATACCGCTACCGCTCCACGGAGAACCACACCTTCGTCGTGGCCGATACCCCCGGGCACGAACAGCACACCCGCAACATGGGTCTGGTGGTCCTGGTCTCGTTCATCTCGCCGTTCCGTGCCGAGCGGCGGATGGCTCGTGCGCTCGTCAATGCCGCGGGTGCATCCCGAGCTGCACCCGGACACGACCGTGCTCTCTCCCAACGAGGCGGCCGACACGGTGGTCGCCCGGCTGGCCGAGCTCGGCGTTCTTGCGACACCACGCTCGTGAGCTGCGGTTACACCACGATGCTGCTCCGACACCAGCGGAGAGCTGCGCAAGTGGGCGGATCGACCCACATCGCCCGATCACGTCGTCGCTAACGAGGCAGCCAACCAAATAAGATAAATAATTCTGCGGATTGTCTTGTCTCTGTGGTCCGCCGGGGCTTAGCCTTTCTCTCACTTCGGAGGCCAGGTCACCAGCACGCCCGCAGTACGGTACGGCCTCCTGCCAAACACGGCGAAGGGGTTCATCTCACGTGAACACGACATATCGTTTTCGGCTGGTCGGCGCGCTGGCGCTGGCGGCAGCTGCCGCGACGCTGGCAGCGGCATGCAGCAGCAGCTCCTCGTCGGAGGACGCAGCAGCGTCCGCGGGTCCGACGAGCCCTGCGCCCACGGGCTCAGCGATCAAGATCGGAATCATCTCGTCGCTGTCGGGATCGCAGGCGTCCAGCAGCAACCAGGCAGGGACGGTCGGCCCGGCGTGGGCGGCCTGGGTCAACGCCAACGGCGGGATCAACGGCCACAAAGTGGAAGTGATCTCCGAGGACGACGGCGGCGACCCGGTCAAGGCCCAGGCCGCCGAGAAGAAGCTCGTCGACCAGGACCAGGTGCTCGCGATCCTGGTCGGCTCGGACAACCTGGTCACCGCCTACGACACCGACGCCGTCAACAAGGGAGTGCCGCTGGTCAGCGGCACTGCGAACAGCTCCGACTGGTACAAGAAGGCGGGAATGTTCCCGACGGTGACCGACGTCGTCAGTGGTCTGATCGACCAGATGCTCGTCGCGAAGCAGTTCGGTCACGCGACGAAGTTTGCCGACCTCTACTGCTCCGAGGTGGCTGCCTGCGGCGAGGCGACGAAGCTCCAGCAGCCCCTTGCCGCCAAGATCGGCATGAACTTCACGTCGCTGGCGGTCAGCTCGACGGCGACGTCCTACACCGCCCAGTGCCTTCAGCTCCAGCAGCAGCACGTCGACTACGCGCAGCTGAACTTCACCACCGCGGCCGCCGCGAAGTTCGTCGAGGACTGCCAGGCACAGAACTACAACCCGACCTGGGGCTCGTCCGAGCAGGCGATCGGCAAGGACCTGCTGGACATTCCTGACGTGACGCTGTACGGCCCGGCGTACGCCTTCCCGTCGGCGGCGGACCACCCGGCCGTCGCGACGTTCCGAGACGCAATGAAGAAGTACGCCAAGGACGACAACTGGAAGGAAGGCACCGCCAGCTTCGCGTGGAGCGGGCTCGAGGTCCTGCGCAAGGCCCTTGCCCATGTCGGGCCAAATCCGACGCGCCAGACCGTCACTGCCGCCCTGAACACGATCAAGGACGAGAACCTCGGCGGACTGCTCTCCAACAAGATCACCTTTACGGCCGGCAAGCCCACCGCGTTCACCTCGCACCCCTGCTCGTTCGTCGTGGGGATCAAGGACGGTAAGACGCAGGCACCCAACGGGCTGAACCCGGTCTGCCCGAGCGCCTGAGCGCATAGGAGCTCCGGTGAACGAATACCTGCCCTTCATCGTCAGCGGCATCGCCACCGGCTCTATCTACGGCCTCGCCTCGACGGGGCTCGTGCTCACCTACAAGACGTCCGGCATCTTCAACTTCGGCCAGGGCGCGATCGCCACGGCCGCCGCGTACTTCTTCTACTACCTGCACGTCGAGCATGGCTGGGACTGGCGGCCAGCGTTCGTCGTCGCCGTGCTGGTGGTCGGCCCCCTGCTGGGCCTTGGCATGGAGCCGATCGCCAGGCGGCTCTCGCAGCAGCGCACCGCGGCGAAGATCGTCGGGACGGTCGGGTTGATCCTGCTCGTCCAAGGCCTGGCGACGGTAAAGTTCGGCGCCGACACCATCCGCGTGCGGCAGTTCCTGCCCAGGCCGTTCGAGCACTTTCGCATCGCCGGGGTAAACATCTCCTACCCGCAGCTGTGGGTCACGCTGTTCGGCCTCGTGGCCGCTGCGCTGCTCTGGATGCTGTTCCGGTTCACCAAGACCGGCTTGGCGATGCGGGCGGTGGTCGATGATCCGGACCTGGTCGCCATGCAGGCGACCAGCCCGCGCCGGGTCCGGCGCATCTCGTGGATCATCGGCTGCACCTTCGCCGCAGCGTCGGGCGTCTTGGTGCTGCCTTTCATCGGGCTGAACGCGATCAGCCTTACCTTCCTCGTTGTCCAGGCCTTCGGCGCCGCCGCGATCGGCGCGTTCTCGAATATCCCGCTGACCTTCGTCGGCGGCCTGGTCATCGGCGTCCTCGCCAACCTGGCGCAGAAGCTCTCGATCGGGCACGAGGCGATCGCGGGGCTGCCGCAAAGCATCCCGTTCATCGTCCTCTTCGTCGTCCTGCTGGTGCTGCCGCGGCGCAAGCTCGTACCGCCGGCCGCCTTCGAGCAGCGGCCGCAGTTGCAATACCGCGCACCCGGGCTCGTGCGCGCCGCCACCGGTGTCGTCGTTCTGGTGCCGCTGCTGTTCGTCCCGCAGATCGTGGGCAGCGACAAGCTTGGATACTTCACCGTCGGGCTGACCCAGGCGTTGATCATCCTCTCCCTGGGCTTGCTGGTGCGAACCTCGGGTCAGGTCTCGCTCTGCCATGCGACGTTCGCGGCCATCGGCGCTACGACGTTCTCCCAGCTCGCCGTGGGCCACGGGCTGCCGTGGCTCGTCGCGCTCGTGCTCGGCGCGCTGATGGCCGTCCCGATCGGCGCGGTCGTCGCGATCCCGGCGATCCGGCTCTCGGGCCTGTTCCTCGCGCTGGCCACGTTCGGCTTCGGCGTGCTCGTCGAGCAGCTGTTCTACGCCCGTGGCTTCATGTTCACAGTGCTGCAGGACGGGCGGGCGATGCCGCGCCCGTCTATCGCCCAGTCGGACCGCGCCTACTACTACGTGGTCCTGGTCTTCGTCGTGACCGTCAGCCTGCTCATCGTCGCGATCATCGGGTCGCGGCTCGGCCGCGTGCTGCGCGGAGTGTCGGAATCGCCGGTGGCCGTGGCCACCATGGGGCTGTCCACCAATACGACGCGGGTGATCGTCTTCTGCGTCTCGGCATTCCTCGCCGGCGTCGGCGGCATCCTGTACGGCGGTGCGGTACATTTCGCCAGCACCGGCGACAGCCACTTCTCCTCGTTCCAGTCCCTCATCCTGCTCGCGGTCCTCGCCCTCGCCCCGTTCGCCGAGCCGTGGTACGCGCTTGTCATGGCTGTCGCGTCGGTGGTACCGGCCTACTGGACGAGCCCCAACGCGACGTACTGGCTCAACGTGATCTTCGGCTTCTTCGCCATCCAGGTGTCTCTGCAGGGACGTCAGCCGGCCATGCCGCAGGCGCTGCGCAACGTCCTCGATCGATTCCGGCGGCCCCCGCGCGCGCTGCCGGAGGTCGCGCCGGTGCCGGCACCGGTCCGGGCGGGAGGTCTCGAGGTGGACCGGCTGCGGGTGCGGTTCGGCGGCCTCGTCGCCGTCGACGAGCTGAGCTTCACCGCCCTGATGGGCCGGATCACCGGGCTCATCGGCCCGAACGGGGCCGGCAAGACGACCACGTTCGACGCCTGCAGCGGGTTGAACCGCCGGGTCGGCGGCACCATCCGGCTGCACGACCGCGACATAACCCACCTCAGCCCGGCCGCGCGCGGACGGCTCGGGCTCGGCCGGACGTTCCAGCGCATGCAGCTCGGCGACTCGCTGACCGTCGCCGAGAACGTCGCGCTCGGCCGGGAGGCGAGCCTGGCCGGCGGCAACCCGCTCACCCAGCTCGCCGCGACCCCGCAGCAACGGCACGAGACCCTCCGCGCGGCGCACGATGCGCTGGAGCTGTGCGGCATCGCGGACCTCAGCGAGACTCAGGCAGGAGCTCTGTCCACCGGGCAGCGCCGCTTGGTCGAACTCGCCCGCTGCCTCGCCGGGCCGTTCGACGTCCTCATGCTGGACGAGCCCTCGAGCGGCCTGGATCGCGACGAGTCGGCCGCGTTCGCTGATGTGCTGCGCCGCGTCGTCGAGGAACGCGGCTGCGGCATTCTGCTCGTCGAGCACGACTTCTCGCTGGTCATGGATGTGTGCAGCTACATCTACGTGCTGGACTTCGGCCGGCTGATCTTCGACGGCACACCCGCGCAGGTGGCGTCCAGCCCGGTCGTCCAGGCGGCGTACCTCGGGTCGCCGGAGGTCGCCACTCAGGAGACGCAGGAGGCGACGCTGTGACTATGCCGGCGGCTGTCTCCCCGAACGGAAGGCACACCCCGGCCCCGCCGGTCCTGGAGGTGACGGGCCTGCGCGCGGGATACGGTCGGACGGTTGTGTTGCGGGACGTGACGCTGTGCGCGCCGGCCGGTCAGGTGACTGCGCTGCTCGGCCCGAACGGCGCCGGGAAGAGCACGCTGCTGCGGGCCATCTGCGGGTTCCTTCCAGCGACGCGAGGTGACGTTCGCCTGTTCGGGGACGACGTCACGACGCTCACGCCGCACCGGCGTTTCGCGAAAGGCCTGTGCCATGTCCCGGAGGGCCGCGGCGTCTTCCGCTCCCTCACGGTGCGCGAGAACCTGACGATGCAGTGCGGAAAGGGCAGCGCGGACGACGCGATCGACCGAGCGACGACGGCGTTCCCGATCCTTCGGGAGCGGCTGAAGCAGACCGCCGGCACGCTCTCCGGCGGCCAGCAGCAGATGCTGGCGATGGCCGCGGCCTATGTGCGCGACCCGCGGCTGGTGCTGGTCGACGAGGCGTCTCTCGGCCTCGCCCCGATCGTCGTCGACGAGATCTTCGGCTTCCTGCAGCGGCTGACGACCGAGGGCAGCTCGCTGCTGCTCGTGGACCAGTTCGCCACGCGCGTATTGGGCATCGCCTCGACGGCCTACGTGCTGCGGCGGGGGGAGCTCGTCTACCAGGGCACCGCCAAGGAGCTGCTGGACAGCGACCTGTTCGGCCGGTACGTCGGCACCGGCTGATAGATCCACTGAACGGGCCCCGCGGGAGTCCGAATGGGTGTCGAGCTGCTGCTCGAGAAGGCCTCGAGTACGCACCCGGATCAGGTCGCGCTGGGCAGCCGCGCCGGCGGGTTGAGGTACGGCGACCTCGCGCGGGCCGCGGACCACAGGCACCTGTCGGGCTCGTGGTCGACGACGTCGCGGTTCGTGACACCCGAAGCGCGCGTGTCGACCCGTATGGTGTCGTTGACGCGGCTCCCGCCGATCTCAACGTCTGCGGAGAATCCTGCTACAGATCGTCTGATCCGCTCGCGTATCGCGCTGCGCGCTGCCGTGTTCCGCCGCGCCGGCTTCGACAAGACCGCCGAGGCGATCGGCGTCCCGGGACTACACCCGCACGAGCTGCGGCACACCGCAGCGAGCCTCGCCATCGCCTCCGGCGCCAACGTGAAGCTCGTGCAGCAGATGCTGGGCCATAAATCCGCGACGGTCACCCTCGATCAGTACGGCCACCTGTTCGGCGACGATCTGGACACCATCGCGGACCGGCTCGACGCTCGCGCTCAAGAGATCGGCGATGCGCGCACGAGTGGCCTGAACACCGACGTCGAGGTCGTCAACCTTCCGACGTCCAGCGACCGGCCCGCACCCTGACGTCAGAACCCCGGCGGTGTCCTGCCCGACGGCTACCAGGCACCGTTCCGGAGACTTCAACACCGAGCCTCGTCGGCGCTGCACCGGGCGAGCTCGCCAACCTCTTGCGGACTATTTGCGGACTGGCACTGATTCGATCAAGCTTCCGACGATCAAGCCTGGGGTGGCTACACTCCGGCAAATCGAGGCCTTCCAGCGTGGTGCCCCCGGCAGGATTCGAACCTGCGCTTCCGCCTCCGGAGGGCGATTCTCCAGTCTTTGAAGATCGTTGGGAAGTGCTTGTAGGTCACGGAATTGCTGGTCTAGAGGCGTTTGCTAGCGTTGATCAACATCGGCCGCTTTCCGTTCTGGTGTGTACCCGATGTGTACCCGCGAAGATCAACTGTGCTGCCGGTGGCTGTTCGATTCTCGCTGATCGAGCCACGCGTCAGTTGCGCAGCACGGCAAGCGTCAGCGCTCGGATCTCGGCCTGTTCGGCGCGATCCGTCGTCGCAGCGCGGACACCGCCACCTGCCGGTCGGGCGAAGCCGGCGCGGAGGATGGCCGCGGCGTCGCCCTGAACGCCGGAGTCGCGCCACCGGACGGGTTCCTGCATCCGCTGACGGTGTGCGCGCAGCAGTCGCCAGACATCGACGGCGTCCTTCGCGGCCAGTCGGCTCGACCAGCCGAGCGCCTTCAAACACAAGGCCGAGTTGATCTCGGGAATCACGGCCGGAAATGACATGGCTGTGCCATCGAGCATTGTCGCGGTGAGGTCGATCTGCTCGCCGGGACGAGAGAGCGCCAGAGATAGGCCGGGAACCTCGTCGAGCACGATGTCGCCGTGCTGCTGGTTCGGAACGAGGCGTCGGCCCCATGCTGGGGCGAGCACGTCGATGACAAGACGCAGGTCGTCGTCCGTTGTCCGGATG